>NZ_JBFTPD010000003.1:315000-626821 GCF_056398305.1 Rhizobium sp. 01T444
CGGGCGCCTGTGACAGGCGGAAAGATGCACAAGAGATTACCCTCTTCAAATCCGTCGGCGCAGCGCTCGAGGATCTGGCGGCCGCCATCCTTGCCTATGAAATGGTGACGGCCCGAAAGTGAAGACGACGCCTTCTTTGCCGGAGCTTCCGGTTTCGCATGTGCTGCCTGATATCAGCGCGGCGCTTGGCAAGGAGAAGCGAGCCGTGCTTTCGGCTCCTCCAGGCGCCGGCAAAACGACGCTGGTACCGCTTCATCTGCTTGGCCAACCTTGGCGCGACGACGGGAAGATCATCCTGCTGGAGCCCCGCCGGCTGGCGGCGCGTGCCGCGGCGAGCCGGATGGCGTCCCTACGCGGCGAGCAGGTGGGCGAAACGGTCGGTTACCGCATGCGCCTGGATAACAGGATATCGGCCAGGACGCGGATCGAGGTTGTCACCGAGGGCGTCTTCGCCCGTATGATCCTCGATGATCCCGAACTCTCCGGAGTCTCCACCGTCATCTTCGACGAATTCCACGAGCGGTCGCTGGATGCCGATTTCGGCCTTGCGCTGGCGCTCGACGTTCAATCGGCGCTTCGCGAGGACCTACGTATCCTTGTGATGTCGGCCACGCTCGATGTCGAACGGGTCGCTGCACTGCTTAATCATCCGCCTGTTATCGAGAGTACGGGTCGAAGCTTTCCGATTGATATCCGTTATCAGGACCGGCCGGGCGGCGAGCGCATTGAAGACGCGATGGTGCGGGCGATCGCCGGTTTTCATGCGAGCGAATCCGGATCGATTCTCGCCTTCCTTCCTGGCCAGGCGGAGATCACCCGGACGGCAGAGCGGCTCGAGGGGCGGTTCGGCGCCGAGACGCTGATTGCGCCGCTCTATGGCAATCTCAGCCAGAATGAGCAGGACGCGGCGATCCGCCCCGCGGCACCAGGCACGCGCAAAATCGTGCTTGCGACCTCAATTGCTGAAACCTCGATCACCATCGACGGCGTGCGGATCATGATCGACAGCGGGCTGCAGCGATCGCCGGTCTTCGAGGCATCGACGGGCATCACGCGGCTGGAAACAGTGCGGGTGTCACGCGCTTCGGCCGATCAGCGCGCCGGCCGCGCGGGAAGGACAGAACCTGGCATCGCGATCCGCCTATGGCATCAGGGTCAGACGGCGGCACTTCCGGCCTTCACGCCACCGCAGATCCTTTCCAGCGATCTTTCCGGTCTCGTGCTCGATCTCGCCCATTGGGGCGTTCAGGATACGAAATCGCTCGCTTTTGTCGATCAACCGCCGGAGACGACAATCAAGGAAGCACGCGCGCTATTGGCGCAGCTTGGGGCGCTGGACAAAAACGGTGCGTTGACGGCGCGAGGCAAGGTGATGCGCGACCTCGCCCTGCCGCCGCGGCTGGCCGCCATGGTGGTTTCGGCTGGCGAATCGGGTCATGCCAGGGATGCGGCGCTGATATCCGTGCTGCTGACCGAGCAGGGGCTCGGCGGCACTGGCATCGATCTGGAGGAGCGTCTGCGACGGTTCAAAGGTGAAAAAGGCGAAAGGGCCGAGGCTGCGAGACGGCTCGCAGGGAGGCTCTCAGAAGGTTTCAATAGGGTTTCGAGCGCTGAACCTGCTCTCGCAGGAAGGCTTCTGCTGCATGCGTTCCCGGATCGAATCGCACTTCAGCGCGGCGCGCGCGGGCGGTATGTCATGGCGAACGGCCGAGGCGCCGAGCTTGCGGAGACCGAGCGGCTGGCCGGCAGCCAGATGCTCGTAATCGCCGATCTGACGGGTCGGGCCGCACAGGGGAGAATTCTGGCGGCAGCGGACGTTTCCCGCGCCGACATCGAAGCCGAGCTGCCGGGCGAAATCCGGACGGACGATCAGACCTTTTTCGACAGGCAGAGTCGGCAGGTGCGGGCACGCCGGGCCACAAGACTCGGCGCGATCGTTTTCGAGGAAGCGCCGCTTCCACGCCCCTCGGGCGAGGCGGTGGTACGGGCGCTTGCGCAGGGATTGCAGGAGCTGGGGCTCGATCAGCTTCCCTTTTCCAAGGAGGCTCTGCAGCTTCGGGAGCGGATCGGCTTCCTGCACCGGACGATCGGTGAACCATGGCCCGCTATGAGCGACGAAGCACTGCTTGACCGCATGGAAGACTGGTTCATCCCTTTCCAGATGGACGCGCGAGGGCTTTCGGATATTTCCGCCTCCGGGCTCTCCAACGGACTGATGGCACTCGTCCCGCACGACCTGCAGCGCGATCTCGCACGGCTTGCACCAACGCATTTCGATGCGCCGACGGGGCAACGCCATCCGATCCAATACGACGGCGAAGAGCCGACGCTGACGATCCGGGTACAAGAGCTCTTCGGTCTCAAGCAGCATCCGGCGGTCGCCGGCGGACGATTGCCTCTGCTGCTGGAGCTTACTTCGCCGGCGCACAGGCCGATCCAGACGACCCGCGACCTGCCAGGTTTCTGGGCGGGCTCGTGGAAGGATGTGCGCGCGGATATGCGGGGGCGCTATCCAAGACATCCCTGGCCGGAAAAGCCTGATGAAGCGGCGCCGACGACAAGGGCAAAGCCCCGTGGTACATAATCCGCGGCGTTGGAGCGCCGTGCGTTCATTCGGACGCGCAACGGACGCTCTAACTCTTTGAATCTACGCATCAAGCTTTCCGAAATCGATTCCGATTTTCGGAAGATGCTGTAGGAGTGTGGCGTGATTGAGAAGACCGAAATCCAGACACGGGAAGACAGGCTAAGCAGCCGCCGGCTACGCCTGCAGACTTTGGTGCGATTGCGATGGCTGGCGGTCATCGGCCAGGCGGTAACAGTCTTCATCGTCGCGTTCCTGTTAAAATTCCCCCTGCCGCTGGTTGCCAGCTGCTCGCTGATTGCCGCACTCGCCGCGGTGAATTTCTATCTGACGATACGCTATCCGCCGACTCACCGGCTTGAGCCGCGTGCCGCTTTCGCGCTTTTGGGTTTCGACCTTCTGCAGCTCTGCGCACTGCTCTTCATTACTGGCGGCCTTGCCAATCCCTTTGCGGCACTGGTCTGCGTTCCCGTCATCATTTCCTTCGCCTCACAGCCGATCCGCTACAGCACTGCATTGATCGGCTTTGCGATGGTCTGCATTACCGTGCTTGCCTTCTCGCCCTTTCCACTTCCGTGGTTCGACGGGATGGAAATCAACGTGCACAATGTCATGCAGTTCGGCGTCTGGTGTTCAATTGCTTCGACCATGGCCTTTGCTGCCTTCTATGCCTATCGGGTGTCGATGGAAGCAAGCCAGCTTGCCGACGCGCTGGCGGCAACTGAGCTGGTGCTGCAGCGGGAAAAGCATCTTTCCCAGCTCGACGGGCTTGCGGCGGCCGCAGCCCATGAGCTCGGCACGCCGCTTGCCACGATCAGCGTCGTTGCCAAGGAGATGGAGCGCGAGCTCAAGAATGACGACCGGTTCCGCGAGGATGTGCAGCTTCTGCGCAGTCAGAGTGAGCGCTGCCGCGACATCCTTCGCCGGCTGACGACGCTCTCCGCCGAGGGCGAGGCGCATCTGCGGCGGCTACCCCTTTCCTCGATGATGGAGGAAATCGTGGCGCCACATCGCGAATTCGGCATCAAGCTGGAGTTGATGGAAAAGAGCCCGCGCAGGGGCGAGCCTGTTACCGACCGCAATGCCGGCATCATGTACGGGCTCGGCAACCTCGTCGAGAACGCTGTCGACTATGCGCGGGAGAAGGTGACGGTCACGGTCGAGCATGATCACGAAAAGGTGCTCATCGTCATCGAGGACGACGGCAACGGCTACGCGCCCGATATTCTGACGCGGATCGGCGAGCCTTACGTCACCAAACGGCAGAGGGAAGATACGGCTGGAGGCCTGGGGCTGGGGCTTTTCATCGCCAAGACGCTGCTGGAGCGCTCCGGCGCGTCTTTGATTTTCGAAAACCGTGATCCGGAAAATGCCGGCGCTCGCATTCGAATCGAATGGCCGCGCGTGTTGATAGACGCAAATTCGACAAAATGACTTTGTGGGCATAAACAGAATATAAGCGGTTGACGCATTCGGACATTCAACCGCCGGGACCGTAGCGATGACAGATCAGAACCATGAGATTTCCGCCGGCTCCAACGAGGAGCATATCGGGCCTGACCCGAGCCTGCTGATCGTCGACGACGACGGCCCGTTTTTGCGTCGTTTAGCACGGGCTATGGAGGCACGCGGCTTCCATGTGGAAACGGCCGAATCGGTGGCGGAAGGTGTGGCAAAGTCCAAGGGCCGGCCGCCGAAATATGCGGTGGTCGACTTACGACTCGGTGACGGCAACGGTCTCGATGTCATCGAAGCGATTCGCCAGCGCCGCGACGACACGCGCATCATAGTGCTGACGGGCTACGGCAATATCGCCACCGCGGTGACGGCAGTGAAGCTCGGGGCTGTGGATTACCTGGCGAAACCTGCTGATGCCGATGATGTGTTTGCGGCGTTGACGCAACGGCCCGGGGAAAAGGCGGAACTGCCGGAAAACCCCATGTCGGCGGATCGCGTGCGCTGGGAGCATATCCAGCGTGTCTACGAAATGTGTGAGCGCAACGTGTCTGAGACGGCACGCCGGCTCAACATGCACCGCCGCACGCTGCAGCGCATCCTCGCCAAACGCGCGCCGAAATAGTCAGACATCATCCACGTTGAACGGTTTGCCGTTTGCCCATTCGGCCATCATCAGCCGCTGCGCGGCTGCGCGCGAAAAGTTGAGCGTTACGGCCTTGCGGGTCGCCGGCGGCAGGCGGTGTTCAGGTGCCTCGCGCAGCATATGCGCCCCGTAACCATCTGAAAGAAAAAGGCCGCACTCCTCTGGAAATATATCGACAGGCACATCCTTGTGTGTTGCAAAGAATAGCCGGTCGCAATGCAGACGGTAATCCGGCCATTTACGATCGACCTTGAAGTCCTCGATCGACGTCTTGATCTCGATGATCCAGACCTCTCCCTTTTCAGAGATGGTAATCAAATCGGCCCGGCGGCCGCTCGCCAGAGGCAGTTCCGGCAGCACTGCGTGGCGCATATCGTGGAGCAAAATCTGCATGCCACGGCGGACCATCATGGCCCTGTCCGATTGCCGGCCATCGATTAACGGATTGTTATTGTAAACGCTCAAAATCGTCATGGATAAGTGTCAGGGGGCCTTGGTCATTGTTGCAAAAAAGCCATGCGCTTCTAATTTGCGGCGCAGATGGATTTTGTCGCACCGCAGCAGCCTTGCAAAGGCAAAGTTAATCGAAAATAAACCATAAGCAACGATGGTCGAAAGACTATCCTCCCTTGCCCCAAAACCTTCACGAGTCATCCATGCGCATCCGCAATGCATTCCCTGTATTTGGCCTGCTGGCGACCCTGGCACTGGCCGGCTGCTCCACGACGTCCGAATCCGCGTCCGTCGATGACAAGGGCGCAGGTCCGACCGTTCAGACGGCACAAATCTTCAATGACGCCTACGGTGTAACGTCGGATGCCGGATACTCCCTGCCGGCAATTCCGATCGACCGCGTCAAGCCGGAATTCCGCCGGCAGATCGTCAGCTACCAGAGCGACGAGCGTCCGGGCACGATCATCGTCAACACGCGCGAGCGTCACCTCTACTATATCCTGCCCAACGGCAAAGCCGTCCGTTACGGGATCGGCGTCGGCAAGCAGGGCTTCGCATGGTCCGGCACGGCCTATGTCGCCTGGAAGCAGGAATGGCCAAACTGGCACCCACCGAAGGAAATGGCCGTCCGTCGTCCTGAAATCGCTAAGTACGTCGAAGACGGCATGGGTCCAGGCCTCACCAACCCGCTCGGCGCACGCGCCATGTACCTCTTCAACGAGAAGGGCCAGGACACGCTCTTCCGCCTGCATGGTACCCCCGAATGGGCATCGATCGGCACCGCCGCTTCTTCTGGCTGCATCCGCCTGATGAACCAGGACGTGATCGATCTCTACAGCCGCGTCCGTCCGGGCAAGACCACCTCCAAGGTCATCGTTATCCAGTAAGCTAAAAGCTGAATTCGGTATAAAAAAGGCCGCCGGACTTTTGAAGTCCGGCGGCCTTTTTGTATCTGGCAGGCTCAGGCGGTCTGCTTTGCCTTGAGCTCGATGCGGCGGCGATGCAGGACCGGCTCGGTGTAGCCGTTCGGCTGTTCCCTGCCCTTCAGGACCAGATCGAGTGCTGCCTGGAAGGCAATCGAATCATCGAAATTCCCGGCCATCTGGATGTAGGCCGAATCGCCGGCATTCTGCTGGTCGACGGCGGCGGCCATACGCTTCATCGCTTCAACGACCTGCTCCTTCGTGACGATCTTGTGGTGCAGCCAGTTCGCCATGTGCTGGGCGGAAATCCGCAATGTCGCGCGGTCTTCCATGAGGCCGACATTGTTGATGTCAGGCACCTTGGAGCAGCCGATACCCTGGTCGACCCAGCGCACGACGTAACCCAGAATGCCCTGTGCATTGTTGTCGAGTTCGCGCTGGATTTCGTCCGGCGTCCAGTTCGGCCGTACAACGACCGGCACCGAGAGAATGTCGGCGAGCTTGGCGCGGGTGCGATCCTTCAGGCCTTGCTGCACCTTGGCGACATTGATCTGGTGATAATGCGTGGCATGCAGAGTAGCGGCCGTCGGCGACGGCACCCAGGCGGTGTTAGCCCCAGCCTTCGGATGGGCGATCTTCTGCTCCAGCATTGCGGCCATCAGATCGGGCATCGCCCACATGCCCTTGCCGATCTGCGCGTGGCCGGAGAGGCCGCATTCGAGGCCGATATCGACATTCCAGTTTTCGTAGGCTCCAATCCAGGCGGCCTGCTTCATATCGCCTTTGCGGATCATCGGGCCGGCTTCCATAGAAGTGTGGATTTCATCGCCTGTGCGATCGAGGAAGCCCGTGTTGATGAAGACGACCCGTTCGCGGGCAGCGCGGATGCATTCCTTGAGATTGACCGTCGTGCGGCGCTCCTCGTCCATGATACCCATCTTCATGGTGTTGCGCGCCATGCCGAGGGCGTCTTCAACGCGTGAGAAGATCTCGACTGCGAAGGCGACCTCTTCGGGGCCATGCATCTTCGGCTTGACGACATACATGGAGCCGGCACGCGAATTCTTGCGGCGTCCGGACGGGCCGACATCGTAGAGCGCAATCAAGCCGGTAATTACGGCATCCATGATGCCTTCCGGAACCTCGTTGCCATCGCGATCGACGATCGCCGGATTGGTCATGAGGTGGCCGACATTACGCACCAGCATCAGAGAGCGGCGATGCAGTTCGAAGCTCTGTCCGCCGGGGGCCGCGTAGGCGATATCCGGGTTGAGCTTGCGAACGAATGTCGAACCGGCCTTGGCCACTTCTTCCTGCAGGTCGCCCTTCATGAGGCCGAGCCAATTGCGGTAGACGACGACCTTGTCCTCGGCATCGACGGCTGCAATGGAATCTTCGCAGTCCATGATCGTGGTGATTGCCGATTCCAGCCAGACGTCGGAGATATGGGCCGGATCGGTCTTGCCGATCGCGGTCGAGGCATCGAGCAAGATTTCGATATGGATGCCGTTATTCTTCAGGAGAATATGGGTCGGCGCGTTCGCATCGCCGCGATAGCCGGCAAAGTGTCCGGCATCTTTCAGCGCCAGTGTTTTGCCATCGACGGCAGCAATTGCCAGAGCACCATTCTTGACGGCGAAGGAACCGACATTCTTCCAGGAGCTGCCATCGAGGGGAACGGCGGAATCGAGGAAATTGCGCACCCAGGCGATGACCCTTTCGCCGCGCTTGGGGTTRTAGCCGCTGCCCTTTTCGGCACCGTCCGTTTCCGGGATGGCATCGGTGCCATAGAGCGCGTCATAGAGCGAACCCCAGCGAGCATTGGCGGCATTCAACGCGTAGCGGGCGTTCATGACGGGAACGACGAGCTGCGGGCCGGCAAGAGAGGCGATCTCGGCATCGACATTGGCAGTCGAAACCTGAAAATCCGGCCCCTCCGGCAGGAGATAGCCGATCTCTTTCAGGAAGGACTGATAGGCGTCCATATCCGTCGGTGCGCCGTTCCGGCGATACCAGTCGTCGATCTTTGCCTGCAGCTGGTCGCGCTTCAAAAGCAGCGCGCGGTTCTTCGGCGCCAGATCATGCACGATCGCCGAGAAGTCGGCGAAGAACTTGTCCGCATCGATTGCGAGGCCCGGCAACGCCTCCTTCACGAGGAAATCATGAAGGACGGCTTCGATGAAGAGACCATTCTTTTCAATGCGGCTCATGCGGTGTCTCCCTTGCAGTGGCAGCTTTTTTCATGCTGCCACTTTGCCCGGCTTTCATTCACAGTCAATTCAGCGACAATTCGAAAGATTTATGCAGGCTTGGAAACAGTCCGGCGAGTCACGCGCATCGGAAGGCCGTTTTGCGGCTGCGTCGTCAGCTTCTGCACCGGCCAGGGATTCGTCTGATCGGTCGAATCGAAACGGTGGTGCTGCATCAAGACGGCCAGCGCGATAACCGCTTCCTGAAGCGCAAAGGTGGCGCCGATGCAGACGCGCGGACCGGCGCCGAACGGCAGGAACTGGAAACGGCCGATGGAAGCACGGTTTTCCGGCAGGAATCGTTCCGGCATATAGGCGCGCGGCCGATCCCAATGGAGTTCATGACGATGCAATGTCCAAGGCATGACGAGCACGGTGACGCCAGCCTCGATCTCGACACGCTCGCCCTTGGGGCTGGTCCAGGAATCATCTGCAATGGCAGCGCGATTGATCGAAGGAGCGGGCGGATAAAGGCGGAGTGCCTCCTCGAAGGCGGCGCGGGTCTGTGGCATCAGATCCGGCCATTCAACCGGTTCTACGCCTGATGCGAGGATCCTATCGATCTCCTCTTCCATCGCCTCGCGGATATGCGGACTGTTCGATACGCAATAGAGCGTCCAGGCGAGCGCGCGGGCGGTTGTCTCGTGGCCCGCACCGATGAAGGTCAGGATATTGTCTTCGATCTCCTCCTTCGTCAGGCCATCGGGACCGGCCTGCTCCAGCAGCAGGGTCAGGAAATCGTTCGGCGCCGTGCTGCGGTCGGCCCTCATCTTCGCAAGCCGCATATCCATGGTGTTGCGGACAATGGCGCGGAATTTCTCCAGGACCTTCTGGCCGCCGATGCGTGTCACACGTGGAACCCAGGACGGCGCCCGCAGCAGATCCATCGGATCGACGCGGCCCATGCGATGCAGCAGCTCGTTGACATCATCGGCGAAGTGGCCGCTCGATGTGACGATCTCACCGGAAAACAACGTGTCTGCGAGGATGGCGAAGGTCAGCTCCGTCATGTCGGTGCTGATATCGAAAATCGTGCCGGCTTCGCCGACATCGGCATATTTGCTGGCGTAATCTTCCGACTGGCGCAGCATCTGGCTGGCAAAGCCCTTGGCATGCCGGGGCGTGAAGACGGGGGCCACGGCCTTGCGCGAGCGTTTCCAGACAGGGCCTTCCGCAGTCAGGAGCCCATCACGAAGGATCGGGCGCAGGACGAGCTGACGGACATCGGACATGCGGTAATTGTTGGCGTTATCGACCAGCACATGTTTGATGAGGCCGGGATCGTTGACGATCAGCGTTCTCTGGCCGAAGAAATTGGTGCGGATCCAGGGCAGCGTATAGGATGGTTCGCCCCAGAGCTCGAGCGGGTTGCGGAAAATCGTCCTGATGATCTCGAGCCGCGACGGCGGCACGGTGCGCGGCAGCGGTGCCGGCGGTACGAAGGGGTCCGGACGCATGTCCATGAGCATAGCCTTTCGCGGGAAGCTATCGTCTTCCCAGCAGGCCTCGAAAGTTAGAGCAGGCCCTTCAGCTCGTCCAGTTTATCGTTGACCAGCCAGCCGTAATAATTCTCTTCCGGCCAGACTGTCGTGCCGGAGGAGCGATTCTTGGCGGCAAGCGCTGCGGCGCGCTGGCGAGAATTGCCGACATTATAAAGTGTGGCTGTCACTCCCGGATTGCCGGAGATATCCATGCCGGCGATCTCCTTGTAGTCGTCGATCGACCTGCGGATCGAGGCGGCGACGAAGGCAAGCGAGATGTCTGGGTCCATGATTGCCTTGTAGACCGAGCCGGCATTCTTCTCGTTCAGCTTCGGATAGCCGGAAACGCGGGATACGAGATCAGACAGCATTAACGCCGTCAGCGGGTTGACCTGGCCAAGGCCGAAGGTCTGGCCTGCATAGAAGGGCTGAAAGAAGACGGCGCTGAAGCGGTTGTTCGGGAAGCTCTTGCCACCAACGGTCTTTCCACGGAAATCGCTTTCCCAGACATCCTCGCGGCAGGTCCAAAGTGTGTAAGAATCGCTTTTGCTGTTGCAGGCGGCAAATTGCGGCCGGTCGACGAAATCGTCGACGTTCTCGCCATCATAGGCAAAGCGGAAGCTCTCACCGGCATAGGAAGCGGCCTTCACATAGTAAGCCTGCAGGCGGTCATAGGCATCGACATTATAAGTATGTTCGCCGACAATCGCGCCGATCACGTGAATGGGATTGATGCCGTAAGCGTTTGATACCTTCTTGATCTTGCCCAGGAGCTCATGGTCGGTCGACAGGAGATCGTACACCTTCTCATATTTGATATCGAAGGTCGTCTTGGTGCCCTTTGTGCGGCGGACCGAAGCGCCTGGAATATCCGGCTGCTCGGCATGACGGTTTCCGGGCGGAACAGCCTGCGCCGCAAGCGCAGGGACCGGGCCCACGATAGTCATGGCAATCACAAGGCTTGTCAAAAGGCGTCGCACGATCTGCTTTCCCGTCTTTCCCTGTCGTCTTCGTGGCGGCTGACTGGACCAGAATCTTGTCCGAATAAAGCCGTACAAAAAACAAAGCGGGCCTCTCACTAAAAAGTAAAAGGCCCGCTGTCGAGAGTTCAGATCGTCAAAGTTTTTGCATTACCTGCGCAAAGACAGGAAACGACGTTTCCCGATTACAAGATGAAGCGCGACAGGTCGGTATTCTGTGCGAGATCGCCGACATGCTCGCGTACGTAAGCGGCATCGATCTTCACATCCGTGCCGGCGCGGTCCGGTGCGTTATAGGAGATGTCGTCCAGCACCCGCTCCATGACCGTCTGCAGGCGGCGCGCGCCAATATTTTCGACGGAGGAGTTCAGATGGACGGCGACATCGGCGAGCGCATCGATCGCGTCATCGGTGAAATCGAGCGTCAGGCTTTCGGTTTCCATCAGCGCCTTGTACTGGCGAATGAGGCTTGCCTCGGTTTCCGTCAAGATGCGGCGGAAGTCTTCCTTGTTCAGCGGACGAAGCTCGACGCGGATCGGCAAGCGGCCCTGCAATTCCGGCAGCAGATCCGACGGCTTGGAAACATGGAAGGCGCCGGAGGCAATGAAGAGGATGTGATCCGTCTTCACCGGGCCGTATTTGGTGGAAACCGTCGTGCCTTCGACGAGGGGCAGCAGGTCGCGCTGGACGCCTTCGCGGGAAACGCCGGCGCCAACACCGCCATCGCGGGCCGCGATCTTGTCGATTTCGTCGAGGAAGACAATGCCGTCATTTTCAACCGAGCGCACAGCCTCGCGCTGGATGACTTCGTTGTCGATAAGTTTATCGGACTCGTCGCGGACCAGGTCTGTGTAGGAGGCCTTCACCGTGGTGCGCACCTTCTTGGTGCGGCCGCCCATCGCCTTGCCGAACATTTCCGACAGGTTCAGCACACCGATATTGGCGCCCGGCATGCCGGGGATATCGAAGCCGCCCATGCCGGAGCCGGTATCGGCCACTTCGATATCGATTTCCTTATCGTCGAGTTCGCCATTGCGCAGCTTCTTGCGGAAGCTTTCACGGGTCGCGGGCGAGGCCGTCGCACCGACCAGCGCATCGAGAACGCGCTCCTCGGCGCTCATATGGGCCTTGGCCTGAACCTCGGCGCGCTTCTTTTCACGCACCAGGCCGATGCCGACTTCGACGAGATCGCGGATGATCTGCTCGACATCGCGGCCGACATAACCGACCTCGGTGAACTTCGTGGCTTCGACCTTGATGAAAGGCGCGCCGGCGAGCTTGGCGAGGCGACGGGAGATTTCCGTCTTGCCGACGCCGGTTGGGCCGATCATCAGGATATTCTTCGGCATGACTTCATCGCGCAGGCTCGGATCGAGCTGATGACGGCGCCAGCGGTTACGGAGCGCGATCGCCACGGCGCGCTTGGCCTCATGCTGGCCGATGATGTAACGGTCGAGCTCGGAAACGATCTCGCGGGGAGAAAAAGTAGTCATATCAGATCCGTTTCTTCGGGTAGGTCCATAACCATGAAATGGGCTGGACCATATATGGATGTTCTCGTGTCGAAATGCCGGAAGCCTGCCTTTTCGTAAGCGCGGATCGCTCTTGCATTCGCCGGGTCGGGATCGATCACGATCCGCGTCGCGCCGGCAGCGAAAAGTTCGGCAGCCATCTGCCTGACAATCGTGCTGCCGTGACCCTTGCCCAGCAAGTCCGCATCGCCGATCGAAATATCCAGTCCAAGCGTGCCTTTCGGCTGATCCTGATAAGGATGGCCCTCTTCAAGATGCGGATCGTAACTCTGGAGATACGCAATCGGCGCCCCATCCAGCTCCACGATCATCGGCCGCGTTTCCACGCTCGTCATAGACTCCCTGATCGAAGCAAGCTCCTTGTCGACAGCGCCCCACCATTCCGCAATATGCGGCTCACCGAGCCAGCGCGCCAGAAGCGGAAAATCTCCGTCGGTGACATCGCGGAATGTATATCGGGGTACGCTGTCAGCCTTCGACATCCAACGTTTCCACGATGACGTTGTGGTTCGTATACACGCAGATGTCGGCAGCAATATCGAGCGAGCGGCGGGCAATCTCTTCGGCGGACTTGTCTGTGTCGGCCAGCGCGAGAGCCGCGGCAAGCGCGAAATTACCACCCGAACCGATGGCCATAACGCCATGCTCAGGTTCCAGCACATCGCCATTACCGGTAATGGCAAGCGTCACCGACTTGTCGGCGACAAGCATCATGGCTTCGAGATTGCGCAAGTAACGGTCAGTACGCCAGTCCTTGGCGAGCTCGACGGCGGCGCGCATCAACTGACCCGGATATTGCTCCAATTTCTTCTCGAGCCTTTCCAGAAGCGTGAAGGCGTCGGCCGTCGCACCAGCGAAACCGGCGATCACTTCGCCCTTGCCGATGCGGCGGACCTTGCGGGCATTGCCCTTCATGACGGTCTGGCCGAGGCTGACCTGGCCATCGCCGGCCACCACGACCTTGCCGCCTTTTCGAACTGTAATAATTGTCGTCATCAAACACCTGTTGCCCCAACTCGCGGGCGGTTACAGCGGGCCGGGCATCGGCCCTGTCCAACCCTATGTAAGAGGGTCCGCCGCGATTGCAAATGGCCTGCCTTTTCTGCCCTCGCGCTTCTGGATATTTCGCAATACGCCTGATAAGGAACCACCTTGATTTCAAGGAGAAAGCCATATGGCCGAGACCGCAGCAAGCCGCACGGGCAGTGTTTCCCGCAAGACCAACGAGACGTCCATTTCCGTCTCCGTCAATCTCGACGGCACCGGAAAATCGACGATTTCGACGGGCGTCGGCTTCTTCGACCATATGCTGGAACAGCTTTCGCGACATTCGCTGATCGACATGGAGATCGAGGCTAAGGGCGACCTGCATATCGACGACCATCACACGGTCGAGGATACCGGCATCGCAATCGGCCAGGCGATTTCGAAGGCGCTCGGCGACCGCCGCGGCATCACGCGTTACGCCTCAATCGATCTCGCCATGGACGAGACAATGACGAAGGCGGCTGTCGATCTCTCCGGCCGTCCCTTCCTCGTCTGGAACGTCTCGTTCAGCGCGCCGAAAATCGGCACGTTCGATACCGAACTCGTGCGCGAGTTCTTCCACGCGCTTGCGCAGAATGCCGGGATCACCCTGCATATTCTCAACCACTATGGTGCCAACAACCACCATATTGCAGAGACATGCTTCAAGGCCGTCGCCCGCGTTCTGCGCGCGGCGACAGAGATCGATCCGAGACAGGCGGGCCGTGTTCCCTCGACAAAGGGCACGCTCGTCTGAGCCCCAGCAGGGAGCATCAGATGGCATCCAGCTACGTTTTTCTTGTTCCACCTGATGGTCAGCGCGAGGATACGCGCACGATCCGCGATGGTTTCTCGTGGCTTGCCTTCCTCTTTCCCTGGATCTGGCTGCTCGCCCACCGCCTCTGGCTTCATGCAATCATTGCCTTCGCACTACAGGCGATCGGCGGCGTGTTGGCAGAGGAATCGGGCTTTGGACCGGCGGGCATGGCGCTCGCCATCGCGGTCAACCTGTTCGTCGGCTTCGAAGGACAGAATTTCCGCATCCGCAATCTCGCCTCCCGCGGCTGGCGGGAAGAGGCCGCGATCGGCGCTTCCTCGATCGACCTTGCGGAAGAGATCTATTTTTCCAGTATCGAGACCGGCGCCGATCTGAAAGCGCCCGAATGGAACCAGGTTTCCGGCCCGCAGGCGCGGCAGAGCCATTCCACTTCCCTCGGTCTCTTCGGTTTTGATGGAGGACGCAAATAATGCGCGTCGCAATTATCGATTACGGCTCTGGCAATCTGCGCTCGGCCACCAAGGCTTTCGAGCGCGCGGCCCGTGAAGCCGGTATCGAGGCGGAAATCAACCTGACGGACAAGGCGGAGATCGTTGCCGCTGCCGACCGCATCGTGCTGCCGGGCGTCGGCGCCTATGCCGATTGCCGTCGCGGGCTAGATGCCGTTCCCGGCATGACGGAAGCTCTGCTCGAAGGCGTCGAGCGGAAGGCTCGCCCCTTCCTCGGCATTTGCGTCGGCATGCAGCTCATGTCCTCACGCGGTCTTGAGAAGACGACGACTCGAGGCTTCGGCTGGATTCCAGGCGATGTCGTGGAGATGACGCCTGCTGATCCGGAGCTGAAGATCCCGCAGATCGGCTGGAACACGCTCGACCTGAAACATGAACATCCGCTTTTCGACGGCATCCCGACCGGGCCAGATGGCCTGCACGCCTATTTCGTGCACTCCTACCATCTCGCCGCCGAAAATGCCGGCGACGTCATCGCCACCACCGACTATGGCGGGCCGATGACGGCCTTTGTCGGGAGGGACAATATGGCCGGTTCTCAGTTCCACCCAGAAAAAAGCCAGAAGCTTGGGCTGGCGCTGATTGCGAATTTCCTGCGCTGGGCGCCGTAAGGGCTGGCTTTTAATACGCGCGCCTTATTTCTCCTGTAATTGAAAGGGCAGTTACAGGAGCGCGCTCGATGCCGGCTTCGCGGAAATCAGGCAAGATATTCTACAGGTTGCGGCCCTCCAGAGAGGGGCAACCGCCTTTTGTCGATATCAGGCTGCCCGGTGGGGCGATCATCCGCCAGGTGGATGAGGCTCTGCATCACAAAGCACTCGCGAACGCGGCCAAGGCACTCAAAGAGAGGCTCGGCGGCTGATGCAGGAGACCTTTCCAGGAAACGAGAATTCACGGTTGCGATCAGGCGAGATAAGCGCCGGCGATCTCGCCGAAGCGGTGCTGGAATTCTACATCGAAAGCGAGGATGATCTGATCGGCCTGCTTGCCTATGCACTTTACGAGCGCCAGAAGCGCGATTTCATCGTCAGCCATCGCAAGCGCAATGCCGGCCGCTCACCCAATGAGGTGGAAATCGCGGCGGTGACAAGCAACTACCTCTCCGCCGATCTGCGCAGCACGCTGCGCGACCGCGCTTCGCAGATCCTTTCGAGCTATGCCGATACCTATGTCGAAGCCATGGAGCCGCAGATCCAGCTCATGGCCACCAACAGCGAGGCGCTGCGGCAGGCGCGGGATATTGAAAAGTCGGTGAAGAAGCGCACCGGCTTCTGGCGCCAGGTCCGGGTGGCCTTCACCGTGACCCTGCTGCTGATCGTGCTTTTTGCCGCGGTCGCCATTGCCGCTGTCTTTTTTCGTTCGGATATCGTAGATGCGTGGAATGCACTGATGGTGCCCACGACGCTACGGACTTGAGACGAATGATCCTTTTTCCCGCGATCGACCTGAAGGGTGGACAATGCGTTCGCCTGAAGCTCGGCGACATGCAACAGGCAACGGTCTACAACACCGATCCGGCCGCTCAAGCGAAATCCTTCGAAGAGCAGGGTTTCGAATGGCTGCACGTGGTCGATCTCGACGGTGCCTTTGCAGGACATTCGGCCAATGGCGATGCGGTTGAAGCGATCCTCAAGGCCACGAAAAACCCGGTTCAGCTTGGCGGCGGCATCCGCACGCTCGAGCATATCGAGAACTGGCTGTCGCGCGGGCTGCGCCGCGTGATCCTCGGCACCGTTGCCGTCCGTGACCCGGCGCTCGTCATCGAAGCCTGCAAGGCATTTCCGGGCCGTGTCGCCGTCGGCATCGACGCCAAGGGTGGCAAGGTGGCTGTCGAAGGCTGGGCGGAAGCATCCGAACTCGGCATTATCGAGCTTGCGAAGAAATTCGAAGGCGCCGGCGTTGCCGCGATCATTTATACTGATATCGATCGCGATGGCATCCTGACCGGCATCAACTGGGCATCGACACTGGAGCTGGCGGACGCTGTTTCCATCCCGGTCATCGCATCTGGTGGACTCGCCTCGATCGAAGACATCAAGCGCATGCTGCAGCCGGACGCCCGCAAGCTTGAAGGCGCCATCTCCGGCCGAGCCCTTTATGATGGACGGATCGACCCCAAGGAGGCGCTCGATCTCATCAAGGCCGCACGGGCAAAGGAGACCGCATAATGACCCTGAAAGCCCGCGTGATCCCCTGCCTCGACGTCAAGGACGGCCGTGTCGTCAAGGGCGTCAATTTCCTCAATCTGGTCGATGCCGGCGATCCCGTCGAGGCGGCGAAAGCCTATGATGCGGCCGGTGCCGACGAGCTGTGCTTCCTCGACATCACCGCCTCCTCGGACAATCGCGAGACGATCTTCGATGTCGTCGCACGCACGGCCGAGCAGTGCTTCATGCCGCTCACCGTCGGCGGCGGCGTGCGGACCATTGCCGATATCCGCAAGCTGCTGCTTTGCGGTGCCGACAAGGTCTCGATCAATTCGGCTGCGGTCAACAATCCGGATTTTGTCGCCGAAGCGGCTGACAAATTCGGTGACCAGTGCATCGTCGTGTCGATCGATGCCAAGCGCCGGCTGACGCAAAAAGTCGGCGGCGACAATCTCAGCGCCTGGGAAATCTATACACATGGCGGCCGCAACGCGACCGGCATCGATGCGGTGGAATTCGCCCAGAAGATGGTCGCCCGCGGTGCTGGCGAACTGCTCGTCACCTCCATGGACCGCGACGGCACGAAGATCGGCTACGATCTGGAACTGACGCGGGCGATTGCCGATTCCGTCCGTGTGCCCGTCATTGCGTCGGGCGGTGTGGGTGATCTCGACGACCTGGTGGCCGGCGTGAAGGAAGGCCATGCCAATGCGGTGCTTGCCGCATCAATCTTCCATTTCGGCACCTATTCCGTCGGCGAAGCAAAACACTATATGTCTGAGCGCGGCATCGCGATGCGCCTCGACTGAGTTTGAAAGCAGTATCATGAGCGGATTTTCCCTTTCCGACCTTGAGCGGATCGTCGAAGAACGGGCGAAGGCCTCTCCGGACGAATCCTGGACCGCCAAGCTGGTGGCCAGCGGGCAGCAGAAAGCAGCCAAGAAACTCGGCGAGGAAGCGATCGAAGCTGTCATGGCGGCCGTCACCGACGACCGCGATAACCTCACCTATGAAGCAGCCGACGTTCTCTATCACCTAATGGTCGTATTGAAGATTGCTGAAATACCGCTAGAGAATGTCATGACCGAACTTGCGCGAAGGACCGCGCAATCCGGCCTCAAGGAAAAGGCCAGCCGGCAGAATTCATGAGCATCGCGACACAGATTATCGGAGTGGCGGAAAAGCTGGATCACTTCCAGAGTGCATCCTTTTCCCCCTATCACTTCTTCACATCGAAACAGTGGGCTAAGTTTCGTGCCGACACGCCGATGACGCTGACGGCCGATGAGGTCAAACGGCTCCGCTCGATGGGCGACCCGATCGACCTCGACGAAGTCAGGCGCATCTACCTTTCGCTCTCACGCCTGCTTTCGGCGCATGTGGAATCCTCGCAGCTGCTGTTCGAGCAGCGCAACCGTTTCCTCAGCCTGTCGGACGTGACGAAGACGCCATTCGTGATCGGCATTGCCGGTTCGGTAGCCGTCGGAAAATCCACGACGGCGCGTATCCTGAAAGAGTTGCTCGGCCGGTGGCCATCCAGCCCCAAGGTCGATCTCGTCACGACGGACGGTTTCCTCTATCCCAATGCCGTGCTGAAGCGCGAGAACCTGATGCAGCGCAAGGGTTTTCCGGAAAGCTACGATACGGGCGCGATCCTGCGTTTCCTGTCGGCGATCAAGGCTGGTCTGCCGGATGTGAAAGCGCCTTCCTATTCGCACCTCGTCTATGACGTGCTGCCGGACGAATATAAGATCGTCGACCGGCCTGACATCCTGATCTTCGAGGGCATCAATGTTCTGCAATCGCGCGATCTGCCAGCTGACGGCAAGATCGTCCCGATGGTGTCCGACTTCTTCGACTTCTCGATCTATATCGACGCCGAGGAAACCCAGATCCACAACTGGTATGTGACGCGTTTTATGCGGCTCAGGGAAACGGCCTTCCGGGATCCGAATTCCTACTTCCACCGTTACGCATCGATCAGCGATGAGGAAGCGATCGCGATCGCAGAGGACCTCTGGGCGAACATCAACCTCAAGAACCTGCGCCAGAACATCCTGCCGACACGGCCGCGCGCCGATCTCATCCTGCGCAAGGGCAAGGATCATCTGATCGAGCAGGTAGCACTGCGCAAGCTCTAGGATTTTGGTGGGTTAGGGATTAACGCGGCGGAGCGTTAGGTTGATGCGGCCGCCGTTCTTCAGAAGCGTGGAGGTGGCCGGGTAGAGGCGGTCCACGCCGTGGAAGCAGAGCCGCCCCTCCCCGCCGAGAATGACGAGATCGCCGCTCGACAACTTGAACGACATGGTCTTGTCGTTGCGGTTCACTCCACCCACGCGAAACAGGCAGGCATTGCCGAGCGAAATTGAGACGACTGGCGCTTTCAAGTCGTTCTCGTCCTTATCCTGATGCAGGCCCATGCGCGCTTCATCGGAGTAGAAATTGACGAGGCAAGCTTCGGGCGGCTTGTCATAGCCCGAAAGATCATTCCAGATTTCCAGCAATTCCGAAGGGATTGACGGCCATGGCCTGCCGGTCGCCGGATGCATCGGCTGGTATCGGTAGCCGCGCTCCTTGTCGGTCACCCAGCCGAGCGAGCCGCAATTGGTCATCCGGACCGACATAGGTTTGCCGGTGCCGGGCATGACCGGCACGTAGAGTGGTGCTTCAGCGACGATAGCTCTGATAAGGCCCACTAGCGCTTCCTGACGGGCGCGATCCAGATATTCGGGAAGATGGCGGACGCCGCTTAGGAGTTCCGGCATATCATTCTCCGCCACCCGGCCGGCCGCGCATCTTCTTGACTTCTGAACGGCCGGATTTTTCCTTCAGCCGCCGTTCAATCGAGCCCTTGGTCGGCTTTGTCTTCTTACGCGGCGGCGGTGGCGGCTTGGCGGCCTCCAGGACCAGCTCCTTCAGCCGCTCGCGCGCATCCTCGCGGTTGCGGTCCTGGCTGCGGAACCGGCTTGCCTCAATCATCAATACGCCGTCCTTCGACATGCGCCTGCCGGCAAGCTTGATTGCATTGGTCTTGACCCGCTCGTTGAGCGAGGGCGAGTTCGGGATGTTGAAGAAGAGCTGGACGGCGGTCGACACCTTGTTGACGTTCTGACCGCCCGGACCGCCCGCCAGAACGAACTGTTCCGTCAGCTCCCATCCGGCGATGGTAATCCTGTCGTTGATATAGAGCGCGTCGCTGGCCATACCGCCTTCTAGCGCATAATGGCTGCGAATTGAAAGCGGGTGAAATCCAGCGCAAGGGCGACGAAAACCCGGCGCTGGGAACGCCGGGTTTCACGTGAATCGCCAAGAGTTTATTGGTGAATTATTCGGCAGCGACTTTGATGCCGGGTGCTGCATCGCGCACGCCGCCGTCGACATGATCTTCGAACTTGGCGAAGTTGGCGATGAACATGGAGACCAGCTTTTCGGCCTGCGCGTCATAGGCCGGCTTGTCGGCCCAGGTCGAACGCGGATCAAGGATGCCAGTTTCAACGCCTTCGACTGCGACCGGAACGGCAAAGCCGAAATTTGGATCAGCGCGAAGCTCGGCCTTGGCGAGTTCGCCCGAAAGGGCGGCCGTCAGCAATGCGCGGGTTGCCTTGATCGGCATGCGCTTGCCGATGCCGTATGCGCCGCCGGTCCAGCCGGTGTTGACGAGCCAGCACTCGACGCCGTGGCGGCCGATGAGCTCCTTCAGCAGATTGCCGTATTCGGCGGGATGGCGCGGCATGAAGGGAGCGCCGAAGCAGGTCGAGAAGGTTGCTTCCGGTTCCACAACACCCTTTTCGGTGCCTGCCACCTTGGCGGTGTACCCAGAGAGAAAGTGGTACATAGCCTGATCGGGCGTCAGCTTGGCGATCGGCGGCATGACGCCGAAAGCGTCGGCCGTCAGCATGATGATGGTTTTCGGATGGCCCGCAAGACCGGTTTCCGATGCATTCGGAATGAAGTCCATCGGGTAGGCGCAGCGCGTGTTTTCGGTCAGCGACGCATCATCGAGATCCGGCTCGCGGTTTTCGTTGAGAACGACGTTTTCAAGTACAGTGCCGAAGCGCTGGGTGGTGGCATAGATTTCCGGCTCGGCCTCTGCCGAGAGGCGAATGGTTTTGGCGTAGCAGCCACCTTCGAAATTGAAGATGCCGTTTTCACTCCAGCCGTGCTCGTCATCGCCGATCAACGTGCGGGCCGGATCGGCCGAAAGCGTCGTCTTGCCGGTGCCCGAGAGGCCGAAGAAGACAGCGGCATCGCCTTCCGGACCAACATTGGCCGAGCAGTGCATCGGCATGACGCCCTTGGCGGGCAGCAGGTAGTTCAGCACGGTGAAGACCGATTTCTTCATCTCGCCGGCATAAGAAGTGCCGGCAATCAGAACGATGCCGTTCGTCAGATCGCAGGCGATCACCGTTTCGGTACGGCAGCCATAACGCTCCGGATCGGCCTTGAAGCTCGGCAGATCGATGATTGTCAGCTTCGGCGCGAAGCCTGCGAGCGCATCGGCCTTCGGGCGGATCAGCAGGTTACGGATGAAGAGCGAGTGCCAGGCGAATTCGGTGACAACGCGGGTCGGCAGCGCCTGCTCTGCATCGGCACCGCCGATAAGATCCTGCACGAAGAGGTCCTTGCCGGCGGCGTGAGCGAGCATGTCCTTGTGCAGCAGGGCGAAATGCTCCGGCGACATCGGCTTGTTATTGTCCCACCAGATCTGGCCATCGGTGTTTTCATCGCGGACGACGAACTTGTCGCGCGGTGAGCGGCCCGTGTGCTGGCCGGTGGTCGCGCGAAGGGCGCCTTGGGCTGTCAGTTCGGCCTCTCCCCGGCGAATCGATTCCTCATAGAGAAGAGCGGCGGAGAGGTTGTAACGTACGCTCCGTACGTCGCTGAAACCGATCGTCGCCAGCTCGATTGCCTGGTTATGAACTCCGAACATCTCCATAGCTTTTCCCTTCGCTGAGGCGCCTTGGCCGTTAAAATCAGTGCGAAAATAAGAGGAGAAATTTTAAATGGCAATAGCCTTAATCCTAGAAAAGACAATGATATCAAATATTTAATCGATTTAAATTCTAGAAATCCATTTTAAATCGTTTGAAGACCGCCTGTTGAAACAACTTGTCGCACCACTTCCGATTGCCGCTTATACGGGTAGGCAATCTACCCCTTTATCTTTGCCACAATTTGTTCCACCTTTATCCTCCATAAGCGCAACCGGTCACGAAGACCGCCTGGGGACGACCAATCCGGGAGATTGCGCACTGATGACGGAGACCAACACCATGCCGACAATCGCGCTCGTTGACGACGACCGCAACATCCTCACTTCCGTGTCGATTGCACTGGAAGCAGAAGGATATAAGGTCGAGACCTACACGGACGGCGCTTCCGCGCTGGATGGCCTGCTCGCGCGCCCGCCACAGCTGGCGATCTTCGATATCAAGATGCCGCGCATGGATGGCATGGAGCTGCTTCGCCGGCTTCGCCAGAAGTCGGACATTCCGGTCATCTTCCTAACTTCCAAGGATGAGGAGATCGACGAGCTCTTCGGCCTGAAGATGGGCGCCGATGATTTCATCACCAAGCCTTTCTCCCAGCGTCTGCTGGTCGAGCGCGTTCGCGCTGTGCTGCGCCGCGCCTCGAGCCGCGAGGCGGCAGCGGCCGGTGGCAGCGCAACTGTCGGCGCGCCGAAGGCGGGTGCAGTTCAGCAGGCCCGTTCGCTCGAGCGCGGCCAGCTGGTCATGGACCAGGAACGCCACACCTGCACCTGGAAGGGTGAGGCAGTCACCCTCACCGTCACCGAATTCCTGATCCTGCATTCGCTGGCTCAGCGCCCGGGTGTGGTGAAAAGCCGCGACGCCCTGATGGATGCCGCCTATGACGAACAGGTGTATGTTGATGACCGCACCATCGACAGCCACATCAAGCGGCTGCGCAAGAAGTTCAAGATGGTCGATACTGACTTTGATATGATTGAAACGCTTTACGGTGTGGGTTATCGCTTCCGCGAAGCAGCCTGACGCCTCGAGGCGCGGCAAGAGACGGTTGAGGGCGGCGGGCCGGTCAAGCTGGCCCCGCCCTCCGAAAGGGCCTGTCATTGGCACAGTTGGTGCAGGAAAGGGATCTGGATGATGCGGAGGGCGTGAGCACTCGACGCGTCAGAGGCCGGCGTTGGTCGCATCCCTTCACCCTGATCCGCCGCATCTTCGGCAATGCCGTCTTTTCGAGCCTGACGCGCCGCATCGTCTTCTTCAACCTTGCGGCCCTGCTCGTCCTCGTCGGTGGCATTCTCTACCTCAACCAGTTCCGCGAAGGCCTGATCGAC
Source organism: Rhizobium sp. 01T444 (assembly GCF_056398305.1). Classification (NCBI taxonomy): domain Bacteria; kingdom Pseudomonadati; phylum Pseudomonadota; class Alphaproteobacteria; order Hyphomicrobiales; family Rhizobiaceae; genus Rhizobium; species Rhizobium sp. 01T444. Next base: position 338,080 of record NZ_JBFTPD010000003.1, read on the forward strand.
GCGCGCGTCGAGAGCCTGCTGACACAGGGTGAAATCATCGCCGGCGCGGTTTCGGCCTCGGCCTCCGTCGACACGAACTCGATTACCATCGATCCGCAGAAGCTGCTCGAACTGCAGGCCGGCCAGAGCATTACGCCGGTTCCGAACGACGAAGATCTCGAATTCCCGATCGATCCGGAAAAGGTGGCACCGGTTCTTCGGCGGCTGATCTCGCCGACCCGCACCCGCGCCCGCATCTTCGATGCCGATGCCAATCTGCTGCTCGATTCCCGGCATCTCTATTCGCGTGGCCAGGTGCTGCGTTTCGACCTGCCGCCGGTGGAGGAAGAAAAACAGACCTGGAGCGAATGGTTCACAGCCCTCTTCAACAAGGCACTGCAGCCGGGCAATCTTCCGGTCTACAAGGAAGCGCCTGGTGGCGACGGCTCGATCTATCCCGAGGTGATGAACGCGCTGACGGGTGTACGCGGCGCAGTCGTGCGTACGACGGAAAAGGGCGAGCTCATCGTTTCGGTTGCCGTTCCGATCCAGCGCTTCCGGGCCGTGCTTGGCGTGCTGCTGCTGTCGACGCAGGCCGGCGATATCGACAATATCGTGCATGCCGAGCGTCTCGCCATCATGCGCGTCTTCGGCGTTGCGACGCTCGTCAACGTGCTGATGGCGCTCGTGCTTTCCTCGACCATCGCCAATCCGCTGCGCCGGCTTTCGGCGGCGGCCATCCGGGTGCGCCGCGGCGCCAAGGAACGAGAGGAAATTCCAGACTTTTCGGCGCGCCAGGACGAAATCGGCAACCTTTCCATAGCACTGCGCGAAATGACGACGGCTCTCTACGATCGGATCGATGCGATCGAGAGCTTTGCGGCCGATGTCAGCCATGAGCTGAAGAACCCGCTGACCTCGCTGCGCAGCGCCGTCGAAACACTGCCGCTCGCCAAATCCGACGATTCCAAGAAGCGGCTGATGGATGTCATCCAGCACGATGTCCGCCGTCTCGACCGTCTGATCAGCGATATCTCCGATGCATCCCGCCTCGATGCCGAGCTTGCGCGCGTCGATGCCGGATCTGTCGATCTGGAAGTATTTCTGCGCGACCTCATCGACGTATCGCGCCAGATCCGCAGCACCAAGAAGAAGGTCGAGATCGACTATGCCGTCGATCGCAAGCCGAACGTCAAGACGCGCTTCGTCGTCAAAGGACATGACCTGCGTATCGGCCAGATCATCACCAACCTGATTGAAAATGCCCGCTCCTTCGTGCCGGAGCAGAACGGCAAGATCACAGTGCGTCTAGTCCGTACCCGTTCCCGTTGCGTCGTCTATATCGAAGACAACGGTCCGGGCATCCAGGCAGAGAATATCGACCGCATCTTCGAACGCTTTTATACCGACCGGCCGGAATCCGAAGGCTTCGGCCAGAATTCCGGCCTCGGGCTTTCGATCAGCCGGCAGATCGCCGAGGCGCATGGCGGTTCATTGCGGGCCGAAAACATTGTCGACGACGAGAGTGGCAAGCTGCTCGGCGCTCGCTTTATCCTTGCCCTTCCGGCCGATGCCGCGGCATGATCAACATCCACGCCACCGCAATCGTCATCGGAAAGACCGGCCTGCTCTTCACCGGCCCCTCAGGCTGGGGCAAGTCGATGACCGCTTTTACCTGCATGGCAGAGGCGCGGCGGCAAGGTGTTTTTTCTGTTCTCGTGGCTGATGATCAGGTACTTCTTTCGAAACAGGACGGAGCAATCACCGCCGCCTGTCCGCCCGCCATTGCCGGGCTCATCGAATTGCGCGGCACCGGGATCGTAAAGCACGATCATATCGCCCAGGCAGCGATGCATTTTGCAGTCCTGCCGGCCAGCGCCATGGGAGAAAACCGTCTCCCCGCGGAAGGAGAAACTGTCGTTCTTGCCGGGGGTTTCGAGTTGCCTGTACTGCGATTGCTGCCCAATCTTCCACTGCCTCTTGCCGTGTTGATGGCAAAAGCGCCCGAAATAGGAAGTTGAGGCCTTCCGGACGGCCCGATACGGCCTATACATTTATATTTTTATCTTGCACTTCGGCTTTTGATCGCCAAGATGTGCCCCCACCGGTGGACGTAATTGCTGCGTTGCGATATTGGGGCCACGGTTTGCGTATGCCATGGGAGCAGTAATATCATGATCGGACTTGTGCTTGTCACTCATGGCAAGCTGGCTGAAGAGTTTCGTCATGCCGTAGAGCACGTCGTCGGTCCTCAGAAATTCATCGAAACGGTCTGTATCGGACCGGAAGACGATATGGACCAAAGACGACAGGACATTCTCGAAGCCGTTTCCGGCGCAGACGACGGCCATGGCGTCGTCATTCTCACCGACATGTTCGGCGGTACCCCTTCCAATCTCGCAATCTCGGTGATGAGCAGCGGCCACACCGAAGTCATCGCCGGCGTCAACCTGCCGATGCTGATCAAGCTCGCCGGCGTACGCGGCGAGAACAACATGGAAAAGGCGCTTGCCGAGGCTTCGGAGGCAGGCCGCAAATACATCAACGTTGCGAGCCGGGTCCTGAGCGGAAAGTAAGAAGCCTCCATGACACCGCTCTCCCGGGAACTCCTTATTATCAACAAGCGCGGCCTGCATGCGCGCGCTTCGGCAAAATTCGTCCAGACGGTCGATGCCTTCGATGCAACGATCACCGTTTCCAAAGACGGCATGACGGTTGGGGGAACCTCCATCATGGGCCTTATGATGCTTGCAGCAAGCCCCGGCTCCAGCGTCATCGTCTCGGCGACCGGCAACCAGGCTGCCGAAGCACTGAATGCCCTCGATCAGCTCATCCAGAACAAGTTCGGCGAAGAAATCTGATCTTCAGCGCCATATAAAGATATAAAGACTTCTTTATATCCCCGTTGCCTTCCCGGCTGAAGCCTGCTAAACGGCGAGCATGACGTGCATTCCGCACGTGTTCGATCCGTTGTGGTCATCGTCGCGTCCTTGCGATGTTTTTGAGACGTTTTGAGCCTGGAGAGCCCTATGAGCACTGAAAAAGATTATGTTGTCGCCGATATCGGTCTTGCAGATTTCGGCCGCAAGGAAATCACCATCGCCGAAACCGAAATGCCCGGCCTCATGTCCTGCCGCGCCGAATTCGGTGAATCCAAGCCGCTGAAGGGCGCGCGCATTACCGGCTCGCTGCACATGACGATCCAGACGGCTGTCCTCATCGAGACACTGGTCGCGCTCGGCGCCGAAGTCCGCTGGGCTTCGTGCAACATCTTCTCAACGCAGGACCATGCCGCTGCAGCGATCGCCGCTTCCGGCGTTCCGGTCTTCGCAATCAAGGGCGAGTCTCTTGAGGATTATTGGGTTTACACCGACAAGATTTTCCAGTGGGCCGATGGCGGCTTCTCCAACATGATCCTCGATGATGGCGGCGATGCCACCATGTACATCCTTCTCGGCGCCCGCGCCGAAGCCGGTGAGGACGTTCTCTCCAACCCGCATTCCGAAGAAGAGGAAATCCTCTTCGCGCAGATCAAGAAGCGCCTTACCGCTTCGCCCGGCTGGTTCACCAAGCAGCGTGAAGCAATCAAGGGTGTCACTGAAGAAACCACGACAGGCGTCAACCGTCTTTACCAACTCAGCCAGAAGGGCCTCCTGCCTTTCCCCGCGATCAACGTCAACGATTCCGTCACCAAGTCGAAGTTCGACAACAAGTACGGCTGCAAGGAATCGCTGGTTGACGGCATCCGCCGCGGCACCGACGTGATGATGGCCGGCAAGGTTGCCGTCGTCTGCGGTTACGGCGATGTTGGCAAGGGTTCTGCGGCTTCGCTTTCCGGCGCTGGCGCCCGCGTCAAGGTCACGGAAGCCGATCCGATCTGCGCCCTGCAGGCCGCCATGGACGGTTATGAAGTCGTTCTGCTCGAGGACGTCGTTTCCTCCGCCGATATCTTCATCACCACGACCGGCAATAAGGACGTCATCCGCATCGACCATATGCGTCAGATGAAGGACATGGCGATCGTCKGCAAYATCGGCCACTTCGACAACGAAATCGAAGTTGCCGCGCTGCGTAACCTCAAGTGGACAAACGTCAAGCCGCAGGTCGACCTGATCGAGTTCCCGAAGGGCAACCGCATTATCCTTCTCTCCGAAGGCCGCCTCTTGAACCTCGGCAACGCAACGGGCCATCCGTCCTTCGTCATGTCGGCCTCGTTCACCAACCAGACGCTGGCGCAGATCGAGCTCTTCACCAAGCCCGGCCAGTACGAGAACAAGGTCTACATCCTGCCGAAGCACCTCGACGAGAAGGTCGCGCGCCTGCATCTCGACAAGCTCGGCGTAAAGCTTACCCAGCTCAGCGAAGAGCAGGCTGCCTATATCGGCGTGAAGCCGCAGGGTCCGTTCAAGTCCGACCACTACAGATACTGATTTCGTCTTCGATATCCACAAGATGTGGTAGCCCCAGCATTGACAAATGCTGGGGCTTATTTTTTGGGCGCTCTCTTTCCGACGATTCCCTTCCGAAGTATTGTTTTGAGACTTGATTCGTGGCTTCGGAGCTCTCCGTTTTCCACGAAAATGGGATGTCTTGTCGTGATGCGGCACATTAAAGGACGGAGACATACCGAGGATGTCGGAAATGAAACACAGCCTGCCCAGCCAGGTGGAGGGTCGCGCATATGCCGCTGACTGTCCGCTTCAGGCAGGCCAAAAATATAGGTTTGCCGCGGTCCTTGTGACTGCAAGGCAAAAGCATTGGTCTTTGGCACGTATTGCAAAGCTGTGCGCTGCGAGCACTGCAGTCGTCGCACCGGCTTGGCCGGCTCTGGCGCAGGCGCAGCCAGGTATTGGTGCGTCAGCACATCTTTTCACCTCCTCGCAAGTCGTCGGCCTTTCCGTCGTCATTGGCGTCATTTCAGCCGCCCTGCTTTCGACGCTCTGGCTGGTGCGCCAGCGCGGCAATCTCGAAAATGAAAGCCGCGAAATCCGCTCGGCGCTTTCGGACGCGCAGCAGCGCATCTCCCAATATGAGGCGCTCATTGCCGACAAGAACCGGCGCATCGTCATCTGGGATGGCGTCGCCCGGCCGGAACTCCTCGGTCAGCTTCCGCCGGAAACCGGCGCTCCACAGGACAATGAATTCCTTGCCTTCGGTCTCTGGCTGAAGGCGCGATCGGCTTCCGAACTGGAGCGGGCGGTCGGCCGTCTCCGTGAACAGGCCGAAAGTTTCGACATGGTGATCGAGACTATCAGAGACGAGGTAATCGAAGCACAAGGCCGCGTTTCCGGCGGTCGCGCCTTCGTGCGCTTCGTGGCGCTCAACAATCTGCGCGCCGAGCTGGCTGAACTGAAGATCGAGCGCGATCGGCTGATGACGTCGATCTCCGCCTTTCAAACCATGCTCGACGCCATCGATATGCCGGCCTGGCAGCGTGATACCGTCGGGCGTCTGACCTGGGTGAACCATGCCTATGGCGATGCCGTGGAAGCGCAATCGCCGCAGCAGGCCGTCAATGAAGGCCGTGAAATCCTGACCACGATCGCGCGCGAGCGCATCCACGCCACGGCAACGCCGGAATCGCCTTTCCACGACACGATTTCGACAGTCGTGCGCGGCAACCGCACGTTCTTTGATGTGGTCGACGTAAAGGTCCCCAGCGGCTCGGCCGGCCTTGCCGTCGATGTTTCCGATATCGAAGCGGTTCGCGCTGAACTGGAGCGGACGCTTAAGAGCCATGCTGAAACACTCGATCATCTGGCGACACCCGTCGCCATTTTCGGTGGCGACCGCCGGCTGCAATTCTACAATCAGGCCTTCGTGTCGCTGTGGGAGCTCGATATCGCGTTCCTCGAAAGCAAGCCTGACAATAGCGAACTTCTGGAACGCCTTCGTGCAGCCAAGAAACTGCCGGACCAGCTGAACTGGAAATCGTGGAAGGAAACGGCGCTTTCCGTCTATCGTTCGCTCGATACGCAATCCGACCTCTGGCACCTGCCGAACGGGCAGACGCTGCGCGTCTTTGCGACCGCGCATCCGCAGGGTGGCGCGACATGGGTCTTCGAGAACCTGACCGAGCAGGTCGATCTCGAGACGCGCTACAATACGCTGGTGAAGGTACAGGGCGAGACGATTGACCACCTTTCGGAAGGTGTTGCCGTCTTCGGGCCTGACGGCCGTATCCGCCTCTCCAACCCTGCCTTCCGGGCGCTCTGGGGCATCACGGAGACTGAAGCCAAGCCCGGCACGCATATCCGCGGCATCGGCGAGGCTTGCGCCCCGTCCTATGACCAGCCCGACGGCTGGAAGACCTTTGCGGAACTGATCACCAGCTTCGACGACGAGCGTCGTTCCAGCCAGGGAACGCTCGAACTGCTGTCCGGCCTCGTGCTCGACTTTGCTGTCATCCCGCTGCCCAACGCTCAGACCATGCTGACCTTCGTCAACATGACCGACAGCGTACGAGCCGAACGGGCGCTGACGGAAAAGAACGAGGCGCTGCGCAAGGCGGACGAGCTGAAGAATGACTTCGTGCAGCACGTCTCCTATGAGCTGCGCTCGCCGCTGACGAACATCATCGGCTTCACCGATCTGCTGCGCACGCCGGGCGTAGGCCCGCTGAACGAGCGGCAAGCCGAATATATCGACCATATCGCCACCTCGTCCTCGGTGCTCTTGACGCTCGTCAACGACATCCTTGATCTTGCGACCGTCGATGCCGGCATCATGCGGCTGAACTATGCGGAAATCGATCTCGCCGATCTTCTCGACGATGTTTCCATGCAGATCGCCGACAGGCTGCAGGAGAGCGGCGTTTCGCTGGAGATCACCGCGCCCGCCTATCTGGGCTCGATCGTTGCCGATCCGCAGCGGCTGAAGCAGATCCTGCTGAAGCTTCTGGCCAATGCCGCCAATTTCTCGCCCGAGGGCGCATCGATTGCGCTGGAATGCCGCCGGGAAGGTACGGACTTCGTCTTCTCGGTGCGGGATCGCGGTCCCGGTATTTCGCCCGATATGATCGCGACCGTTTTCGACCGTTTCGCAACCGGCGCCAAGAGTGGAAAGCGTGGCGGCGCCGGGCTTGGCCTCTCGATCGTCGACAGCTTCGTCAGCCTGCATAATGGCGAAGTCAGCATCGACAGCGAGCCCGGCAGGGGAACAACGGTGACCTGCCGCATCCCCTCCATCAACCTGCCGCATTCCGTCGCTGCCGAATGACGCAAGTCGACGTCATCTCGCTTTTCCTGGAAGACGAGGCAGCAACCCTCCGCCTCGGCAATGATCTGGCGCTGGCGCTGAAGGCCGGTGATTGCTTGGCGCTGATGGGCGATCTCGGCGCCGGAAAATCCTCGCTGGCGCGGGCTTTCCTGCGCACTATGGCTGATGATGAAGGGCTGGAAGTTCCAAGCCCGACTTTCACGCTGGTGCAATCCTACGATCTGCGCATTCCCGTCTCGCATTTCGATCTCTACCGGCTCGGCGACCCTTCGGAACTGACGGAGCTCGGCTTCGACGAAGCGCTTGAAAACGGCATCTGCATCGTCGAATGGCCCGAGATGGCGGAAGGTGAGTTGCCCGTATCGCGCATCTCCCTGCGCCTCGAACATGAAGGTACCGGCCGCCGTGCCGCGATCACGGCGCCGGAGAAAACTGCAGACCGTATCCATCGCGTGCTCGCGATCCGCGGCTTCCTTGCCGATGCCGGTTACGGAGAAGCCAAACGCCGATTCCTGACCGGGGATGCCTCGCTTCGGGCCTACGAATACGTCTATCCGAGCGACGCTTCGCGAAAGATACTCATGGACTGGCGGCCGCATCCCGAAGGACCGCCGGTCTATGACGGCAAGCCCTACCCCAAGGTCGCGCATCTGGCACAGGATGCCTATCCTTTCGTCGCGATCGCCGATGYATTGCGCGAGCGGGGCTTTGCGACGCCGGAGATCTACAAGGTCGATTACGAACAGGGCATATTGCTGATTGAGGATCTCGGTACCGAAGGCGTGCTGGATGAGGACGGACGGCCGATCGCCGAGCGTTATCGGCAAAGCGTTGCCTGCCTTGCCCATCTTCATTCGATGCAGATCCCGCAGGACATCCCGGTTTCTACCGCGCATACGCATCACATTCCAGACTTCGATCGCGTGGCGATGAAGATGGAAGTGCGGCTGATACTCGACTGGCATATTGCCTGGAAACGTGGCACGGCGCCGACGGATGYCGAGCACGAAGAGTATCTCGCGATCTGGGAYCATYTGATCGACGAGCTGCAATCGGCCGAAAMSAAYCTGCTGYTRCGCGACTTYCATTCGCCCAACATCATCTGGCGGGAACATGAAAGCGGCATCCGCAAGATCGGCATCATCGACTTCCAGGATGCGATGATCGGACCGACCGCATATGATCTTGCTTCCATCGTTCAAGACGCCCGCGTCACGATCGAACCGGATCTCTTCCGTCAGTTAATGGACGACTATCTTTCGCTCCGACAGGCCCAGGGCGGTTTTGACGAAGCTGGGTTTATGAAGGCATGGGCTATCATGTCGGCGCAACGCAACTGCAAACTTGCCGGCCTATGGGTGCGGCTCTTGCAGCGGGACGGCAAACCCGGCTATCTGCAACATATGCCGCGTACGCTGTCTTATCTGAAGGTGGCGCTGGAACATGAGGCGCTTGCCCCCTTGCGCGAATGGTGCGCAAGGGCTGGAATAGTCCCAGTCGAATCATAAGACCGGATCAGTATGACCATCAGACAAGCCATGGTACTGGCCGCGGGGCTCGGAACCCGCATGCGCCCGATTACCAACACGATTCCGAAGCCTCTGGTGAAGATCGGCGAAAAGCCGATGATCGATTATGCGCTGGATTCGCTTGTCGAAGCCGGTGTGGAGCGAGCGGTCGTCAATGTGCATCATTTCGCCGACCAGATGGAAACTCACCTTAAGAGCTATCCCGGGCTTGATATCCTCGTTTCCGACGAGCGCGAGGCGCTGATGGATTCCGGCGGCGGGCTGGCAAAGGGGCTGAAGCTGCTCGGCCGCGAACCGGTCTTCGTCATGAACGCCGATCTTTTCTGGATCGGCGAGCCGGCGGGTCAACCCAGCAATCTGCGACGATTAGCCGGATTCTTCGATGCCGAACGCATGGATATGGCCCTGCTATGCGTGCGCATCAAGGACACAACGGGGCATAACGGCAAGAACGACTTCAGCCTGGGGCCTGACGGTCGATTGACGCGTTATCGTGACGATCCCTCCAATCCAGTTGTCTATGCCGGTGCGATCGTCATGCGCCCCGCACTGCTGGACGATGCACCCGAGGAAGCCTTCAACCTCAATATCTATTTCGACAAGGCGATCGCCCGCGGCCGGCTTTTCGGCATGATGATGGAAGGCCATTGGCTGACGGTCGGCACGCCTGACGCAATTGACGATGCGGAGGAGACGATCCGGCGGTTCCGGACGTTTGCGTGACGCATGGTAGAGCGGCACCGGCCACGCATTCTGACGATTCCATCCGGCCTTCCCTTCCTGAAGACGCTGGCAAGTTCGCTTTGTGACGGACGCCTGACACCGCTTTTCCTGCATGATCCCGCTGATCCGCTTTCGCTTGTCAAGGTGACGATCTATCTGCCGACCCGGCGCGCCGTACGTGTCCTGCGTTCGGAATTCGTCGATCTGCTCGGCGGCCGCTCGGCGATCCTGCCGGTCATCCGGCCACTGGGAGAGACGGACGACGACAGCGGCTATTTTGACGAGGCGCTGCCCGCGACGATCGATCTTGCCCAGCCGCTTTCCAATATCGCGCGCCTTCTGGAACTGGCCCGGCTGATCCTTGCCTGGCGCAACAAGCTGCCGGAGATCGTCCGGCATATCCATTCGGAATCGCCTCTCGTCGCGCCGGCAAGCCCGGCGGATGCCATCTGGCTTGCCCGCAATCTGGCGGAATTGATCGATTCGATCGAAACCGAGGATCTTGCATGGTCTGAACTCGGCAAGCTTGATACGGGTGATTATGCGGCCTGGTGGCAATTGACGGCGGAGTTCCTGCAGATCGCCAGTGCCTTCTGGCCGGAACGCCTGATCGAACTTGGCCGATCGTCGCCGGCCCGCCATCGCAATGCCATCCTGCGCGCCGAGGCCGGCCGTCTCTCGATGATGAAGCCTGCCGGTCCGATCATCATCGCTGGCTCGACGGGTTCGCTTCCTGCCACGGCCGATCTCATCGGCGCCGTGGCGAACCTTCCGGAAGGCGTGATCGTGTTGCCCGGCCTCGACCTTTCCATGCCGGAGGAGCACTGGTCTCTGGTCGCTCCTGATCTCCTGCCGGGTCAACGGGCCAACCCGGCAAGCCGCACGCATCCGCAGTATGGTCTTTCCGTTCTGCTGAAACGGCTGAAACTCAGCCGCGAGGACGTTCAGCCGATCGAGGAAGCGGAAGCCGATCTGCGCTCTCGGGCGGAAGTCCTCTCGCGGGCGCTTACTCCATCAGAGGCGACGAGCGGCTGGGGCGATTGGAAAAAAGACCTGCCGGAAGGGACCGTTGCCGCGGCATTCGCGGACGTATCGATGATCGAAGCCGCCAACGAGCGCGAGGAGGCGACGGCGATTGCCGTTGCTCTGCGGCTTGCACTGGAACAGCCGGGCAGCGATGGCGAAAGCAGAGCTGCGCTTATTACGCCAGACCGCAATCTGGCGCGCCGTGTTATGGGGGAGCTTTCCCGCTTCGGCATTCTCGCCGACGATTCAGCCGGTACGCCACTTTCGGCAACGCCGCAGGGCACGCTGCTGCAATTGCTCCTGGAATCGACTCTGCGTCCCGGCGATCCGGTCGCCATCGTTTCGCTGCTCAAACATCCGCTTGCCCGCTTCGGGCTGGAGCGCGGCTTTCTGACCGGGGCTGTCGAGGCATTGGAGTTGCTGGCGCTGCGCGGCGGCGTGACGGAGGTTGATATCGGATCGCTCGAACAGCTGCTCGACCATCAGCTTTCGGAGCAAGCGCTCGACAGGCACGTGCCGGTGTGGCGCAAATCGCTGCCATCTGAAGCAGCGGAGATGGCCCGCAGGTTAGCCCAGAAAGTTGAACGTGCCGTGAAACCACTGGTATCGGCGCTCGTGCGGCATCGTGGGGATGATGATGGCCTGACGACCGGCATCTCGCTCTCGCAATGGGCCGAACGGACGGGCCGCGCCCTGGAAGGTATCGCTGACGACGAACATGGCAATCTGGCAGGCCTCTGGTCCGGTGAAGCGGGCGATGCCCTGGCGAGCCTGCTTGGCGAAGTCATCGATACCGATGGCCAGATGGAAGCGGATGGGCCGCAATGGATCGATATCATGGTGGCGCTCTCCGCCGGCCATGCCGTCAAGCCCGGTGCCCTCAGCCACCCTCGCCTCTTTATTTTCGGGACGCTGGAAGCGCGCCTGCAGAATGTCGATACGCTGATACTCGGCAGCCTCAATGAAGGATCATGGCCAGGACAGACCGCCAACAATCCCTTCGTCTCCCGTATGATGAAGACAGAAATCGGGCTGGAGCCGCCGGAACGGCGCATCGGCCAGCTGGCGCATGATTTCGAGATGGCAAACGGGACGCGCCATCTGATCTATTCACGCGCCTTGCGCCAGGGTTCGACGCCAACGGTCGCCTCCCGGTGGCTGCAACGGCTGCTGGCGCTCGGCGGCGAGGATTTCGAAGAGCAATTGCGCAAGCGGGGCGCGCGCTTCGTTCACTGGGCAAACCAGATAGACCTCGGCGACAATCAGGCGCCAGCGCAGAGGCCCTCTCCCAAGCCGCCACGGGAACTGCAGCCCAAATCCTATTCCTTCAGCGAAGTCGGTCGGCTGCGCCGCGACCCCTATGCGATTTATGCTCGGCGCGTGCTGCGGCTCGATCCCGTCGACCCATTCAATCGCGATCCGGGCGCAGCGGAACGCGGTACTCTCTACCACAAGATTATCGATCGCTTTGTTCGCGAGGACCATACAGCAGGAACGCCGGAGGCGGCAGCGGCGATGGAAATCATCCTGACCGAACTCTTCGACATGGAGCAGTTGCCGCCGCATATCGACGCCGTCTGGCGGCCGCGCTTCCGCGAAGTCGCGCGCGCTTTCCTGAAATGGGAGGCCGGGCGGCAATCCGATGTGCAGAAGAGGCTGACGGAAGTGAGGGGCGGTGTCGAACTCGATGGGATCGATATCCGGCTCACCGGCGTTGCCGACCGTATCGATATCAAGGGGCCAAACAGCGCCGACATCATAGACTACAAGACTGGCTACAACCCCTCTCCGACACAGGCCCGCGCCTTGCTCGACCCGCAGCTCGCGCTTGAGGCCGCTGCCCTTCAGGCCGGCGCCTTCCGTGATGCCGGCAGCCTTGTACCGAGCGACCTCCTCTATGTCCGCTTGCGGCCGGGCAGCCGCTTCCTGGTGGACAAGGTCAATAACGAGGAGGCCAACAGCGACAAGGCAAAATCGGCAATGCAGCTTGCCGAAGAATCGATCGACCAGCTGGTAAAATTCGTCACCCTGCTGCAGTCCGGTGAGAAGGGTTTTACCTCGCGGCTGATCCCCGCCCAACAATTCGATTTCGGCGGCGATTACGATCATCTTGCCCGCGTTGCGGAATGGGCAACTGCTGACCCGGAAGGAGGAGGCGATGAATGATCCGACCGCGCTTCCGGAGGGTGACGATCCCGGTACCTGGATCGGCTGGACGACGATCCAGCAGGCGATCGCTTCTGATCCGACCCGTTCTGCCTGGGTGTCGGCCAATGCCGGCTCCGGCAAAACGCATGTTCTGACCCAGCGGGTGATCCGGCTGCTGCTTGCCGGTGCAAGGCCTTCCGCCATTCTCTGCCTCACCTATACGAAGGCTGCCGCCTCCGAAATGTCGAACCGCGTCTTCGAACGGCTGGCGGAATGGGCGATTTTCCCGGATGAAGAGCTTGCCAAGCGCATCACACAGATCGAAGGTCGTGAGCCGGATTCCCTGAAGCTTGCGGAAGCAAGACGACTGTTTGCCAAGGCACTGGAAACACCGGGTGGTCTGAAGATCCAGACGATCCACGCCTTCTGCGAAGCACTGCTGCACCAGTTTCCGCTGGAAGCAAACGTCGCCGGGCACTTCTCCGTCCTCGATGATCGAGCGGCAGAGACCCTGCTCGCCGACGCACGACGCTCGCTGCTGACGGCAACGGCACCGGAGAACGGCCGGAACCTCGCTGGCGCCTTCACCTATGTGCTTAATCTCGGTGATGAATCCGGGCTTGAAAATCTGCTCGGCGAGATCGTTGCCAACCGTAACGCCATACGCCGCTTCATAACCGCTGCCGAACAGCATGGCGGCGCCGACAAGTTGCTGCGAAAGAAACTCGGGCTTTCACCTGATGATACGGAAGAGGGGCTGGCCGAGCGATACTGGCCCTTGCCAGGTCTCTCGGATGCGGTGCTGGAACTTTATCTTTCGCTCGCCGCTGCAAAGGGTGGCGCGAAGGCTCAAGACGTCGCCGAGGGTTTGCGCCGCGCTGCCCGCGAACGGGATGTTACCGCGCGCGCGCAGATACTGGAGAAAGTTTTCCTGACATCGAAAGGTGAGCCGAAGACGGACGGGCAATTCTTTGTCAAGGCGATGCTTGCTGAAGCACCGCAGCTTAGTGATGCTATCGCTTCTGCGCGTGCGCATGTCGTCAATTGCCGCGACCGGCTGAAATTGATGCGGATGCACACAGCAACCCATGCCGCTCTCGTGCTCGCTGACCGTCTGAACCGGGATTATGAGGAGCTGAAAAAACAGCGCAGCCATCTCGACTTCGAGGACCTGATCACCCGCACTGCGGACCTGCTCACCAAGAGTGGCGTCGGTCCGTGGATCCATTACAAGCTCGATCAGGGTATCGACCATATCCTCGTCGACGAGGCGCAGGATACCAGCCCTGTTCAATGGAGCGTCATCCAGTCGCTGGCGGAGGATTTCTTCTCAGGAGAAAGTTCGCGGCCTCTCGTCCGGACACTGTTTGCCGTCGGTGACGAGAAACAGTCGATCTATTCCTTCCAGGGCGCGCGGCCGGAACGGTTTTCCGAGGAGAAGGAACGAACGCAGCGTCGCGTGCAGAACAGCGGCCTCGCCTTCTCGACCGTTCGCCTGCCGCTGTCCTTCCGCTCTACCTCCGACGTTCTGCTCGCGGTCGATCACATCTTCACCCCACCGGAGAATGCACGCGGCCTCGGCACCGAGCCGGTCGTTCATCGCTCCAGCCGTATCGGCCATCCTGGGGCCGTCGATCTCTGGGAAATGGTCGTGCCCGATGTCGTGATAAAGGATGAGGACTGGACCGCTCCCTTCGATGCGACGCCCGAGAGCGCGCCAGCCGCCATTCTTGCACGGCGCATCGCTCATACGATCGGTACTCTTGTGGGACACGAAACGATCGTCGAAAAGGGCAAGGAACGCTTCATAGAAGCCGGCGATATCCTCGTTCTCGTCCGCAAACGCGACGCCTTCGTCAATGCGCTGACGCGTGAACTGAAGCGGCGTGGCGACATTCCCGTCGCCGGCGCGGACCGGCTGGTGCTGACCAGTCATATCGCCGTACAGGATCTGCTGGCGCTCGGCCGTTTTCTGCTCCTGCCGGAAGACGATCTTTCGCTGGCCGCCCTCCTGAAGAGCCCTCTCTTCAATCTTTCGGAGGAGGATATTTTTGCGGTTGCGGCGCTCCGCGACGACCATGAAAGCGTCTGGCACCATCTTCGCAAATATGCCGCCGACGGCAATGAGCGCCTCGGCACGGCCGTCGCAAGGCTGGAGCTCTTTCTTGCCCAGTCCCGAAGCCTTTCGGTCCATGATTTCTATGCCCGTGTCCTCGGCAGTCATGGCGGCCGGCGGCAGTTTCTGGCGCGGCTCGGTACCGAAGTCAGCGATATCCTCGACGAATTCCTGACCTTTGCGCTCGACCACGAGACATCGGGTCTCCCCGGCCTGCAATCCTTCATCTCGACGCTTGAGCTTGAAGCGCCGGAAGTGAAGCGCGAACAGGACAAGGGCCGCAACGAGGTGCGCATCATGACGGTGCATGCCTCCAAAGGTCTCGAAGCGCCAATCGTCTTTCTGGTCGATGGCGGCTCGAAGGCTTTTACCCACACCCACCTGCCAAAGCTTCGGTTGCTTGATGCCGGGCCGGACGAGCCGCCGATACCAGTGTGGATTCCCGTCAGTGATCTCGGCAATTCGCTGACGTTGACCGATGCAGCGCGCATCCAGCTTCTTGCCGAAGAGGAATACCGGCGCCTGCTCTACGTGGCGATGACACGCGCCGCCGACCGGCTGATCGTCTGCGGCTATCGCGGCGTGCGGCTGAACACCGACACCTGGCATATGATGATTTCCACCGCGCTCGACGCGGAGCATCCGCATGTCGAAAAGGCGACTTTCGCGGGCCCGGATGGCGAGTGGGACGGCATGCGCTGGCGTGTGCCGCAGGTCGAGCGCAGCTTCGAGCGAATGGACCGTGCGCCTGAACAGGCAACTGTCGAAACGATCCCCCCGGACCTTTTCCGCCCTTTGCCGCCGCAAAAACAACTGCCTCGGCCGCTTAGCCCTTCCGGTGCCGGAACGATCATCGATGAGGAGGCCGATGATCTCTTGGTGACCTCACCGCTCTTCGGCGATCAAGAGGGCAGCGATCGCTCCCTGGAAAAGGGCCGTCTTATCCATCGGATGCTTCAGGCTCTTCCCGATATTCCGGCGGAGGAGCGGGCCGAGGCAGCGAAGCGTTACACTGAACGCGCGGCACGATTCTGGCCCACTATCGAGCGGCAGGCTTTAGTCGATTCGGTTGTGAAACTTTTGCAGGATGAAAGGCTTCAAGCCGTCTTCAACGTTCATGCCCAGGCGGAAATTTCGATCATGGGAACCTTGACGCTGGAAGGCCGGGAGTATGCCGTCTCCGGCCGGATTGACCGGCTTGCTGTCCTGCCAGACAGCGTCGTCATTCTGGACTACAAGACAAATCGCGTTCCACCGACAAACGAAGATAAAATCCCTTTTGCGCACAAGGCGCAGCTTGCGATCTATCGGGAAATATTGAAGCCGCTCTATCCTGCCAAACGGATCGATTGCATGCTGGTCTATACGGAAAATGCGACCATCCATACTCTTGGCGAACAGGCTTTGGCTTCGGCACTTGCAGGACTCAACACAAAGTGAAATATCGGACATTGAAATTCCGGCACCGCACCCTCACATGTTACGCAACAGCAAATTCCGGTAAAGGAGCAGCCTATGGCTACCGTTAAGGTCGATATCAACAACTTCCAGTCGGAAGTTCTGGAGTCCGCAGAACCAGTCGTCGTCGATTTCTGGGCTGAATGGTGCGGTCCGTGCAAAATGATTGCTCCGAGCCTCGAAGAAATCGCCACGGAAATGGCCGGCAAGGTCAAGGTTGCCAAGCTCAACATCGATGAAAACCCGGAACTGGCTGCCCAGTTCGGTGTTCGCTCGATCCCGACGCTTGCAATCTTCAAGGGCGGCGAAGTTGCCGATATCTCCATCGGCGCAAAGCCGAAGACGGCGCTTTCCAATTGGATTTCCAGCGCAGCCTGATGATATCGATAGTTCGATGCAAAAAGCCCGGCAAATGCCGGGCTTTTTCATTTAGGGGGTGTGCCGTTTTCCGCCAGCACGTCGCCGACGAGATAAAGAGAGCCGCCGATGAGGATACGTGGCGGCGCCGCCTCCGGGTCGACGCTCGAAGCGATCGCGTCCAGGGCGTCGGTGACTGATGACATCGGTTCGGCCACAAGCCCGGCATCATAGGCGGCGTGGGCCAGAATCACCGGATCGATCATCGCCTCGCTGCCGCGGATCGGCAYGCAATAGATCTTCTCCGCCAGATCCGCAAAGGCCTTGAAATAGCCGACCGGGTCCTTGGTGTTGATCATACCCGATATCAGGAACAGCGGACGGGACTGGCGCTCTTCGAAATTTGCCATGGCTTCGGCAATCACTTCACCAGCACCCGGATTATGGCCGCCATCGACCCAGATTTCCGACCGGGCCGGCGCGTGGCTCAGAAGCCTGCCTTCTGTCAATTTCTGCAGGCGGCCGGGCCACTCCACCGTTTCCATTGCCTTTTCCATCATCGGTTCGGCGACGGTAAAGCCTGCGGCCTTGACCGCCCGGATGGCGGCTGCGGCATTGGCATATTGATGGCGACCGGGAAGGCGCGGCAAAGGCAGATCCGCAAGGCCGAAATCGTCCTGATAGATCAGCCGGCCATATTCCTCATGCGCGATGAAATCCTGTCCGAAAACGGCGCTCGGGCAGTGCAACCGTTCGGCCGTCGACATCAGCACGTCAAGGGCTGCGTCATACTCCTGATGGCCAATGACGACGGAATGGCCGCGCTTCATGATGCCGGCCTTTTCCGCTGCAATCAGTTCCACCCGGTCGCCGAGATAGGGCTGATGATCGAGTGAAATCGGCATGATGACCGAAACGGCGGGATCCTCGATGACATTCGTCGCGTCGAAACGACCACCGAGACCGACCTCGATGATTGCGGCATCGGCTGGATGTTCAGAAAAAAGAATGAAAGTGACGGCCGTCAGTATTTCAAAGACGGTAATCTTCTCCCCGCCATTGGCCTTCGCCACGCGTCGCAAAACTTCTGCGAAAACGCTATCATCAACCAGTTGACCACGCCCGCCTGGAACACCCAGGCGGTAACGTTCATGCCAGTTTACGAGATGCGGAGAGGTATGGACATGGGCGCTGTAGCCGCCCGCTTCCAGAAGCGCGCGGCAGAAAGCTGATGTCGAGCCCTTGCCGTTGGTGCCGGCGATATGGATGACGGGGGGAAGGTTGCGCTCCGGATTGCCAAGCGCCTCCAGAAGGCGCTTGATGCGGTCCAATGACAAATCGTAGCCCTTGGGATGCAATCCCATGAGCTTTTCGATTTCCTGCGCCGCCTCACTCACCGCGATCTGGCCTCTGTCTGTCATCGGCCCGCCCTATTCTGTGAGATCTGCTGCTCAGGCGCTCGCCGCCAGAGCAATCACTCCATTGGCATCATTTGCCGCCGTAGCCGGCTTCTTGGTCAGGATTTTCAACAGACGCGCCAGCGTCTCCGGAATATCATGACGCTTGACGACCATGTCGACCACGCCGTGTTCCAGCAGATATTCCGAGGTCTGGAAGCCCTCGGGGAGCTTTTCACGCAGCGTCTGTTCGATGACGCGCTTGCCGGCAAAGCCGATTTCGGCACCCGGTTCCGCCAGATGAATATCGCCAAGCATGGCGTAGGAGGCCGTTACGCCGCCGGTGGTCGGGTTTGTCAGAACCACGATGTAGGGCTGGCCTGCTTCCTTGAGCATGTCGACGGCCACCGTCGTGCGCGGCAGCTGCATCAAGGATAGAATGCCTTCCTGCATCCGCGCGCCGCCGGAGGCCGGGAACATGACGAGCGGGCACTTCTCCGCAATCGCGCGTTCGAAGGCTTTGACGATCGCTTCGCCGGCAGCCATGCCAAGCGAACCACCGATGAAATTGAATTCATGAACGACCGCGACGAGCTTCAGGCCCTTCACGCTGCCGAGACCGGCAAGGATCGTATCTTCCTGCTCGGTCTTGAGGCGGCTGTCGCGCAGACGGTCGCTATACTTCTTGGAATCGCGGAACTTCAGCGGATCCTGGGCGACCTTCGGCTGCGGCAAAGCTTCGTATTCGCCGTTGTCGAACAGGTCGGCAAGGCGCGCCTTTGCGGGCATCTTCATGTGGTAGCCGGAAGCGGGAATGACCCACTTGTTGCTTTCCAGGTCCTTGTGAAAAACCATCTCGCCCGTTTCCGGGCACTTGATCCAGAGGTTCTCCGGCACTTCGCGACGGCCCAGCATGGAATTGATCCGCGGGCGAACGTAGTTAGTGATCCAGTTCAACTCGAATACTCCTGATTGACTAGTGCCAATGTGGGGAAACTATTCGGCAGCAACAAGGCGCGCCGAACGCGTTCCTGTGGAAAGACCGCGAACGAGTGTCGCAACGGCCTGAACCGTGTCGGCCGTCGCCTTTCCATCCGCCGTCAGGGTGTTGGCTACCTGATTGACGATCGCGGTACCGACAACCACACCATCGGCCGAAGCACCGATGACCTTTGCGTGCTCTGCCGTCTTGACGCCGAAGCCGACGCAAACGGGCAGATCGGTATGGTCCTTGATGCGCTTGACCGCACCCGAAATCAGCGACGGATCCGGCAAAGCCGAACCGGTGATGCCGTTCATAGAAACGTAATAGACGAAGCCAGACGTGTTCTTCAGCACGGTCGGCAGGCGCTTCTCATCCGTCGTCGGTGTTGCCAGACGAATGAAATTGATGCCCTTCTTCAGCGCCGGGATGCAGAGCTCGTCATCCATTTCCGGCGGCAGGTCGACGATGATCAGACCGTCGATGCCGGATGCCAGCGCATCGTCGAGAAACTTCTCGACGCCGTAGATATAGATCGGGTTGTAGTAGCCCATCATGACGATCGGTGTTGCATCGTTGGTCTTGCGGAAGTCGGCAGCGAGCTGCAGCGTCTTCTTCAGCGTTTGACCACCCTTCAGGGCGCGCTGGCCGGCCAACTGGATCGCCGGGCCATCGGCCATCGGATCGGAAAAGGGCATGCCGAGTTCGATGACGTCGGAGCCGGCTTCCGGCAGCGCCTTCATGATGCCGAGCGAGGTCTCGTAATCAGGATCGCCACCCATGAAATAGGTTACGAGCGCCGGGCGGCCTTCCGCCTTCAGATCGGCGAAGCGTTTATCCATACGTGCGGTCATGTCTCTTTACTCACCCATTCCCAGGATCTTGCCGACAGTGAAGATGTCCTTGTCGCCACGGCCGGACAGGTTCATCAGAATGATCTCGTCCTTGCCCATCTTGGGCGCGCGCTTGATGACTTCGGCAAGCGCATGCGAAGGCTCGAGCGCGGGAATGATGCCCTCGAGACGAGTCAGTATCTGGAAGGCTTCGAGCGCCTCATGATCCATGATCGGCACGTATTCGGCGCGGCCGATATCGTTGAGCCACGAATGTTCCGGGCCGATGCCAGGATAGTCGAGGCCGGCCGAGATCGAATGGCCTTCCTTGATCTGACCGTCATTGTCCTGCAGCAGATAGGTGCGGTTGCCGTGCAGCACGCCCGGTGAGCCGGCTGTGATCGAGGCGCAGTGCTCATCGCCCTGCAACCCCTTGCCGCCCGCTTCGACGCCGACGATCTTGACGTCCTTGTCATCGAGGAAAGGATGGAAGATGCCGATCGCATTCGAACCGCCGCCGACCGCAGCGATGACGAGATCTGGGAGGCGGCCCTCGGCCTCAAGGATCTGCTGCTTGGCTTCCGTGCCGATGACCGCCTGGAAATCCCGCACCATTTCCGGATAGGGATGCGGGCCGGCGGCCGTGCCGATCAGATAATAGGTGTCATCGACGTTGGTGACCCAGTCACGCAGCGCCTCATTCATCGCATCCTTCAGCGTGCCGCTGCCGGCCGTGACCGGCTTTACTTCGGCACCCAGAAGCTTCATGCGGAAAACGTTTGGCGCCTGACGCTCGACGTCGGTGGCGCCCATATAGACGACACAGGGAAATCCGAAGCGGGCGGCGACGGTGGCGGAAGCCACGCCATGCTGGCCGGCACCGGTCTCGGCGATAATGCGCGTCTTGCCCATGCGCTTGGCGAGCAGGATCTGGCCGATGCAGTTGTTGATCTTGTGCGAGCCGGTATGGTTCAGCTCTTCACGCTTGAAATAGATCTTGGCGCCGCCGAGATGCTGGGTCAGGCGCTCGGCGTAATAGAGCGGGCTCGGCCGGCCGATATAGTGGGTGCCGAGCTGTTTCAATTCCGCCTGAAATTCCGGATCGTCCTTCGCCTTGTTCCACTCCTCCTGCAAATCGAGGATCAAAGGCATCAGGGTTTCGGCCACGAAGCGGCCCCCATAAATGCCGAAGCGTCCGTCTTCGTCCGGACCGGCGCGGAAGGAATTCGGTTTAGGCGTCTCGTTCACTTTCAACTCCCTGAGGTCGTTTCAGGCAGGCATGCCTGTTCAACCGCATCGAAAAATTCATCGATCATGTCCAGGCTCTTCACGCCCGGCGCACTCTCGACACCAGAGGCAGTATCGACACCTGGCGCCTTCGTCATTGCAAGCGCCTGTCCGACATTGGCCTTGTTGAGCCCACCGGAAAGCATGTAGTCGACATTGCCGTCAAGCCAGGTGAGCAGACCCCAATCAAAGGAAACGCCATTGCCGCCCGGTAGTTCAGATCCTTTTGGCGGCTTGGCATCGAAGAGGAAGCGGTCGGCGATGCCAATATAGGCCTCGACCCTCTTCAGGTCGTCGGTGCTGCGGACCGACAAGGCCTTGATCACAGGGATGCCATACATCGCCTTGATGGTCAGCACGCGCTCAGGGCTCTCGCTACCATGGAGCTGCAGCATATCCGGGCGCAAAAGTGCAACGATTTCATCAAGATCATCATTGCTCGGATCGACCACGACAGCGACGATCTTCGCCTTGCCGCGCGCAGGTTCCGCGAGCTTGCCGGCAATGTCCGGCTCGACGTAACGCGGGCTTTTCTGGAAAAAATTGAAGCCGATATGCGTCGCTCCGCGCTTCAATGCGCGCTCGACAGTCTCAGGCGTCTTCAAACCGCAGATCTTGATATCCGGTCTCATGGCAGCGAAGTGACACGAAACGGGCGAAGAGTCGAGCCAATTTGCAATGGCGGCCGCATTTAACGGCGGCGCTTAATCGAACTCTATGGCGTGCAGCTGACTGCCGTGACGCTTCAGCCAGGACTTCGCCTCTTCCATGTGCGGGCAGAGCTTCTTGCAGAGCGCCCAGAAGTGTGGACCGTGGTTCATTTCCTTCAGATGCGCGACCTCATGGGCGGCGAGATAATCAATCACCGAAGGCGGCGCCATGACGATGCGCCAGGAGAAGCTCAGATTTCCTTCCGAAGAGCAGGAACCCCAGCGGCTGCGAGTATCTTTCATCGAAATCGAGCGGATCGGCGCCTTGATGGAACCGGCATGCAGCCGCGACAATCTCTCAAGATCGCTGCGCGCCTCCTTCTTGAGGAAGGTCGCGATGCGCCGGCCGATATGTTCCGGCATGCCGCTGACGCGAAGTAACGGTTTGCCGTCCATCACGACAGCCTCAGTCAGCCCACGCAGGCTGCCTGTGTGCTCGATGCGATGTCTGACACCGCGAAAGAGAATTTCGCCGCCGTCGCGCAGGCCCGCATCCGTCGAGAATTTCGCAAGCTTGGTCAGCAGCCAGCCCTGATGCCGATCAAGGAAGGCGTTGACTTCGCGGGCGGCAAGCCCCTTCGGCACCGTCATCTTCAATGCACGGCCGCCCGGCTCGATACGGAGCGTGATCCGGGTTGCCCGATCATGCTGCTTGATCGTCAAGGGCATCAGACGGCCGGCGACATCCAGCGTCCGCTTTTCGGGCGGCGACGGTTTTTTCGTCGTACGGCGGATCTTTGGAAGCGGAAACATAGGGGTTTTCTATACGATTCGGGAGAAATCCGGGCAAAGAAAAACCGGCATCGTATCCGGTGCCGGCCGTAGATTCTTTGTGATCACGCCTTACGGCGTCTGGTATTCGGCGACCGGGCCATTATCGTCGCGTCGGTTGTTCTTGCGCTCGCGCATGAAGCGATCGAA
Source organism: Rhizobium sp. 01T444 (assembly GCF_056398305.1). NCBI lineage: Bacteria > Pseudomonadati > Pseudomonadota > Alphaproteobacteria > Hyphomicrobiales > Rhizobiaceae > Rhizobium > Rhizobium sp. 01T444. The sequence continues at coordinate 360,764 of NZ_JBFTPD010000003.1, forward strand.
TTCTTCCTGATCCTTGGCGCGACGAAGCTCGCGCAGGTAGGAATCGAATTCCTCACGCATTTCATCAAGCTTGCGGCGCTCTTCTTCCATGCGATCGAGCTCGGCCTTGCGCCAATCGTCGAAGGCGACGTTGCCCGTCGAGAAATGCGGGCGGTGACGGCCGTGCGAACGGCGGCAGCCTGCAAAGAAGCCATCCGTTGCCTGGTTGACGTCACGCTTGAAGCCACGCAGCCGCTCGCCGAAGATGATATAGGCAAGCATGGCCAGCCCCAGAGGCCAGAAAACCATGAAGCCGAGGATCATCAAGGCAACGGTAGCCGGAGTCCAATCCGGGCGAAGCAATGCTGACTGGTTCATCGTGCGGTATCCTCGCGTTCAGCACCCGACAGGATGCCGAGTGCTGAAAAAACAGATGGTTACCGCGGAACCGGCCTTCAAGACGATTTCAGGTTAAATCGAACAAGACCTTGAATCGATGGCATTAAATCAGCGTTTTCTAACTCACGCCGATTTGCCGCCCTTGATGATGCGCTGGACCGGTGGCTTCTTGGCGCGAGAATGCTGGCGCGTGAAGCTGACGATGCGGGGCGCGATCTCGCGGCGGAAGCGGGAACCGTTGAAGACACCATAGTGGCCGACATCCGGCTGCAGGTAATGCATGCGCATGTGCTCAGGGATGTTTACGCAGATGGTCTGGGCTGCATGCGTCTGGCCGACACCGGAGATATCGTCGTTCTCGCCTTCTACGGTTAGCAAGGCCACGTTGCGGATGGCCGAGGGATCAACGCGCTTGCCGCGATGCATCAACTCGCCTTTCGGCAGCGCATGCTTCATGAAGACCTGGTCGACGGTCTGCAGATAAAATTCCGCGGTGAGGTCCATAACGGCGAGATATTCGTCGTAGAAATCGCGGTGCTTTTCCGGTTCGCCGTCGTTCTTCACCAGATGCATAAAGAATTCTTTGTGGGCGATCAGGTGCCGGTCGAGGTTCATCGACATGAAGCCGGAAAGCTGCAGGAAGCCCGGATAGACAGATCGCATGAAGCCCGGCTGCGGCCAGGGCACGTTCATGACGACATTATCGGCAAACCATTCGAGCGGCCGTTCCTTGGCAAGATTGTTGACGGCTGTCGGATTAATGCGGGTATCGATCGGACCGCCCATCAGCGTCATGGACGACGGGGCGAGCGGATCCTTGGCCTCTTCCATGATTGCGGCAGCGGCCAGCACCGGCACGGAGGGCTGACAGACGGCGACAACATGGGTGTCATGGCCGAGGAAATGCAGCATCTCTATGACGTAGTCGATATAATCGGAAAGGTCGAAGGTGCCTTCGGTCATCGGCACCATGCGCGCATCGATCCAGTCCGTGATGTAGATATCGGCGCTGGGCAGAAGGGCCTCGACGGTGCCACGCAGCAGCGTCGCATAATGGCCTGACATCGGCGCGACGATGAGGATGCGCGGGTCGCCGCTGTGGCCGGCCGGAACATCGCGGGAGAAATGGAGGAGATTACAGAAGGAGCGCGCCCAGACGACTTCCTCGCGCACGGAAACCTTCTTGCCGTCGATGACAGTCTCATTGAGCCCGAATTCCGGCTTGCCGTAACGGCGCGTCGTGCGCTCGAACATTTCGAGACTGGCCGAAATGGTGCGCCCTAGCGGGGTCTGTGAGAAGGGGTTCAGCGGATTGGAATAGGCAAAACGCATGATATCTGCTGCAGCGCGGAACGGAGCCAACGCTGCATGGTTCAATTCATAAAGCTGGTAGAACATCGAGGGCGCCACCTTTCTCTATCCGGCAAAGACGACGCCAATTGAAGGGCACCGGACTCTTTCCGTTAACGCTGGCACATCAACGTAGGCTAACAGGTTTTTGTTGCACAGCAACATAACATTACAGTTTGAAAGAAAAATGCCGGAAAATTGATCTCCGGCATTATCTTGGCGCACAAAGTTTAAGCTTTTCAGCAAGAAAAGTCGTTAACGGTCTGCTACGAAGAGCTGCTTCTGGGTGCCGAGACCTTCGATACCGAGTTCGACGACGTCGCCGTCCTTCAGGTAACGCGGCGGCTTCATGCCCATGCCGACACCTGGAGGCGTACCCGTCGAGATAACGTCGCCCGGGTGCAGGGACATGAACTGGCTGAGATAGGACACGACGAAAGCCACGCCATAGACCATGGTTTTCGTGGAACCGTTCTGCATCGTCTGGCCGTTGACCTTGAGCCACATGCCGAGGTTCTGCGGATCGGCAACTTCGTCTTTGGTGACGAGCCAGGGGCCGATCGGTCCGAAGGTGTCGCAGGATTTACCCTTGGTCCACTGGCCCGAGCGCTCGGTCTGGAAGGCGCGCTCGGAGACGTCATCGGAAACGCAGTAACCGGCAACGTAATCCAGCGCTTCGGCCTCGCTCACATATTTCGCGGTTTTGCCGATAACCACGCCAAGTTCGACTTCCCAGTCGGTCTTTTCAGAACCGCGCGGGATCAGCACATTGTCGTTGGGACCAACGATCGCCGAAGTCGCCTTCATGAAGATAACGGGTTCGGGCGGCACGGTCGCGCCGGTTTCAGCCGCATGGTCGGAGTAGTTCAGGCCGATGCAGATGAATTTGCCGGTGCCGGCAACACAGGCGCCGATGCGGCCGGGCGCCAGTTCCGGCAGGCTCTTAGGGTCAAGGGCCGCGATTTTCGCAAGACCTGCCGGCGTGATCGCCTCGCCGCCGATATCGGCGACGTGCGCGGAAAGGTCACGGATCTTGCCATCGGCATCGAGCAGGGCCGGCTTTTCGCGGCCCGCTTCTCCAACGCGCATCAGCTTCATGAATGTCCTCCTCAATGGAAAGTAGATGCGCCACCTATGAACGAATTATTCATCGGTGTCATTATGACTTGCCACGGAAGCGGTACGCCCGCTTAGAAAATTTCCGCCAGTGATGGACCAACCGGAACAATAGGCGTGGGGTTGAGGCTCTCGATCGAATAATAGCCGCGCTTGATGTGATCGAAGTTCACGGTCTCGGCAATGCCGGGCCAATCCAGCATCCGCCGGCAGAAGGACTTGAGGTTAACATAGTCAGAGAGACGCCGCAGATTGCATTTGAAGAGACCGTGATAGGCGACATCAAAACGCGCCAGCGTGACGAACAGACGGATATCGGCCTCCGTCGGATGGTCGGCAAAGAGGAAACTGCGTCCTTCAAGCTGCGGTTCTATCCAGTCGAGGCAAGCGAAAACCTCGGCAAAGGCCTCTTCATAGGCAACCTGCGTCGTTGCGAATCCGGTGCGATAAACGCCATTGTTCAAGGACGAATAGATACGCTCGTTGAAGGCATCGATTTCACCCCGTCGAGCGGCCGGATAAAGATCGAGACTGCCGCGGGCAAGATCGCCAAAGCCGCTGTTCAGCATGCGCAGAATGTCGGAGGATTCATTGTTGACGATCGTTGCACGTTTCTTGTCCCATAGAACGGGGACCGTTGCTCGCCCGGTAAAATGGGGATCCGCTTTTGTGTAGATCTCGTGCATGTAGGTGACGCCGTTCAGCTCATCCGAAGTCGCGCCGGGATAATCGCCAAAACGCCAGCCCTGCTTGCTGAGCGCCGGTTCGACGATCGAAACCGAGATGACGTCTTCGAGCCGCTTAAGCTTGCGGCCGACCAGCGTGCGAGAAGCCCAGGGGCAGATATAGGCGACGTAAAGATGATAGCGTCCGGCTTCCGCGGCAAAACCGCCCTCACCCGTCGGACCAGCGCTGCCGTCAGGTGTCACCCAGTTGCGGAAGCTCGATATCTGGCGGACGAAGCCACCCTTCTCATCCTTCGCCTGGACCGGCTGCCAGTCTTCGGTCCATTTCCCATTCACCAACATGCCGCATCCCCTGATCGATCGGATTTGACGCTGCTTTACCGGGAGTTCCTCGCGCGCGTAAGGCCAGTTTCTGGAAACAGATTGTGCACTGGCCGTGACCAAACTTTGCTTGCCAAGCAAGCGAGCACGGAAATATCACTTAAGTGATCTCCCGCAATGGAATCCCCCGTCCATCGCCAACTTCCGGAAGCCAGCATGACCAAAGCCAATAGCCGCGAATCCGAATATCCAATCGATCCGATGTTTCTCGACCGTTGGTCGCCCCGCGCCTTTACCGGCGAGATCATCGAAGAAGCCCAGCTTCTGACGCTTCTCGACGCCGCACACTGGGCGCCGTCCTCCGCAAATATGCAGCCGTGGCGGTTCCTCTACGCCTTAAAAGGCTCCGAGCACTGGGAAGAATTCGTGAGCCTGCTCAACGAAGCCAACCAGGAATGGGCAAAGAACGCTTCAGCGCTGATCTTCGTGGTCTCGCGCAGCTTCAACGGCGCGCGCAGCGAGGGACGGTCAAGCTATACGCACTCTTTCGATGCCGGCACGGCCTGGGGCCATCTTGCCATGCAGGCCCGCATTTCCGGCTTCCATGCCCATGGCATGGGCGGCATCAAGCATGACGAGATCAAGGAAAAGCTTGAAGTCCCCGATGGTTACCGCGTTGAAGCCGGCATTGCCATCGGTCGCATCGCCGACAAGAGCATCCTTTCCGAGCGCAACCGGGAGCGCGAATTCCCGAGCCAGCGCAAGCCGCTCTCGGAGGTCGCCTTCAACGGCCATTTCATCGACAACGATTGATCGCAAAATAAAAAGCCCCGCAAGCCTGATGGCTGCGGGGCTTTTTCGCGACTGATTTTTGGTCAGATATCGAGGTTTGCGACGCTCAGCGCATTGTCCTGGATGAATTCGCGCCGCGGCTCGACTTCATCGCCCATCAGGCGCGCAAAAAGGCCGTCGGCATCGGTCGCATCGTTGACCTTGACCTGCAGCAGCGAGCGAACGTTCGGATCGAGCGTCGTTTCCCAGAGCTGTTCGGCGTTCATTTCGCCGAGACCCTTATAGCGCTRCATCGTCAGGCCCTTCCGGCCGCTTGCGAAAACTGCATCGAGAAGGGCGCGTGGACCGGAAATTTCGACATCGCCATCCCGTCGGCTCAGCGCCGGCGGCGTCTGATAGATTTCCTTCATCCGCGGCGTGAGTTGGTCGATAAAACGGGCATCCTGGGAGCCGATCAGCGCCATATCGAGCACGATGACCTCCTTGACGCCGCGAACCATGCGCTCGAGGCGGATACCGCCCTCGCTGGTGAGGCTGCCTTCCCAACCACGCTCGGTTTCCTCGGCGATGATGTCGAGACGCTTTGCCACCTCGATTGCCAGTTCCTGGGCACGTTCGGCATTGCTGACGGTTTCGGCATTGAGCGCGCCGGCGATTGCCGCCTGTTCGACGACCGCACGATTGTAGCGCGAATGCAGGTTGTCGAGCAGCGCGCGCAGGCGCAGGGCATCGTGAATGACCTCATTCAGATCCTGGCCGACACGGACTTCGCCGCTGGCGAGCTTCAGCGCCGCATCTTCCAGACCCTGGCCGATCAGATAATCTTCCAGCGCTTTTTCGTTCTTGACGTACTGGACCGACTTGCCACGCGACACCTTATAGAGCGGCGGCTGGGCGATGTAGAGGTGGCCGCGCTCGATCAGTTCCGGCATCTGGCGGAAGAAGAAGGTGAGCAGCAGCGTGCGAATGTGGGCGCCGTCGACGTCGGCATCCGTCATGATGATGATCTTGTGGTAGCGCAGCTTTTCGACATTGAACTCGTCCTTGCCGATTCCGGTGCCGAGCGCAGTGATAAGCGTGCCGATTTCCTGGCTCGACAGCATCTTGTCGAAGCGTGCACGCTCGACATTCAGGATCTTGCCACGCAGCGGCAGGATCGCCTGATTTTCGCGCGAGCGCCCTTGCTTTGCAGAACCGCCTGCCGAGTCACCCTCGACGAGGAAGACTTCAGACTTGGCCGGATCGCGCTCCGAGCAGTCGGCGAGCTTGCCGGGCAGCGAGGCGATATCGAGCGCACCCTTGCGGCGCGTCAGTTCGCGCGCCTTGCGGGCGGCTTCACGGGCGGCGGCGGCTTCAACGACCTTGCCAACGAGAATCTTCGCTTCGCTCGGATGTTCCTCGAACCAGGTATTCAAGGCCTCATTGACGAGGCTTTCGACGACAGGGCGAACTTCCGACGAAACTAGTTTGTCTTTCGTCTGCGATGAGAATTTTGGATCCGGTACCTTGACCGACAAGACTGCGGTCAGACCTTCGCGACAATCTTCGCCCTGCAGCGTCACCTTTTCCTTTTTCGTAATGCCGGAATTATCGGCATAGGAAACGACCTGACGCGTCAGTGCGGCGCGGAAGCCGGCCATATGCGTGCCGCCATCGCGCTGGGGGATGTTGTTGGTGAAGCAAAGCACGTTCTCGTGATAGCTGTCGTTCCACCACATGGCCACCTCGACGGTAATGCCATCCTTCTCGCCGCGGATCGCAACGGGCTTTTCGACGAGCGGCTTCTTGGCGCGGTCGAGATAGGAAACGAAGGCCTCGAGGCCGCCGTCATACATCATCTCTTCCTGCTTGATGTCGGAATGGCGCTTGTCCGTCAGCAGAATGCGGACGCCGGAGTTGAGGAAGGCCAGCTCGCGCAGGCGGTGCTCAAGTGTGCCGTAGTCGAACTCCGTCATGGTGAAGGTTCCGGTGCTCGGCATGAAGCTGACTTCCGTGCCGGTCTCGTTGCCCGCTTCGCCCGTCACCTTCAACGGAGCATCCGCAACGCCGTGGGTGAAGCTCATCTCATGAACCTTGCCCTGGCGACGGATCTTCAGCTTCAGCCAGACGGACAGTGCATTGACCACCGAAACGCCGACGCCGTGCAGACCACCCGAAACCTTATAGGAATTCTGGTCGAACTTACCGCCGGCATGGAGCTGGGTCATGATGACCTCGGCTGCCGACACGCCTTCGCCGCTGTGAATATCGGTCGGGATGCCGCGGCCGTTGTCCGTCACGGTCACAGAGCCATCGGGATTGAGCGCAACGGTGACGATGTCGGCATGGCCGGCCAACGCTTCATCGATCGCGTTATCGACGACTTCATAGACCATGTGGTGGAGGCCCGAGCCGTCGTCGGTATCGCCGATATACATACCGGGGCGCTTGCGCACGGCATCGAGGCCCTTCAGGACCTTGATGGAGTCTGCGCCATATTCGGTGTTTACGCCGTTTTCCGTCGCGGGTGCATCGGTCATTCTGTCGAGGTTTTCCCTGTTGTCGTAAGCAACGGCGCGCCTTGCGAATCACCGGCTTTTTCAATGTCGAATATAGGTTTTTTGCAGCGAGTTCCCAATGGCAAGGCCCTAAAACAAGGCATAAATCAGGGGATTATGACGCTTTTCCGTCCCCTTTGCCGTCATTTTCAAGAAGCGCCGATAACCGGGCGATATCGGCGCTGTCAAGGCTGCGAATTCGCTTGGCCAGACGATTGGCAAATTCGGTATATTCGGGCGGCAGGCCCGAGGTATCGACGACCACGCGCGGATCGGAAGAGCCGGCAACGAGGAAGAGTTCTTCGGCCTCGTCCCAGATGATGTTGAAGTAGCCGGCGATGCGCTGCAGCAGATCGAAGCTTGGCACGCCGCGCTTTCCATGCTCGAGCGCCGAGAGATAGGCAGGCGAAACATTGAGCGCCGCCGCCATCTGTTTCTGCGTCACGCCCTTGCGGGCGCGCAGCTTGCGAACTGCTTCTGCAAACGGCGTCACGATGTTTCCCCGGCCCGCCGCGAGAGGCGGATATAGAGGGCGCCCGCGCCACCATGATGTTGGGCCGCTGGCTCATAGGACGAAATCAGAAAACGGAATTCCGGCTTGGAGAACCAGAGCGGCACCGCGCGCTTCAAGGCGCCTTCGCTGCCCATGGAGCTGCCCTTACCTGTGATGACGAGAACGTGCCGCATGCCGCGTTCATGCGCGCGGATCAGGAAATCGAGCAGGAAGGAATGCGCTTCGCTCTGGACCATGCCGTGAAGATCGATCCGTGCTTCCAGCGCCAGCTTGCCTTTGGCGATCTTGCGCTTGACCGGCCGCTCCAGCGGATGGTGGACGCCCGAGGGCTGTTTTACAGGCGGCTGGGCTACCGGTTGCTGCGGAAGTGGCGTGGCCGTCTTCTGCTTTTCCGCCTTTTCCTGTTCGGCTGCCGCTTCGGCCTCCGCCAGGAAGGCGTCGAGCGCGGTCAGTTCATCCGTCTTGCCGGGCATGGGCCGGGTACTGCGGGCTACCCTGCCCCAGAGGATTCTCTCGTCTGAGCTGAGCTTGCGGTCCTTCGGCATCAGAGGAACCTCGCTGCAGCGGCATTTGGGATGAGAATTGCGAAATCGGCATCGTTGCGTACTGTTCCCGCCAACTCGCCTGCAGCATGGCCCGAACCGGTGAAAATGTCGCCGCGCGCGGGGCCGACAATTGCCGAACCAGTGTCCAGCGCCAGCATCAGCCGTTGAAACGGCTTACCGGCATCGAGATGCGTCAGGCTTTCGGAGCGGATGAAGAATGGAAAACCGAAAGTATGGATCAGGCGGTCGACGGCGAGCGAACGCCCCGCAAGCAGCGGCACCTTCGCGGCGGCGATCGGTCCGGCATTCGGATTGTCCACCGGTGCGTCCCGGAAGAAAATATAGGATCGGTTATGCCAGAGGACTTCGTCGACTTGGTCCGGATGTGTGGCAAGCCATGCGCGGACCGACTGCATGGAAATTTTCGCACGGTCGATCTCGCCACGGTCGATCAATAGCTTGCCGATCGCCGAAAATGGGTGGCCGGCTTTTGCGGCGTAGGTGATGCGGCCGATCCTGCCATCCGGATAGCGCAGACGGGCAGCGCCCTGCACGTGGACGAAGAAAAGATCGACCTTCGATTTCGCCCAGGCGATCTCAAGACCACGGCCCTCAAGATAGCCCTGATCGATGTCGTGGCGATCCGGATAGGCATCGATCAGCCCAGCACGCAAGCGTCCAAATGCGTAGGAGCCATCAAACCGCCCGGGACGATTTTGATCATCGAGATCGATAAGATCATCCGGGCGCCGGTAGATCGGAAAACGGAAGGTCGCATCCTGTCTGTCGGAAACTTCGATTTCGGGTTCGTAGAAGGCGGTGACGAAACCACTGACGCCGTCGGTCCGGACAATCCGGAATGGCTGGCAGTGCTTTTCAAAAAAGCCACGCGCTTCCTTCGCCGAAGACGGACGAAAAGTCTCTGCTTCCTCCAGCAATGGAAGGAGATCGGCTGAACTCAGCCCCAGCGAACCGGTACGATAAGGTTTGGTTTCGGAAATATGCCGGCGACAGGTAGCCATGACTTCAAAAAGGCTGGAGGGATCATCATCCCTCCAGCCTTCCATTGCGTCGAAACTGACTGCCTGAAGGGCAAAGCCGGCGGCGTCAGTCATGTTCCGATTCAGTCGCGACGAGTTTCCAGTTGGGGTCGCGCGATCGCGTATCGCGAGCGAACGTCCAGAGATCGTTGACCTCCGCGACATTCTCTGCATCACCGTCGATCAGCGTGTCGTTCTTGTCGTAGGAGGCAGAGATCAGCTGACTGATGATGCGCACGGTGATCTGCGCCTCGCTGCCCTTGGTCTCGGCATGGGTGATCTCAGCCTTGTCGATGCCCACGAAAGTGGACTTCATCTTCTCGCCCTTGTTTTCGCGATCGCTGATCGCTGCGTCGAAGCCGTCATAGACTTCTCGGGAGAGGAGGTTCTTCAGCGATTTGCGGTCACCATCAGCAAAGGCCATGACGATCATCTCGTAGGCCATACGGGCGCCATTCAAGAATTCCTTCGGGTCGAAGGAGGGATCGGCTCTGTTGAGCGCGCGCAGCGATTCGTTCAGCGGCGTGCCGGCCGGTGCGAAAGCGTCGATGGCGGAAAAGCGGTCTTCCTCTTCCCCATTCACATCGCGCCGCGGCAGGGTTACGACCTTGCCGGCATCGGCGCTGTCGTTCTGCGCGGCATCCCGTGGCGTATAGAGATCACGCGGCGGCTTCTCATTTCCCGTGCGGCGTCCGAGAACGGATCGAAGCTGAAAGAAAATCAGCACCGCCGCCACCAAGAAAAATAATGTGATGAAGTCGTTTGAACTCATATCCCGCCGTTCACTGTTAACATCCCTGATTTCTACCCCCATATAGTCCGGCTATACGAATGATTCAAATCATGGCTGGTATCTTCGCCAGTGCCAAGAGGAGCCCGAGCCACTCGGGGTAAAGAGATGCGTTTTTCCATGCTGCCGGTTTTCGCGCTGCTTCTGCCGCTTGCCGAGATCGCTGGCTTCGTAATTGTCGGCCGCGCAATCGGACTTGCCGCGACGCTGGCGCTTGTCGTACTGGGCTTTGTCGTCGGCTCCTTCCTCTTGCGCCGGCAGGGTATTGGCATCCTGCGCCGCATGTCCGCCGAAGGGCGCAGCGGTACCGTGCCCGGGCGGGAGCTGCTCAATCCGGCGATGACTGTCATCGCCTCGCTGCTCTTCATCATCCCGGGCTTTCTGTCGGATATACTGGCGATCCTGCTTCTTATCCCGCAGGTTCGCAATCTGCTCTGGCGGTCGATCGCAAAGCGTTTCGTTGTCGTTGGCGCGAGCGGCGACGGTTTTTCGGCTTCCTCGCGTTCGGAATTTCGAGGCCGGCCAGGCAAGCCGGGCGATTCAAAGGTGGTCGATCTCGATGAAGAGGACTATCATCGGGAACCGGACGGCAAGTCGCCCTGGTCTGGCAAACGGCTCGGAGACTGATATGGCGGCGCATTAACTGCGCCGGACGCCCAGGGTTGTAAGCCTATTCCCGAAATGTTAGATGGCGGCACCATTCAATGCCCCTCGAGGAAAATCCCATGGCAGACGATAACAGCAGCAACGGCGCAGCGAGCCCGACCCTTTCGATCCTTGCCCAGTACGTCAAGGATCTTTCCTTCGAAAACCCGGGCGCACCGCGCTCGCTTCAGGCCCGCGACAAGGCACCGGCGATCAACATCAATGTGAACGTCAATGCCAATCCGCTGTCCGAAACGGATTTCGATGTCGTGCTTTCGCTGATCGCTGAAGCCAAGGAAGGCGACAAGACGGTCTTCCACACCGAGCTCGTCTATGGCGGCGTCTTCCGCGTTGCCGGCTTCCCGCAGGAGCACATGCTGCCGGTTCTCTTCATCGAGTGCCCGCGCATGCTCTTTCCGTTTGCCCGCCAGATCATTGCCGACGTCACGCGCAATGGCGGCTTCCCGCCGCTGATGATCGACCCGATCGATTTCGCACAGATGTTCGCACAGCGCGTTTCCGAAGAACAGGCCCGCTCCAAGGTTCAGGCCGTTCCGAACTAAGCCGGTTTTACAGGCTCTCGAACTCAAATGCCCGGGCAAACCCGGGCATTTTTATTTTCAGTTGAGCTGATCGTATTTCGACCAGACGGCCTTTTGACCAAGCTTGGCGATGAGAGCGTCATGTGCCTCAACTTCCGCTTTGCTCAATCGCGGCGCCAACGACCGCGGCCTCTCCATGATGGCAGCGACCACGACTTCTTCCACCTCGGCGTCGCTTTTGCTCCGGCTCGCAGATCCCGCAACGCCGAGGCCCAGTGCAGCCTGCCGGCCGCCGATCATCTCGATATAGACTTCGGCGAGAAGTTCGGAGTCGAGGAGAGCGCCGTGTTTGGTACGGTGCGAGTTGTCGATACCGTAACGGCGGCAGAGAGCATCGAGCGAGTTCGGTCCCATTGGATGCTTTCGGCGGGCAAGCGAGAGCGTGTCGACGACGCGATCCGGCAGGATCGGCGGAACGCCGAGCCTGGCAAGCTCGGCATTCACAAAGCCCATGTCGAAAGTGGCGTTGTGGGCGATCCACTTGCCGTCGCCGAAGAATTCCAGAATCTGCTCGAAGACATCGGCAAAAGGCGGCTTGTCCTTCAGGAATTCGTCGGTGATGCCGTGGACGGCGAGCGCATCGGGATGAACCTTCTGATCACCCGGATTGACGAAGAGGTGGAGCGTCCTTCCGGTCGGAAAATGATTGAAGAGTTCAATACCGCCGATTTCGATGATGCGGTCCATGCGGTTGTCGAGGCCGGTGGTTTCCGTATCGAAAATGATCTCACGCATGTGGGACTTCTTCCTTCGCTATCCGCTTCTTCAAGTCGGCGACGATATCTGCCACCTGTTTTCTTGTCGTCTCGATGCTGTGGCTGCTATCTACGATGTAGTCGGCCCGACGGCGTTTTTCTGTATCTGATATCTGGCGGGAGAGAATCATATTGAATTTTTCTTCCGTCATGTTCGGCCGCGCAAGCACCCTCTCCCGCTGAATCTGTGGATCGGCGCTGACGACGACAATAACATCCACCCTCTGATCGGCGTCGGTTTCGAAAAGGAGGGGAATGTCGAGCAGGACCATATCTGCTCCCGCTGCCTCCTGCCGTGCTAGGAATTCACTCTCCCGCTTGCGCACCAAGGGATGAACAATCTGTTCGAGCCGCTTGAAGCCAGCTGGATCTCGAGCGAGTTGCCGGCCAAGTTCCTGACGGTCGACGGTACCGTTCTTCATTGTGCCGGGGAAAGCTGCATCGACCAGAGGTGCCGCCTCGCCCGCATAAAGATCGTGCACAACAGCGTCAGAATCGTTGACCGCGACACCGGCTTCGGCAAAGAGCTTCGCCGCCGTCGACTTGCCCATTCCGATGGAGCCGGTGAGGCCGATCTTCAGCATCAGTGTTTTTCCATATCCGCTGTTATCAATGCGCGCAGCGTTTCATCAACGACAGGCCGCCTGCCGAACCATTTTTCAAATCCCGGGACCGCCTGGTGCAGGAGCATGCCGAGGCCATCGACGATGGCAAAACCTTGTTCCTCTGCCTGTGCAAGGATCGGTGTTTTCAAGGGCACATAGACGATATCCGTGACGACTGCGTCCGAAAGCATTGGCGAGAAATCGATGGCGGGTGCCGCCTCTCCGTCCATGCCGAGAGAGGTGGTGTTGATGAATAGGCCCGCCCCGGTCATTACTTCGGCGAGTGCTGCGGTCGGATGAGCATGGACCTTCGGGCCGAAGCGGTCGGCCAGTTCCTGCGCCCGCTCGACTGTGCGGTTGACGACGTGGATTTCTTTGAAGCCGCGGTCGCGGACCGCCTGAATGACAGCGCGACTTGCACCACCGGCACCGAAGATGACGACCCGGTTATGCCGGTCCCAGCCGGGATGGCGTTCATTGAGATTGGCGGTAAAGCCGCGGCCGTCCGTGTTCGTCGCAAGAAGTTTTCCATCCTCCAGCCACAGCGTATTCGATGCGCCGAGTTCTTCCGAAAGCTCGTCCGGTTGGTCCGCTAGCTTGAACGCCATCTCCTTGTGCGGGATCGTGACATTGCCGCCAACGAAACCGGCACTACCGTTCCTTAACGAGGCGATGAAATCTGCAAAGATTTCCGGGGCAACCTCATGCGCCCGATAGCTGCCGGGCAGATCGAGGGTCTTCAGCCAGTAGCCGTGGATCAATGGTGAGCGTGAATGCTTGACGGGAAAACCCGTGACAAACGCTTTCGGCCCATGTGTTTCACGTGAATCATCCATCGATCGCATCCAGTTCCCGGAGTTTTGCAAGGAGAGGCAACATCGGCAGACCGAGGATCGTGAAATAATCTCCGTCGATCTTCTCGAACAGCTGGATCCCTTCCCCCTCAAGCTGATAGGCACCGACGCTTGCCAGAGCCTTTGGTCCCACGCGCTTGAGATGGCGCGCAATAAAATCATCGGTCAGCGGACGCATCGTCAGTTCCGCATGCGCCACGTGTTGCCATAGGACTCCGCCATCCCTGACAATCGCAATCGCGCTGTTCAAGCTGTGTGTTCTGCCGCCAAGCATGCTCAGATGATTGGCTGCATCCGCCATATCCTTCGGCTTGTGAAAGACCTGAGCGCCAAGCGACATCGTCTGATCCGAGCCGATGACGAGTGCACCGCCGAAGCGCCGGCTGACCTCATCCGCCTTTGCTTCGGCAAGAACGAGCGCCACCTGATCGGGTGTGGCGCCCGATTTTTCCAGAGGAGCCTCGATTGCCCGTTCATCGATGTGAGCGGCATGCGCTTCAAAAGCCAGACCGGCATTTTCCATCAGCATCCGCCGGAATGGGCTCGACGATGCGAGAACGAGCTTTGGTGTCATCCCAGTTCCTCGGGAGCGATTCAGTTGTTCAGCGCTTAACGCAGCTTCGGCCGCAGGGCAACGATCGCCGCAGCCGTTTCCTCGATCGAGCGCCGAGTGACGTCGATCATCGGCCAGTTATGGCGGGCACAAAGAGAGCGCGCATACTTCAGCTCCTCCGAGATTGCTGCACGGTCGGTATAGTGTTCCTGGTCGAAACCCGGCGTCGATCCGAGCAGACGATTTTCACGGACTTGAGAAATCCGATCCGTGGTGGCGATGAGGCAGACTATCAGCGGTTTGGTCGCTGCCGCCAAAGCCTCGGGCAAGGGCACGCCATAGACGATCGGGATATTCGCGGTCTTGATGCCACGGTTTGCGAGATAAATGCTGGTCGGCGTCTTCGACGTACGGCTGATGCCGACGATGACGACGTCGGCCTCATTATAATCCTCCGGCATCTGACCATCATCATGGTCCATCGTGAAATTCAGCGCTTCGATGCGCGCGAAGTAGCCGGCGTTCATCACGTGCTGAGCGCCGACCCGCCTTCTGGAGGGAGCGCCGAGATAGATCTGGAACGCGCCGATAACCGGTTCCAAAACATTGACCGAGGCCACGCCCATTTCTGCGCAGCGTTCATCAATGATGCTGGCAAGCTCCGGATCGACGATCGTGTAGAGAACAATGCCGGGTTCACTGTCGATCGCCTGAAGCACCGGCATCAGCTGCTTGCGGTTTCTGATCAGCGGATAGACGTGTTCGATCGGCTGAGAAGACTTGAACTGCGCCGACGCGGCACGGCCGGCGGAGATCAGAGTCTCACCGGTCGAGTCAGAAATCAGATGCAGATGGAAGAAGTTCGTTCTGTTCTCCACGCTATTTTCCGCTGCCTGTTGAAAAGACTGGACAGCGAAGAGCTAATGGCCCGGCCGGGATCGAGGCAAGGGAAAACATGCCTCCTTATCCACATCCGGAACTTTCGGAGGTCGTTTCGGAGGTGCCTGTGGAGTGTGGGGACTGTGGTCATGCTTCCTAAAACGATGCACAGCTTATCCACAAGATCGGCGACAAAATGAATTCCCGGAACCTTCTGGAATCTCTATTGGATTAGAATTCCCTACCGCTTTAAGCGCAAATATACGAATCTCGGTTCCCACTGACCCAGCCTGCGTGACAAATCGCGCTGTCAGTGGATGGATTTTAATCCTTGATAGACACCGACTCTAAGAAATAGAAACCTTTTAAAATATCTTTGTATTTTTATAGGGAAGAAGCGCTTGAGCGAAACGCGCCGGAAAATTATGCGGGTTCTTGATGGCGAGACCCTGACGCCCCCACCCCTCTGGCTCATGAGGCAGGCGGGTCGCTATCTGCCCGAGTACAGGGAAACGCGTGCGAAGGCGGGAAGTTTCCTCGATCTCTGTTATTCGCCTGATCATGCCGTCGAGGTCACGCTTCAGCCGATACGCCGCTATGGCTTTGATGCCGCGATCCTGTTTTCCGATATCCTGGTCATCCCTGATGCGATGAAGCGCAATGTACGCTTTACCGAGGGGCATGGCCCTGAAATGGATCCGATCGACGAGGCGGGTATCGCCGGCCTGGATGGAGAAAGCGTTGTCGATTACCTGCAGCCAGTCCTGGAGACGGTGAAGCGCCTGAGGAATGAGCTACCCACCGAGACAACCCTCCTTGGCTTCTGCGGCGCGCCCTGGACGGTTGCGACCTATATGATTGCCGGTCATGGCACGCCAGATCAGGCGCCCGCTCGCCTCTTCGCCTACAGGCATCCGCGCGCCTTCGAATACCTGTTGACGCTGCTCGCGGATGTCTCTGCAGATTATCTCGTGGCGCAGATCGATGCTGGCGCTGATGCGGTGCAAATCTTCGACTCCTGGGCCGGTGTTCTCGGCGAGAGGGAATTTGACGCTTTCGCAATCCGTCCCGTGGCGCGCATGATCGCTTCGATCAGGGCACGGCGGCCGCAAGCGCGGATCATCGCCTTCGCCAAAGGTGCGGGCTACATGCTCAAGACCTACCGGCAGAGGACCGGAGCAGATGCGATCGGGCTCGATTGGTCCGTACCACTTGCCTTTGCGGCCGAGCTGCAGAAGGACGGACCAGTGCAAGGCAATCTCGATCCGATGCGTGTCGTGGCTGGCGGTCGTTCACTGGAGGAAGGTATCGACGATATTATTCAAGCGCTCGGAAACGGACCGCTGATTTTCAATCTGGGTCATGGCATCACGCCGCAAGCGGATCCGGAGAATGTACGCCTTCTTGTCGATCGCGTGCGTGGTATGGGGGCTGCGTGATGGAAAAGCAGACGGATCAAAAGCCGGGTGCCTATGCCCGCCGGCGTGCCAATTTTGCGCTGGCCTTCTTCGCTCTTCTGGCTGTCGGGCTCTTCGTCTGGAACCCTGATAATCTCTATCTCTGGATCAAGGCCCTTCACATCATCGCCGTGATCTCGTGGATGGCCGGGCTTTTCTACATGCCCCGCCTTTTCATCTATCACACGGATGCAGAACCTGGTTCGGTTCAATCCGAGACCTTCAAGGTGATGGAGCGGCGGCTGCTCAAGATCATTATGAACCCGGCGATGATGCTGACCTGGATCCTTGGTCTTTATCTCGCCTGGTCGGTCTATGGTTTCCACGGCGGCTGGCTACATGCGAAGATCGGGTTGGTTGTCCTCCTGACAATCGTCCATGTTTTTTTCAGCAGAGCCGTGCGGGCGTTCGAACGGGATGAAAACCGTCGCTCGGCACGTTACTGGCGCTTCATGAACGAGGCGCCAACAGCACTGATGATCCTCATCGTCATCCTGGTAGTGGTGAAGCCTTTTTGAAGCCCAGGGGTTGCTGAGGTTAAATTTCAGTCATTTTAAGCAGCCCCCTTGCGGGCCGGGTTCCGACTCGCTATTTTCCGGCCATCTCATCTTCGTGGCATGTGTGTAGAGTTCAGTCGCCTGCGAGCCCCTTTCGCAGTACCGAATACGACCCAACATCGCCTTTCCCCTTATAAAATAACGAGTATTGGTCACTTCATGGCTGAAATGAAGCTTCAGGAACTTAAGAGTAAATCCCCGACGGATCTTCTGGCTTTTGCCGAATCGCTCGAGGTCGAAAATGCGAGCACGATGCGCAAGCAGGAGCTCATGTTTGCAATCCTCAAGGTTCTTGCCAGTCAGGATATCGAAATTATCGGCGAAGGCGTCGTTGAAGTCCTGCAGGATGGTTTCGGGTTTCTGCGCTCCGCAAATGCTAACTATCTGCCCGGTCCGGACGATATCTACATCTCTCCCTCCCAGATCCGCCGCTTCTCTCTGAAGACCGGCGATACGGTCGAGGGTCCGATCCGCGGTCCGAAGGAAGGCGAACGCTATTTCGCGCTTCTCAAGGTCAACACAATCAATTTCGATGATCCCGAAAAGATCCGTCATAAGGTTCACTTCGACAACCTGACGCCGCTCTATCCGAACGACCGTTTCAAGATGGAACTGGATGTTCCRACCTCCAAGGATCTTTCGCCCCGCGTGATCGATCTCGTGGCGCCTCTCGGCAAGGGCCAGCGCGGCCTGATCGTTGCTCCGCCGCGTACGGGTAAGACGGTTCTCCTGCAGAACATCGCTCACTCGATCACCGCCAACCATCCGGAATGCTATCTAATCGTTCTGCTGATCGATGAACGTCCAGAAGAAGTCACGGATATGCAGCGTTCGGTCCGCGGCGAAGTTATTTCTTCTACATTCGACGAGCCGGCGGTTCGGCACGTCCAGGTCGCCGAAATGGTAATCGAAAAGGCCAAGCGACTCGTGGAGCACGGCCGCGACGTTGTCATCCTGCTCGATTCCATCACCCGCCTTGGTCGCGCCTACAATACCGTCGTTCCTTCGTCCGGTAAGGTTCTGACTGGTGGTGTCGACGCCAACGCGCTCCAGCGCCCGAAGCGCTTCTTCGGTGCAGCACGTAACATTGAAGAAGGTGGTTCGCTGACCATCATTGCAACGGCTCTCATCGACACCGGCAGCCGTATGGATGAAGTCATCTTCGAAGAGTTCAAGGGCACCGGTAACTCTGAAATCGTTCTCGACCGTAAGGTTGCTGACAAGCGTATCTTCCCGGCCATGGATATTCTCAAGTCGGGCACGCGCAAGGAAGACCTGCTCGTCCCGCGCCAGGATCTGCAGAAGATCTTCGTTCTGCGCCGCATCCTCGCCCCGATGGGAACGACCGATGCGATTGAATTCCTCATCGACAAGCTGAAACAGACCAAGAATAATGGTGACTTCTTCGACTCGATGAATACCTGATTATTAGCCGGATTCCTCACGCTGAGGCTGGTGAGTCGTTCACACGACCACCAGCCTTTTCTGTTTCGAATTGATTCGGAAACGAACCGATAGGCCGAAGACCATATGGAAACGTGGAACGACACCATATTTGCTCTTTCGAGCGGCGCCCCTCCGTCAGGTGTGTCGGTTGTTCGTGTCAGCGGCCCCCAGACCTGTTTTATCCTGGAGGCACTGGTTGGCGGGATTCCATCACCGCGAACGGCTGCCTACAGAACGATTCGGACTCGGAACGGTTTTCCGATCGATGCCGGGCTGGTTCTTTTCTTTCCTGGCCCGGCTTCCTTTACCGGCGAGGACTCCGCCGAATTCCAGATTCACGGTTCGAAAGCAGTTATATCGGCTCTCTCGAGAGAACTGGCAACGTTTTCGGGAACCAGACTTGCCATGGAAGGCGAATTCAGCCGTCGCGCCTTTGAAAACGGCAAGCTTGACCTCGTTGAGGTCGAGGGGTTAGCGGACCTTATAGCGGCTGAGACGGAAATGCAGCGTCGCCTAGCGCTGGAGCAGAGCTCGGGCGGTCTGTCGCGCCTATACGATTCGTGGGCGGAACGAATTACGCGCTCCCGCGCTTTGATTGAAGCCGAACTGGACTTTCCGGATGAAGACGATGTTCCCGGCTCTGTAGCGGATCAGATCTGGGTGTCGCTGGCGGAGCTTCGGCGAGAGATGGAGGATCATCTTTCTCATGCCGAAATGGGAGAGATTGTCCGAGATGGTTTTAAAGTTGTTATTGCCGGGGCGCCCAATGCTGGAAAGTCCAGCCTGATGAACTGGTTTGCGCAAAGGGACGTGGCGATCGTTACCGACATAGCAGGCACGACGCGCGACGTGCTTCATGTCGATATCAATCTGAATGGCTATCTGGTCAAGCTTTATGACACAGCGGGTCTGAGAGACACCGGCGATATAGTGGAGCAGGAAGGTATCAAGAGAGCACAGCTGGCGTTGAACAATGCTGATCTCGTGCTCTTTCTGACTGACATGGGGTCGCCATCACCAATAGATCCTATCGACTTGGAACGCGCTTCATCGCATGTTATGGTCGGCACCAAGCGGGACCTGTATCCTTCAACTGCTTCATACGACCTTCAGATTTCTACAATGACAGGTGAAGGCCTTCCGGAACTTCGGGACTTTGTTTCTTCCTTCATCGAACAGAAGTTTGAGGGATTGTCTCTATCCGTTCCGACACGGGAGCGGCATAAGGATTCGCTCTCGAAATGCCTGATTGCCCTATCGGCGGCAATCGATCAGGCAGAGCAAAGCCTGGAGATCAGGGCGGAATCTTTAAGACTCGCCGGTGATCATCTGGGGCGCATCACCGGACGGGTCGACGTTGAAGATCTTCTTGGCGTCATCTTTTCGGAGTTTTGTATCGGAAAATGATTCACGTGGAACGCCGGCGGCAGCGGCGTGAGAAGTTTCACGTGAAACCTTTTGTGGAGTAGCGCATGAGCGCCAGTAGTTATGACGTTATCGTGATCGGAGGCGGTCATGCCGGATCAGAAGCAGCCGCGGCTGCCGCGAGGATGGGCGCAAAAACTGCCTTGATCACGCATCGGCGCGACACGATTGGCGTAATGTCCTGCAATCCGGCCATCGGCGGGCTTGGCAAGGGCCACCTTGTTCGCGAGATTGATGCGATGGATGGTCTTATGGGCCGTATTGCTGATGCCGCAGGCATCCAGTTTCGTATGTTGAATAAGAAGAAGGGTGCAGCGGTTCGTGGTCCGCGCACCCAAGCCGATCGTAAGCTCTATCGACTCGCCATGTTGAATGCCATCGAGGCAATTGAGAACCTTGATGTGATCGAAGGCGACGCATTTGATCTGGATATCAAATGCAATCGAGTCGCTGGCGTAATAATGAAAGACGGAAGGCTCATCGTAGGCCCGTCGGTTGTTATTACGACAGGCACGTTCCTTCGGGGACTTATCCATATAGGAAATGAGAAGACACCTGCAGGCCGCGCCGGGGAGCCACCTTCGATGGGGCTTTCAACGACGTTCCTGCAATTGGGTTTGAAGCTGGGCCGTCTTAAGACAGGGACACCGGCTCGCTTGAACGGGAAAACGATTGATTGGGAATCTGTCGGGCGTCAGGCTGCCGATGACGAGCTGGTGCCGTTCTCCTTCATGACCGATCGGATCGTGAATCCACAGGTCGAGTGCGGCGTAACGCGAACAACAGAGGCGACGCACCGTATCATCGTCGCTAACCTGCAAAAATCGGCGATGTATTCTGGACAGATCGAAGGTGTCGGTCCGCGATATTGCCCATCGATTGAAGACAAGCTCGTTAAATTTGGTGAGAGGGACGGACATCAGATTTTCTTGGAACCTGAAGGGCTTGACGATAATACCGTTTATCCAAACGGGATTTCAACGTCGCTGCCGGCCGACGTTCAAGCCGCGTTCATCAGGACGATTCCTGGTTTGGAGCGCGTAGAAATATTGCATCCTGGCTACGCGATTGAATATGACCATGTCGATCCAAGAGAGTTGACGGCAACATTGGAAGTTAAAAAACTACCAGGGCTTTTCCTGGCTGGTCAGATTAACGGGACGACGGGTTATGAGGAAGCCGGCGCCCAAGGTCTTGCTGCAGGTCTCAACGCCGCATTGTCGAGTGGCAATTCCAAACCTTTTATATTCAGTCGTACGAACTCCTATATCGGCGTCATGATTGATGACCTGACGACGCGGGGTGTTACGGAGCCGTATCGAATGTTCACGTCTCGCGCGGAGTATCGATTGACACTCCGCGCCGATAATGCTGACGCGAGGCTTACGCCAGGCGCGATCGAACTTGGGTGTGTTTCCAGTGAACGCCAAGCTCGTTTTGCGGCATATCAAGACGAGTTGGAGAGCGGTAGAACGCTCCTTCAGTCTTTATCCGTTACGCCGAATGAAGCGCGTAAGGCAGGACTTAATCTTAATCTCGACGGCCAACGCCGAACTGCCTATGAACTTCTGTCCTATCCCGAATATGCGTTTTCGCAGTTGGAGCAGGTGTGGGGAGATCTGAAGTCCTTCTCCAAGAAGGTTGTCGAGGCTCTGGAGATCGAGGCGATCTATTCGGTTTATATGGATCGTCAGACCGCGGCCATCGAGGCACAGCGGCGAGATGAGGCGCGCTTGATTCCTGAGAGCTTTGATTACAGCAGTCTATCGGGACTCTCGAATGAGCTGAAGAATAAGCTCAACTCACAAAAGCCCGCCAACATCGCTCAGGCTCTGAAAGTGGAAGGTATGACGCCAGCGGCGATTTCGCTCTTGCTCGTGCACTTGCGTCGCGGTGAAAGTGTTCGTGGGCAGGTCGCGTAGTCGCTGCAAGGTTTGAGAGTCTTCGGGAATGGAATTAAACGGATTGCGTGTTTCACGTGAAACACAAGAACGTCTGCAATATTTCGCAGAGCTTTTCACGAAATGGGCCAAGGCGATCAACCTCATCGCCCCTTCGACCATGAGTGATATGTGGAACCGGCATATCGCGGATAGTGCGCAGATATTTCAGATCTCCCCTCACCCGCAAACCTGGATCGATCTCGGAAGCGGCGGCGGTTTTCCGGGTGTGATCACCGCGATCTTCCTGGCCGAACAGCAACAAGGTTGGGTTCACCTGGTGGAGAGCAACAATAAGAAGGCGGCATTTCTGCGCACTGCTTTGCGAGAAACCGGCGCGCGAGGCGAGGTGCACGCTATCAGGATCGAAGATGCGCCGGTAGCAATAGCTGCTTGCGACGCTGTTTCCGCCCGTGCGCTAGCCGATCTCGATAAGCTGATTGAATACGCGGCGCCCTGGATGGTTGGAAAGGAAAATAATCGCGCATATTTTCATAAAGGCCGGGATTACCAAAGAGAGATCCAGAAAGCACATGGCCGCTGGACTTTTGATCTGCTAGAACACAATAGCGCTGTTGAGCAAGATTCTGTAATTCTCGAAATATCAAGTCTCCAGCGCCTGGTTTAACGAAACGGATATTGCGGCAATGGCTGGCGAACGTAATCGGATTATCACCATCGCAAATCAAAAGGGTGGCGTCGGCAAGACGACCACCGCAATCAATTTGGCAACCGCTCTCGCCGCCATTGGCGAGCGGGTGCTGATTATCGATCTGGACCCACAGGGCAATGCAAGCACTGGTTTGGGTATTGATCGACGCAATCGTAAGCTTTCTTCTTACGATCTGATGGTCGGGCAAGCTGGTGTCGCTGAGACCGCGTTGGAAACGGCGGTTCCTAATCTCTTCATTGTTCCGTCGACGATGGATCTTCTCGGAGTCGAGATGGAAATCTCGCAGCAAAGCGATCGCGTCTTCAAGCTCAAAAAGGCATTGTCTTCCTCTGAGGCGGTGTCTTTTTCTTACATTCTTCTCGACTGCCCGCCTTCTTTCAACCTGCTGACGATGAATGCGATGGCGGCTGCCCATTCCGTGCTGGTACCGCTGCAGTGCGAGTTCTTCGCGCTTGAAGGTTTGAGCCAGCTTCTGGAGACCGTCAACCAGGTCCGCCGGACGGTCAATCCGCAGCTCGATATTCAAGGCATCGTGCTGACGATGTTCGATGCTCGCAATAATCTGGCGCAGCAGGTCGTCAACGACGTGCGAACTCATCTCGGTGAGAAGGTCTATCACACACTTATCCCGCGGAATGTCCGTGTTTCAGAGGCGCCTTCATACGGCAAGCCGGCTATTCTCTATGATCTCAAGTGCGCCGGCAGCCAGGCCTATCTGCAGCTCGCATCGGAAGTTATCCAGCGGGAGCGGCAGAGACTGGCAGCTTGAAAGACTGCATGACAGAGTAAGCGAGTTTTGAACATGAATGACGATACATCGAAAAGACGGCTTGGCCGTGGCCTCGCAGCCCTTATAGGTGAAATGGATCAGCCCGTTCCGGCCGAGGCGGAGCGGCCTACGGTCAGCGCCGACCGGATGATCCCCATCGAGTTCGTCACTCGCAACCCTCGCAACCCTCGTCGTTTCTTCGATGACTCCGAGCTTCACGACCTTGCGAGTTCGATCCGACAGCATGGGATCGTGCAGCCAATCGTCGCCAGAACGCTCGCGCGGGACCGCTATGAAATCATAGCCGGCGAAAGACGTTGGCGGGCAGCCCAACTGGCGGGTTTGGTTGAAATCCCTGTTATTATCAGGGATGTTGATGACAAGACGGCGCTGGAAATTGCGATCGTTGAGAACGTTCAACGCTCCGATCTCAATGCTCTCGAAGAGGCGCTCGGGTATGAGCAGCTCATCGCCGAATATGGATATACCCAAAATGATCTCGGTGAGATTATCGGCAAGAGCCGCAGCCATGTCGCCAATTCGTTGCGCCTATTGAAGCTGCCTGARCCCGTTCGGGACATGCTGGCTGCTGGGAGCCTTTCCGCGGGGCATGCGCGTGCGCTGGTTTCGACATCGGACCCCTCGGCACTTGCGCGTACAATTGTTTCCAAGGGCATGTCGGTGCGCGATGCGGAGAAGCTTGCGCAAAACGACATAAAGGCTCAGTCAGAGCCACACGCGCCTGTTCAAAGGAACCAGAAGGATTCCGATACGCTGGCTTTGGAGCGCACGCTATCGGATACGCTCGGGCTTGATGTGTTCATCAATCACAAGGCCAGTGGCGGTCAGATCCGCATCTCCTACAAATCTCTGGAGCAGCTCGAGGAAGTCTGCCGGCTTCTGGAACGCCGCTGATCAGGCTTGGGGGCGTCTTGCCGACTGCAGTGTCGTGGAGAGCAACGTCTGCATGGCGATGCTGTCTTCCAATATCTGACGCTGTCTCGTTTGCAGGACAGCTGCTTGCAGGCGCTTTGTTTCACGAGAGATGGAGTCTGCGCTCCAGCTTTTTAACGCCTGCTCTATAATCGGCTTGCGGCGGAAATGAAGATGTCTGCCCAGCGTCTGCATGATTTGAGCGGGCGGCAGTTTCTTGTCATCCATCTCGGCGCGCATCGTATCGAGAAGCTGAAATTGTCTAAGGCAGGCTTGGAGAACCAGAAAAACCGACGTTTTGGAACTGGTGATCTTCTGCATCGCATGCAGGAAACTGTTGCTGTTGCCGCTCAATATCGCGTCCACGGCATCATCGACCGAAATTGCACTGGCGTCCCCGATTATTTCGGTAACGTGATGATCATCGATCGTTCCCATGCCTCGGCAATAGAGCGCCAGTTTGCGAATTTCGTTTCTGGAGGCAATTCTGTCGCCGCCGATCAGCGCGACGAGAGCTTGCCTGGCAGCAGGCGTTATGCCCAACCCTTCGGCGGAAAGTTCGTTGTCGATCAGCGCGTTCAGCGCTCGGCCGTCGTCAGCATAGCAGGGGATGGCAACTGCTGCGCTACGAGCAGCCTCGACTGTCTTGCGTAAGGCAGATCCCTTTTTCAGGTCACCTGCTTCGATGATGATGCTGACTGCTTCAAGGGAAGCGCCGGACAGAAACGCGACAGCATCGACGAGATATTTCTCATTCGCGCCACCCCTTACCCATATCAGCTTTTCGCCGCCGAAAAGACCGATGGATTGGGCTTCATCAACCAACCGGCCAGGCTCTTTCTGTAGATCGCCGACATCAAGCTTGGTGACGGAGAACGGATCGTTCTGATCTATGCCCGTCTTTCCAGCGATCATACCGGCGCGCTCGGAAACGAGTCCACGGTCCGGACCATAGATCAGATAGATGCGGTACAGGCGTGCGGATTTCTGCAGAAACCCTTCGAACTCATGGGATTTGATTTCCGCCACGCCACCGCTCCCTTAGCGGCTGAGTGCGGCGGCGAGATCCGCTCCCACGAATTCGGCCGCCTGATTGGCGGCGCGATTTTCGGCATCACGGATGGCGCGCTGCTTTGCAAATTCCTGACTCGGGAAGTCTACCAGGGCCGTCGCTTCGCGTCTGCCTGCCTTGATCACCTGATTGTCTTTAGTGGTGCGCAAAGTGTAGCTAACCGAAACGGTCGCGCGGCCTGCGCGAGACGTATCCGAGGACTGAACAAGCAAAGTATCGGCAACGTATGACGAAACTTGCATATCAACCATGTAATCCGGCTTCTCGACTTCTCCGGCACCGCGGGAAGCCAGGAAGATCAGATGATTGCGAACTTCCTGTCCGACACGTGTACCCGCTTCGGAAAAGCCGACGGAGCCGAGCTTTTCGGTAACGCCGGTGCTTTCGGAATAGAGCGGCCGAACCTGGCAGGCGGAAAGAAACGCCGTGGACACAAGGATCGTGACGATGCCGGCGCGGCGCGCAAGCTTGCGGGCGAAATCAGACGACAATGTTTACAATCCTCTGTGGAACCACGATGATTTTTTTCGGTGCTTGACCGTTCAAGACATTCTTCACCGCGTCCAATTCCAGCACGGCTTCGGTGACGGCATTTTGATCTGCGTCGCGAGAAATTGTCAATTCGGCGCGCTTCTTGCCGTTGATTTGCACGGGAAGGATCACGTCGTTCTCGACGACGAGCGATTCATCAAAATCCGGCCAGGTCGTATGGGCGATGAGGTCCTTGTTGCCGAGGGTCATCCAGCATTCCTCAGCCAGATGCGGCGTCATCGGCGCGACGAGCTGGATGAGGATCTCAGCCGCATCGCGGATTGCAGCCCGATAGGTTGCATCGCCCTCACCGGCCGCGACCTTCGTCAGCGGGCCTGCCAGCGCGTTGACGAGTTCGTAGATGCGGGCGACTGCTTTGTTGAACCAAAGCCTGTCATAGTCGTTCTGGACTGCCTTCAGCGTCTTGTGGGCGAGCTGAGAGATTGCGAGGGCTTCGCCGTCTTTCGCCGTCTTCGGTTCCACGGTGGAGAGCACTTCAGCCGCTTCCGAAATCAGACGCCACAGCCGCTGTGTGAAGCGGTGAGCACCTTCAACGCCGGCTTCCGACCAGATCACGTCGCGCTCGGGCGGAGAGTCTGACAGAACGAAGAAGCGGGCAGTATCGGCGCCATAGGAGGCGATGATATCGTCGGGGTCTACGACGTTCTTTTTCGACTTCGACATCTTTTCGATCGAGCCGATGGTGATTTCTTCGCCGCCTTCCAGCAGATAAGCGCTGCGCTTCCCGTCAATCTCCTCGATGCGGATATCGGTGGGGGAAATCCATTCGCGATGCATGCCCGCGCCGCGGCTATAGGTTTCGTGGACCACCATACCCTGGGTGAAGAGGCCCTTGAAAGGCTCCTTGACATCCACGTGGCCTGTCTCGCGCATCGCGCGGGTGAAGAAGCGCGAATAGAGCAGATGCAGGATCGCGTGTTCGATACCGCCGATATACTGGTCTACCGGCAGCCAGCGGTTGGCCGCAGCCGGGTCGGTCGGCTGCGTCTCCCAGGGGGCCGTGAAGCGGGTGAAGTACCAGCTCGAATCGACGAATGTGTCCATCGTGTCCGTCTCACGACGCGCATCCTTGCCACATTGCGGGCAGGCGACGTGCCGCCAGGTCGGGTGGCGGTCCAGCGGGTTGCCCGGCTGATCGAAAGTCACATCCTGCGGCAGCTTTACCGGCAGGTCCTTTTTCGGAACCGGGATGACGCCGCAGTCATCGCAATGGATAACCGGGATGGGGCAGCCCCAGTAACGCTGACGGGAGATACCCCAGTCACGCAGGCGGAAATTGACCTTGCGTTCGCCCTGCGGCGCGTTGCCGAGCAGAGTGGACGACAGCTTGTCGGCAACGATCTGGAAAGCTTCGTCCGCCGTCTTGCCATCAAGGAAGCGCGAGTTGATCATCACGCCCTCGCCGTCATAGGCGACATCGCCGATGGTGAAGCTTGCGGCATCGCCGTCCTCAGGCATGACGACCGGCACGACCGGCAGACCATATTTGCGGGCGAAATCCAGGTCTCGCTGGTCGCCGGAAGGGCAGCCGAAGATGGCGCCCGTGCCGTAATCCATCAGGACGAAATTGGYGACGTAGACCGGCAGCTCCCAGGAAGGATCGAGCGGGTGCTTCACGCGGATGCCGGTATCCATGCCCTTCTTCTCAGCCGTCTCGAGTGCGGCAAGAGAGGTACCAGCGCGGCGGCATTCCTCGCAGAACGCCTCGATGTCAGCATTCTTTCCCGCGGCCTCCTTGGCGAGCGGATGATCAGCGGCGATCGCCAGGAAGGAGGCGCCAAACAGCGTATCCGGACGGGTCGTGTAGACCACCACTTCGGTTTCGCCGGCAGGTGCGGTTTCCGGGACGATCTCCCAGCGGATCGTGAGGCCTTCAGAGCGGCCGATCCAGTTCTTCTGCATCAGCCGTACTTTTTCCGGCCACTGGTCGAGCGTATCGAGCGCGTCCAGCAGGTCCTGGCTGAAATCGGTGATCTTAAAGAACCACTGCGTCAGTTCGCGCTGTTCGACCAGCGCGCCGGACCGCCAGCCGCGGCCGTCGATGACCTGTTCGTTGGCGAGAACGGTGTTGTCGACCGGATCCCAGTTCACCTTGGACTGCTTGCGGTACACGAGGCCCTTTTCCAGGAAGTCCAGGAAGAGATGCTGCTGCTGCTGGTAATATTCGACATCGCAGGTCGCGAATTCGCGGGACCAGTCCAGCGACAGGCCCATCGCCTTCAGCTGTGCCTTCATCGAGCCGATATTCTGATAAGTCCAGGATGCGGGGTGTACGCCGCGCTCCATCGCCGCATTTTCCGCTGGCATGCCAAAGGCGTCCCAACCCATCGGATGAAGGACGTTATAGCCGCGAGCACGCTTGTAGCGTGCCACGACGTCACCCATGGCGTAGTTGCGGACATGGCCCATGTGGATACGGCCCGACGGATAGGGGAACATCTCTAGGACGTAATATTTCTCGCGCGGATCGGAGTTATCGGTCTCGAAGACCTTTTCCTCGTTCCATTTCTGCTGCCAGCGGGGCTCGGCGTCGCGCGGATTGTAACGTTCGGTAGCCATGTATCAGAATTTCCGGAAAATCAGGGGAGGTTGGTCGAGACCTTCACCATGAAACCAACCAAGCGTCAAGTTTTGCAGGCGCTTCACGCGTTCGATCTTGGCTATGAGGCGATTTCACGGAGAGAAGCCTTGGCAAGCCCACGGCAGCCCAGTAGTGCATTGCCGATGAATTTATGCCTGTTATCGGGACGAAACGATGGAACTTCAAGAGCGGTTGAAAGAAGTATGGTCCAGGGTTGCTGCAGCGGGGCGGGATGCGGGTCGTCCGGAACGTTCCGTGCAGCTGGTGGCGGTCTCCAAGACCTTTGAGGCCGATACCATTCGCCTGGCGATCGAAGCCGGTCAGCGCGTCTTCGGAGAAAACCGCGTTCAGGAAAGCCAGGGAAAATGGCCGGAACTGAAGGCGGAAACGCCCGGCATCGAGCTGCACCTCATTGGTCCGCTGCAATCCAACAAGGCTGCCGAAGCGGTTGCGCTTTTCGACGTGATCGAGACCATTGATCGTGAGAAGATCGCGCGCGCCATTGCCGAGGAAATGAAGCGGCAGGGCAAGACGCTGCGTCTCTATGTGCAGGTCAATACCGGCCTGGAGCCACAAAAGGCCGGCATTGCACCTGACGATACGGCAGCTTTCGTGAATTTCTGTCGCGATGAGCTCGGCCTTGCCATTGAAGGGCTGATGTGTATTCCGCCGGCGGATGAAAATCCCGGTCCGCATTTCGCCCTGCTCGCCAAGCTCGCAGAAAAGTGCGGCGTCAAAAAACTCTCCATGGGCATGTCCGGTGACTACGAGATTGCCATTGCGTTCGGCGCCACCAGCGTGCGCGTTGGCTCGGCGATTTTCGGCACGCGTTAACAAATGGCGGAAAACGACCTCTTCGAATCAGAGGATTGCTCATGATTCGAAGAGGTATCCGGTGGCCGTTGTTTGGAAAGCGATAATATTCATTAACACGAAAAAAAGTTTAAGACGGCGGTTTTTCCGGTTAATGCTCGGCCACACATCGTTCGCGGCATTCCCCTAAGATACTTAAATTATTGAATAATTTTTGCCGATTTCTCGCGTTTTTGCAAAGCCGGTTGACTGCCGCCGCAAGCCCTAACGAGAGCTTAAATTAAATTTTCAGCAAAGCTAATTGAGGAATTATTAACTATGTTGGGCGCAACCATTCGTTAACGGCAATGACCCAGCTCTCTTGGGTTTTGCATGAAGCGTCGCCGTTACCGGACTCGTCCGGATGACCCCTTTCACTTTGATTGCGGAAAACGGAACATGACAAGCATCCTCACCAACAACGCTGCTATGGCAGCGCTGCAGACCCTGCGCGGCGTAAATGACAGCCTCAAGGATACCCAGGGCCGCGTCTCCTCGGGCTATCGTATCGACAAAGCTGCCGACAACGCTGCTTATTGGTCGATCGCAACGACCATGCGTTCGGACAACAAGGCCCTCTCGGCTGTTTCCGACGCTCTCGGCCTCGGCGCTGCAAAGGTCGATACGGCCTACACTGCCATGGACAATGCCATCGACGTCGTCAGCGAAATCAAGTCCAAGATCGTCGCCGCTACGGAAAAGGGCGTCGACAAGACCAAGGTCCAGGAAGAAATCGACCAGCTGCAGGAACAGCTGGTAAGCATCGCTCAGTCGGCTTCCTTCTCCGGTGAAAACTGGGTTGCCGGCGCTTCGGGCACGAAGAGCGTCGTCTCCTCCTTCGTCCGTGACGGTTCCAATGCCGTTTCGGTCAAGATGACGGACTATGTTCTTGATGCGGGCACACTCGGCAACGTGCTGTTCGGCATGAACAGCAACGGCACGATCCAAACGACGAGCGGCATCATCGGTACCGCATTCAACGGCACCTATGGCAACGTCTCCATCGTGATGCCGTCGATCTATGCACTCGACATCACCACCTTCACTCAGGGCCAGCTCGATGGAGCGCTTTCCGGCGTCGAACTCGTGCTCCAGGCCATGACGAATGCAGGTTCACAGCTCGGCTCGATTTCGACCCGAATTCAGTTGCAGGAAACCTTCGTCAGCGCTCTGGGTGACTCGATCGACTCCGGTGTCGGCCGCCTCGTCGACGCCGACATGGAAGAAGAGTCCTCCAAGCTCYCTGCCCTGCAGACGCAGCAGCAGCTCGCGATCCAGTCCCTCTCGATCGCCAATTCCTCGGCGCAGAACATTCTCTCGCTCTTCCGCAGCTAATAGCGCGCAGGAGAACGGCAACAAAAAACCCCGCCATTGGCGGGGTTTATTCATTTCAAAATATGACGATCTCAGAAGTGATCATCTTCATCCTCGTCCTTGGGGGTCGAGCGCAGCGAGCTCAGCTTGCGGAAGACGGCATCGGCGTCGATTTCCTTTTCTTCCTCACGCTCATAGCTTGGCGTCAGACGCTCGGTTTCCTGAGCGGACTGCAGCGTTGCGCCGAGTTCGGCAGCGGTTGGCAGCGGACGGCCCTTGGATGCCYTTTCCACTTCCATGTCGAGATCGATCTGGCTGCAAAGGCCGAGCGTGACCGGATCCATCGGTGCGAGGTTTGCCGAATTCCAGTGGGTGCGCTCGCGGATCTGCTCGATCGTCGACTTGGTGGTGCCGACGAGACGCGAGATCTGGGCATCCTTCAGTTCCGGATGGTTGCGAACCAGCCAGAGAATGGCGTTCGGGCGGTCCTGACGCTTGGAAACCGGCGTATAGCGCGGGCCACGGCGCTTGGATTCCGGCACGCGGACCTTCGGCTCGGAAAGCTTTAGCTTGTAGTTCGGGTTGCCCTCTGCGCGGGCGATTTCATCACGGGAAAGCTGGCCGGTGGCGATCGGGTCCAGGCCTTTGATGCCCTGCGCGGCTTCACCATCGGCAATCGCCTTGACTTCGAGCGGATGCAGTTTGCAAAACTGAGCGATCTGGTCGAAAGACAGGGCTGTATTGTCGACGAGCCAGATGGCAGTCGCCTTTGGCATGAGCAGCTGTTGAGCCATGGATATAGTCCTTCTATCGTCCGCGCCGGTCGCGGTCCGTGGATTGTCACCACAATGTCCGGGAAATATGGCGCTATATAACCGCACTGTCGCAGAATTGCAATTCTTCAGAAATGAAATGACCTTTGTCTAATTGCCGTCATCAGACTACCTGATATGAATTGCGCAATTCGAGTCCCGGTCGCTGCGTCGAAACCATCGGCCGTTGCATAGCCTTGTGAGGAGGAGTTCCCATGTCGGAGAAGATCTATCCGGTTTCCAAACCGGTGAAGACCCGTGCGCTGATCGATCAGGCCAAGTACGAGCAATGGTACGAGGAAAGCATTGAAAACCCCGACAAGTTCTGGGGCAAACACGGCAAGCGCATCGACTGGTTCAAGCCCTACACCAAGGTCAAGAACACGTCCTTTACCGGCAAAGTCTCGATCAAGTGGTTCGAGGATGGCCAGACCAATGTTTCCTATAATTGTATCGATCGTCACCTGAAGACGAACGGCAATCAGACCGCCATCATCTTCGAAGGCGACAATCCCTATATCGATAAAAAGATCACCTATAACGAGCTCTATGAGCATGTCTGCCGCATGGCGAACGTGCTGAAGAAGCATGGCGTCAAGAAGGGTGACCGCGTCACCATCTACATGCCGATGATCCCCGAAGCGGCCTATGCGATGCTCGCCTGCGCCCGCATCGGTGCGGTGCATTCCGTCGTCTTCGGCGGTTTCTCGCCGGAAGCGCTGGCCGGCCGTATCGTGGACTGCGAATCCACTTTCATCATCACCTGCGACGAGGGCATCCGCGGCGGCAAGCCGGTTCCGCTGAAAGACAACACCGATACCGCCATCCATATTGCCGCCCGCCAGCATGTGACGGTCAACAAGGTGCTCGTCGTACGCCGCACTGGCGGCAAGACCGGCTGGGCGCCGGGTCGCGACCTCTGGCACCATCAGGAAATCGCCACGGTGAAGCCGGAATGCCCGCCGGTGAAGATGAGGGCGGAAGATCCGCTTTTCATCCTCTACACTTCGGGTTCTACGGGCAAGCCGAAGGGGGTGCTGCATACGACGGGCGGTTATCTCGTCTATGCGGCGATGACACATGAATATGTTTTCGATTATCACCCCGGTGATATCTATTGGTGCACGGCTGATGTCGGCTGGGTTACCGGTCACTCCTATATCGTCTACGGGCCGCTCGCGAACTGCGCGACGACACTGATGTTCGAAGGCGTGCCGAATTTTCCGGACCAAGGCCGGTTCTGGGAAATCATCGACAAGCACAAGGTCAATATCTTCTACACGGCGCCGACGGCGATCCGCTCGCTCATGGGCGCCGGCGACCATTTCGTTACCCGCTCTTCCCGCGAGAGCCTGCGCCTGCTCGGCACGGTCGGCGAGCCGATCAATCCGGAAGCCTGGGAATGGTACTACAATGTCGTCGGGGACAAGCGTTGCCCCGTTATCGACACCTGGTGGCAGACGGAAACCGGCGGCCACATGATCACGCCATTGCCGGGCGCCACCGATCTCAAGCCGGGTTCGGCGACGAAGCCCTTCTTCGGTGTCAAGCCGCAGCTCGTCGACAACGAGGGCAAGGTGCTGGAAGGTGCCGCAGACGGCAATCTCTGCATCACTGAGAGCTGGCCCGGCCAGATGCGTACGGTCTATGGCGACCACGAGCGTTTCATCCAGACTTACTTCACCACCTACAAGGGCAAGTATTTCACCGGTGACGGCTGCCGCCGCGACGAGGACGGCTATTACTGGATCACCGGCCGCGTCGACGATGTTCTGAACGTCTCCGGCCATCGTCTCGGTACGGCGGAAGTCGAATCCGCCCTCGTCTCGCACAATCTCGTCTCGGAAGCTGCCGTCGTTGGTTATCCGCACCCGATCAAAGGCCAGGGCATTTATTGCTACGTCACGCTGATGGCGGGCAATGAGGGCACGGACGAGCTGCGCCAGCAGCTTGTCAAACATGTGCGTGCCGAAATCGGCCCGATTGCAGCACCCGACAAAATCCAGTTCGCGCCCGGCCTGCCGAAGACCCGTTCGGGCAAGATCATGCGCCGCATCCTGCGCAAAATAGCAGAGGACGATTTCGGTTCGCTTGGCGATACTTCGACGCTGGCAGATCCGGCGGTTGTCGAAGATCTGATCGCTAACCGGCAGAACAAGGCTACGGCTTGAGTCAAAGGGCCGCTCCACCGTCAGGAGCGGCCCTATTCTTCCGCGCAGAAAACCTGTGGTTTGCGACCGCCATCATAGGCGCGGACCAGTCCTTCCGAAAGAAGATCCTGTGCGGGATTGCGCCCATCCGCGAAGGTGACATTGGCGAGTATTCGTCCGAAATATTTGTCGCCGGCGATCTCCCTCAGCTGGATAATGGAGACGCCTGATATCATTTGTTCAAGCGCATCTCGTGCCTCAAGACCAGCCTTCCGGATTTCAGCGCATTTCGAATGGATTTCGGGCGCATCTATGCCGCGAATGCGGACATAGACTTCCATGGTCTGCTGCGGCCAGGGTGTTGCGGCGACCAGCAGCGTATCGCCGTCAATGATCCGGATAATCTTCGCCGATACAGGACCTTCGATTTCGTCCCGTGCCGCAAGGGCCGGCACAGACGAAAGAGACAACAGAAGAATCAAAAGCGGCTTAAGCATAACAGGAATAAATTCCGATTATGCCCTGAAGTCAATGGGAATATTTGCCTAGAAATCGATCGCACGGCCGTTGATTTCATAGTCGCCGAAGCGGGAGGGCTCAGCTCCGCCCCGTCCGCCGATCTCCGGTGGCAGATCGGCAAGCCTAGCGTTTTTGCGGCGCTCCTCGGCTTCGGCCAACGCACGCTTTGCGGCAGGGGAAAGCATCTTGCGCGGCGGCTCGGAGCCCTCTGGCACCGGGGTTTCCACATTGTCGTTATCGGCCGTCTGCATGCTGACTCCCGCCTGAAAATATTGAAAATGGCTGGCGAATAACCAAATCATAGTGCGTTGGCGCCAGGATTTAAAGCATCCCGCTGCAATCAAGGAGATGGAGACCTCTGATGAACCTCGTGCGTACTGCCATGTTGCTTGCCTTCATGACGGCGCTTTTCATGTTTGTCGGCTTTTTGATCGGCGGCAGAGGCGGCATGATGATCGCCTTTCTCATCGCTGCCGGCATGAATTTCTTCTCCTACTGGAATGCCGACCGGATGGTATTATCGGCCTATCGGGCGCAGGAGGTCGATGAGCGCAACGCCCCGGAATTTTACCGTATCGTGCGCGATCTCGCCCACAATGCGGGCCTGCCGATGCCGAAGGTCTATCTCTACGACAGCCCTCAGCCGAATGCCTTTGCGACCGGGCGCAATCCGGAGAATGCTGCCGTCGCGGCCTCGACCGGCCTGCTTGCCGCCCTCTCGCCAGAAGAAGTTGCGGGCGTGATGGCGCATGAGCTTGCCCACGTCCAGAACCGCGATACGCTGACCATGACGATCACCGCCACGCTTGCCGGTGCGATCTCGATGCTCGGCAATTTCGCCTTCTTCTTTGGCGGCAACCGCGAGAACAACAACAATCCCCTGGGCTTCGTCGGCGTGCTCGTCGCGATGATCGTTGCGCCGCTTGCCGCCATGCTGGTGCAGATGGCAATCAGCCGTACGCGCGAATATTCGGCCGACAGGCGGGGTGCTGAAATCTGCGGCAACCCGCTGTGGTTGGCCTCCGCGCTCGGCAAGATTGCCCGTGGTGCGGCGCATGTGCCGAACTACGACGCTGAACGCAACCCGGCCACCGCGCATATGTTCATCATCAATCCGCTCTCCGGGGAGCGGATGGACAACCTGTTTTCGACCCATCCGAACACCGAAAATCGTATCGCGGCCCTGCAGGAAATGGCAAGGGGAGGTTTCGACGTCTCGACGCGGCCGGTTCGTGCTGCTAATCCGACACGCAAATCGCGCTCGGTTCCGAATACGGGTTCCGGCGGCGGTGGCTCGCAACCGCCAAAGGGTCCGTGGTCTTGAATTCAGACGGCAAGAAGAAGCCAGCTCACAAACATAAACCTTCCCCAGAACGCTCAGCGCAGGCGCCGATAAAACCCGGCCTGCCGGCGCGTGCTGCTGCCGCAAAAATCCTTGCCGCCGTCGTCGACAAAAAACTGCCGCTCGATGGCGCGCTGGATCACGAGCATGGAAATCCGGCCTACAAGGCGCTCGGGGAAAGCGATCGTGCTCTGGTTCGCGCCATCCTCAACACCACCCTCAGGCATCTGCCTCGCATCGATGCCGCCATTGCCTCGCTGCTCGAAACGCCGTTGCCGGAAGGTGCCCGAGCTTTGCATCATGTGCTTGCCGTTGGAGCTGCGCAGATTCTCTATCTCGACGTTCCCGATCACTCCGCCGTCGACCTTGCGGTCGAACAGGCCAATCAGGATCCTCGCAATCGGCGTTTCGCCAAGCTCGTCAATGCGATCCTGCGCCGTCTTAGCCGTGAGAAGGAGCATGTCCTTGCCGAGATCGCTGACATTCCGCCAATGCCGGCGTGGTTCATCGCGCGGCTTGAAAAAGCCTATGGGAAAGAGCGGGCACTTGCCATTTCCGAATCCCAGCTTGAGCCGGCGGCGATCGATCTTACCGTTAAATCCGATGCCGCAGGCTGGGCGGAGCGCCTGAACGGCACGGTGCTACCCACTGGCGGCGTGCGACTTTCCGCTTTTGAAGGCGGTATTCCCTTGCTTGCCGGCTTTGACGAGGGTGAATGGTGGGTTCAGGATGCGGCCGCGAGCATTCCCGCAAATCTCTTCGGTGATCTCACCGGCAAGCGTGTTGCCGATCTCTGCGCTGCGCCGGGCGGCAAGACCGCCCAGCTCATCCTTGCCGGTGGCAAGGTGACGGCGATCGACCAGTCCGAAAATCGGCTGAAGCGCTTGCGCTCCAATCTGGAGCGGCTGGGCCTCGAAGCCGATACGATCGCGGTGGATCTCACGAAATTCGAACCGTCGGAGCGTTTCGACGCGATTCTTCTCGACGCGCCCTGCTCTTCGACAGGTACGACGCGCCGGCATCCCGACGTGCTCTGGACGAAAGGCGCCGAGGATATCACCAAGCTCGCAGCACTGCAGGAGCGTCTTCTGCGCCATGCTATTACCCTGCTGAACCCTGGCGGCGTGCTCGTCTTTTCCAACTGCTCGCTCGATCCGCAGGAAGGCGAGGAGGTCGTGGCGCGCGTACTCGAAGATGTGAAGGGCGTTGAACGGGTGCCGATCGACACCGAAAAATGGCCCGGTATGAGCCAGGCGATTACACCACTGGGCGAGTTCCGCACACTTCCTACAATGCTGGATATGCCTGATGGTTTTGCATCGGGCCTCGATGGCTTCTACGCTGCGGTGCTCAGACGCGTCTAAGTTCTATTATATTCCAACTTCATCACAAAATAATACATCGTGGCTAATGAAATCGGTTTTGATTCATCTATTCTTAACCACGAGGGGCAATAGACAATTGATATGCAGTCCGGTCGGCGTCTTGCGAGCATGTATGTTCGGGAAGCTTGGCGGCGCGGTACGCGCCGTGCCGCACTTCTGCGCTTGCGTTTCTTCCGCCATGCCATACCGGTGCCGGAACGCCTGATCGTCGCGCCGACGGATCTGAGAGGCGTCGATTCACACGTTGCCGAAGAAATCATGGACGGCCGGTTTCCGCTTGCCGGGCGTATGTTGGAAACCGGCGGCAAATCCCCCTTCACGTTGACGCTTCCGTCACGCGCTTTTGCGGTCAGGCTTCATAGCTTCGGCTGGCTGCGGCATATGCGGGCCAATAAGAGCGAGCGCGGTTCGGCCGTTGCCCGTGTGATCGTCGATAGTTGGCTCTCTATTCACGGGGGTCGTATTGAAGGGATCGCCTGGGAGACCGACGTCGTCTCGCAGCGTGTCATTGCCTGGCTGGCGCATTCTCCGGTCGTCCTGCAGAATGCCGATCGCGGTTTTTATCGCCGCTTCATGAAGTCGCTCGCCTTTCATATCGGTTATTTGCGCCGCATGGCGCCCTATTCGACCGGCGAAGTCCGCTTCCGCTTGCGCATCGCGCTCGCGACGGCCTCTGTCGCTATGCCAGTGCGTGCCTCGACAGTGCGGCGGGCGGCCCAGGCGCTCGACCGCGAATTCGACAGCCAGATTCTGCCTGACGGAGGCCATATCTCCCGCAATCCACGCGTCGGGCTTGAGCTGCTGCTCGATCTGCTGCCGCTGCGGCAGACCTATGTCAATCTCGGCCACGATCTGCCACAGAAGCTGATCTCCGGTATTGACCGCATGTACCCTGCCCTGCGCTTCTTCCGCCATCAGGATGGAGATCTGGCGCTTTTCAACGGTGCGACATCCACGCTGGCAGACGAGCTGATGTCCGTGCTGCGCTACGACGAGACTGCAGGCCAGCCGTTCAAAGCGCTACCGCATTCCCGCTATCAGCGACTTGCCGCCGGCAAGACGGTGATCATTGCCGATACCGGACCACCCTCGCCCGCCTGCTTCAGAACAGCCCATGCAGGCAGTCTCTCCTTCGAAATGTCCTCAGGCCGCTACCGCTTCATCGTCAACTCGGGATCGCCGAAATTCGCAGGCCAACGCTATGTCCAGATGGCCCGCACCACGGCTGCCCATTCCACCGTGGTCCTGAACGATACGTCCTCTAGTCGGTTCTCTCCCTCGGCTTTTCTGGCCCATATGATGACGGAGCCGGTGGAAACGGTTGCCGCCGAGCGCGTGGAGACCGAGGATGGCCGTGAAGGCATCAAGGCGAGGCATGACGGCTATCTCGATGCTTTTGGCGTCATCCATGAGCGGGAGCTGACGCTGAACGCCGCTGGCTCCATCGTGACCGGCATGGACCGTTTTGTGACGGACGACCGGTATCACAGTGAAGGTCCGCTGCGGGCGGTTGCCCGCTTCCACATCCATCCCGCCATCGTGCCTAGGCAGAACGATACGGAATCCGTGCTGCTGACGGCGCCGGATGGCGAAAGCTGGTTGTTTTCCTCTCCCGGCAATGAAGTGCTGATCTCGGAAGATATTTTCTTTGCTGACAGCGCCGGTATCAGCAGCTCGGACCAGATCGAGATCGATTTCGATTTGGCGGAGAAACCTGAAATTCGCTGGTTTTTATCGCGCAAGGGCTAGCAGCTGTTTGCGCCGGCTCCAAGCTGTGGTAACGCGGCCCCATCAAGCGTCCCTTGCCCGGATGTCTCCCGAAGCCCGAACGGAGAAGGTTCATGGCCGTCATTTCCAAGAAAATCCCCGCCCCCGACAAGGTCGAAGTCAAGACCGCGCTGCTCTCTGTCTTCGACAAGACCGGTATCATCGAACTTGCCCGTGCGCTTTCGGCGCGTGGCGTGCGCCTGCTGTCGACCGGCGGCACTTACAAGGCGATCGCGGCCGAAGGACTTGCGGTGACCGACGTTTCCGAAGTGACGCAGTTTCCGGAAATCATGGATGGCCGCGTGAAGACCCTGCATCCCAAGGTGCATGGCGGCCTGCTGGCGATCCGTGACGATGTCGAGCATCAGGAAGCCATGAAGGCCCATGGGATCGACGGCATCGACCTGCTGGTCGTCAATCTCTATCCCTTTGAGGATGTTCGTGCGGCCGGCGGTGACTATCCGACGACGGTCGAGAATATCGATATCGGTGGCCCGGCAATGATCCGTGCTTCCGCTAAGAACCATGCCTATGTCACCGTCATCACCGACCCGGCCGACTATGCCGAGCTGGCCGAGCAACTGTCGGCCGATGCCGGCAAGACAGCCTATGCCTTCCGCCAGCGCATGGCGGCCAAAGCCTATGCCCGTACTGCCGCCTATGACGCTGCCATCTCCAACTGGTTTGCTGAAGCGCTTTCGATCGATACGCCGCGTCATCGCACCATTGGCGGCGTGCTGAAGGAAGAGATGCGCTACGGTGAAAACCCGCACCAGAAGGCCGCCTTCTACGTGACGGGCGAAAAGCGCCCGGGCGTTTCGACAGCCGTCCTCCTGCAGGGTAAGCAACTTTCCTACAACAATATCAACGATACCGATGCAGCCTACGAACTCGTGGCCGAGTTCCTGCCGGAGAAGTCGCCGGCCTGCGCCATCATCAAGCACGCCAATCCCTGCGGTGTCGCAACCGGTTCAACACTTCTCGAGGCCTATAAGCGGGCGCTTGCCTGCGATTCCGTCTCGGCTTTCGGCGGTATCATCGCATTGAACCAGACGCTCGATGCGGCGACGGCCGAAGAAATCATCCAGCTCTTCACCGAGGTCATCATTGCGCCTGACGTCACCGAAGAAGCCAAGGCAATCGTGGCACGCAAGCCGAACCTGCGCCTGCTTTCAGCCGGCGGCCTGCCGGACGCGCGTGCGGCCGGCATCACTGCCAAGACCGTTTCCGGCGGCCTGCTCGTCCAGAGCCGCGACAACGGCATGGTCGAGGATCTGGAACTGAAGGTGGTCACTAAACGCGCGCCCACGGCCCAGGAACTCGAAGACATGAAGTTCGCCTTCAAGGTCGGCAAGCATGTGAAGTCGAATGCCGTGGTCTATGCCAAGGACGGCCAGACCGCAGGTATAGGCGCCGGCCAGATGAGCCGTGTCGATTCCGCCCGCATCGCTGCGCTCAAAGCTGAGGAAGCGGCCAAGGCGCTTGGTCTCGCCGTTCCGATGACACATGGTTCGGCAGTCGCCTCCGAGGCCTTCCTGCCCTTCGCCGATGGCTTACTGTCGATGATTGCTGCTGGCGCCACCGCCGTGATCCAGCCGGGCGGTTCTATGCGCGATCAGGAAGTCATCGATGCGGCAAACGAGCACAATGTCGCGATGGTCTTTACCGGCATGCGCCATTTCCGCCATTAAGCGGAGCAACGGATATGCCCCCGGCTTTGCGGCCGGGGGAATATGTCAGGCGCGATCCGCCGGATAGGGCGTGCGGATCAGCAGCACCAGGCCTCCGGCCAGGAACAGGATCAGCGTCGACATGCCGAGATGCGCCGATCCGGTCAAATAGGTCACAATCGAAAACAACAGCGTTGCCATGAAGCTCGTGGCGCGGCCGGACAGCGCATAGATGCCGAAATAACGGCCCGCTTCTTCGAGGCTGACGCTGCGCGCCAGATAGGAGCGCGATGAGGCCTGCACCGGGCCAAAGGCAAGACCGATCAACAGGCCATAGAGGATATAGGCTTTTTCTGCCATCGTGCCGAAAAGTCCACCGCCGTCGGCGGTCGAAAGCGGCATCAGTCCGAAGAAAGTGTAGCCGGGGCCGGTGGAAATAATGCCGATCGTGGCCAGCAACAGCATGGTGAGGCTGATGATAACAGTCACCTTCGAGCCGATCCCCCTGTCGA
The DNA here is from genome assembly GCF_056398305.1 of Rhizobium sp. 01T444. Taxonomy (NCBI): domain Bacteria; kingdom Pseudomonadati; phylum Pseudomonadota; class Alphaproteobacteria; order Hyphomicrobiales; family Rhizobiaceae; genus Rhizobium; species Rhizobium sp. 01T444. Next base: position 401,454 of record NZ_JBFTPD010000003.1, read on the forward strand.
CGCGTCCGGCAATCAGGCAGCCGAGGATTGCCACGACATTGAGAATGATCCCGTAGATGCCGATCTCGATCGTGGCCCAGCCGAACATGCCCGCCGCGAAGGCGCCGCCAAGGATCAGCAGGCCGTTGACGCCATCCTGATAGATCATGCGGGCGATAAGGAAGGTCAGGATATTGCGGCGCGTCTTCAGTTCGCCGAGCGTATTGCGCAATTCCCTGAGGCCGAAACGCACGGCAAAGCCGAAAGGCAGTCCCTTGCGGGCATCCGGTGTGAAGAAAAACATCGGCAGGATGAAGATCAGATACCAGACGGCCGAAATCGGACCGGTGACGCGCGCATCCTCGCCCGTATGAGGATCGAGACCGAAAAGCGGATCGAGGCCCAGAATGGTCTTGCCGCTTTCGGGGCTGCCGGCCAGCAGTACCACGACGGCGATCAGCACGATCATACCGCCGAGATAACCAAGACCCCAGGCGGTGTTGGAAAGCCTGCCAACCTCATCCTTGCCGACAAGGCGCGGCATCATGGAATCGTTGAATACGATCGAAAACTCCGCCGAAATCGAGGCAAGGATCATGAAGATGACGGGATAGATAATTGGCGAGCCCGGGGCAGCAAACCAGAGGCAGCAGAGGCTGACGATCTTGATCACAGCGAAGAAGGCGATCCAGGGTTTGCGTGCGCCGGACTGGTCGGCAATGGAGCCTAGTATGGGAGACAGGATGGCGATGATGATCGAGGAGATCGTCGCCATATTGCTCCACATCGTCTGCGCGGAGACGGGATCGGCCGTCAGCCGCGAGACGAAGTAGGGGCCGAAAATGAAGGTGGTGACCACGGTGAAGAAAGGCTGGGCTGCCCAATCGAAGAGCATCCAGCCCCATATGCCCTTCTCCGTGGCTTTCGGCGGCTGCGTTCCTGTCCAGTCAATGCGATTCAAGCGTCCGCTCCTTTTTGGGGCGGACTGTCTCATCTCGCCCGGTCGCGCGCAAGGTCGGTCAGGATGCCTGCGGCAACAGTGATGCGGGCGAGGTTCGGATCGGCACCGTCGCTGAGGCTCGCAAGCTCCTCGACGATGCGGTTGATGCGGATCCTGTCCTGCGCATGCCAGGCCTGGACCGGCTGCTTTTCCTTGCCGTGATCTGAAAGTGCGGAGATCACGATATCGCGACGGGCGCTGGCGATCTGGTCGATGCTGCGGGCAAGCGCGAGGTTTTCATAGTGGTCCGACGTAATGATGCGGTTCCCCGCAGCAAGCAGCCGGCCGACACGGAAGGTCTGGGTGACGGCAAAATAGTTTTCGGCCGCACGCGGCAGCGCCTCGCCGGTCCGTTCGGCGATCTGCATGATTTCCGGCACAAGGGCGAGGGTCGGTAGAGCTGCAATTTCGGCGGCCAGTTTTTCCGGCAGGCCGGCCTGCTGGTACTCCTGCTGGCGCGCTGAGACTTCGGCTGCTGCCTGCTCGGCAAAGGCGGGTTTAAGTTTTTTCAGAGCAGCCTGCAGCCGGCTAATGATTTCCGCCATCCCGCCTCGGGTCATGCCGGTCTTCAGCAGCAGACGTGTCAGCACGGTGAAGTTATTGGTGATCTCCTCGTAAATCCGGTTCTGGACCTCGCCGGAAACCTTGTTGTCCAGGGCATCGGTTTCGGCCCATAGCCGGTTGAGATCAAAGCCGTCACGGGCGACGATCGCGGCGCGTACGACCTCAGAGGCAGAGGCCGCTGTGGCATCCATCATGCTCACCGTAAAGCCCGGCCCGCCGCGGTTGATCGCCTCATTTGCGAGGACGGTCGCGACGATTTCCCGCTTCAGCCGGTGGGTGTCGATGTCGGATGCGTTCGACTTCTGCATCTTGGCCGGGAAGTAGTTGAATAGCGTGCTGATGAAATAAGGGTCATCAGGTAACTCACTGGCGATCAGCGCGTCGAAGAGGACGATCTTGGCATAGGAGAGCAGCACGCCGATCTCGGGGCGCGTCAGTGGCCGTCCGGCCGTGTAACGTTCGGACAGCGAGGCGTCGTCGGGAAGCGTCTCGACCTTGCGGTTCAGTTGGCCGGCTGCTTCCAGCACGCTCATGAAGCGGCCGAGTTCCAGGCCGTTTGCCGTTCCTTTGCGGGATGTCAGTGAGATCGCCAGGGACTGCAGGTAGTTGTTGCGCAGCACGAGGCCGGCCACTTCATCGGTCATGCTGCCGAGAAGCTGGTCGCGCTTTGCCCGGTTGAGGCGCTGTTCATGCATGGCGTTTGCCAGCGCGATCTTGATATTGACCTCGACGTCCGACGTGTTAACGCCGGCAGAGTTGTCGATAGCATCGGAATTGCTGCGTCCGCCCTTCAGGCCATAGGCAATGCGGCCCTTCTGCGTGACGCCGAGATTGGCGCCTTCGCCGATTACCTTGGCGCGCACTTCGTCGGCCGTGATGCGGATCGGATCGTTGGCGCGGTCGCCCACTTCCGCATCGGTTTCCGACGCGGCCTTCACGTAGGTGCCGATGCCGCCAAACCAGAGCAGGTCGACCGGGCTCTTCAGGATCGCCGTCATGATCTCGAAGGGCGTGGCGACCGCCTTGTCGATGCCGATTGCGGCTACGGCCTCCGGCGTCAGCGTAACCGACTTTGCCGAGCGCGAAATGATCATGGCGCCTTTCGAGAGCACGGACTTGTCGAAGTCCTGCCAGCTTGAGCGCGGTAGGTTGAACAAGCGCTGGCGCTCTGCGAGCGTCTTTTCCATATCAGGGTCGGGGTCGATGACGATGTCGCGATGATCGAAAGCGGCGACTAGCCGGATCTTCGGCGAGAGCAGCATGCCATTGCCGAAAACGTCACCGGACATGTCGCCGACGCCGGAAACTGTGAAAGGTGTCGTCTGGATATCGATGTCCATTTCGCGGAAATGACGCTTCACGGTTTCCCACGCGCCGCGTGCGGTGATGCCCATTTTCTTGTGATCGTAACCGGCCGAACCACCCGAAGCGAAGGCGTCGTCCAGCCAGAAGCCCGCTTCCTGAGCAAGGGCATTGGCGGTGTCGGAAAAGGTTGCCGTGCCCTTGTCGGCAGCGACGACGAAATAGGGGTCATCGCCATCGAGACGCACCGTGTTATCAGGCGGGACGATGTCGGCGCCGGAGATATTGTCAGTGATGGAAAGCAGCGTACGGATATAGGTTTTGTAGGCTTCCCTGCCTGCATTGAAGACCTCATCGCGGCTGCCGCCGATCGGCAGTTTCTTGGGATAGAAACCGCCCTTGGCACCGACAGGCACGATCACAGCATTCTTGACCTGCTGCGCCTTCACGAGGCCCAGAACTTCGGTACGATAGTCCTCGGCGCGGTCCGACCAGCGCAGGCCGCCACGGGCAACGCGGCCGAAGCGCAGATGCACGCCTTCCACTTCCACGCCATACACGAAGATTTCACGGAAAGGCTTCGGTTCCGGCAGGCCGTCGACCAGATGCGGGTCGAGCTTGAAGGCGAGCATCGCCTTCGGTGTCCCATCGGCATTGCGCTGGAAATAATTGGTGCGCAGCGTTGCATCGACGATATTGACATAGCGGCGCAGGATACGGTCGTCATCCAGGCTCGGCACGTCGGCAAGCTCGGCTTCGATTGCCTGATGCAGTTCGGCGAGCTTCTTGATACGCGCCTTTTCCGACAGCTTCGTATCGAGCGTGTCGTGGAACAGGCGGAAGATCGAAGCGGCGATAACAGGATATTTGTCGAGGGTGGTTGCGATATAATCCTGCGAATAGGCGATGCCGGCCTGGCGCAGATAGCGCGCATAGGCGCGCAGCACACTAACCTCGCGGGCCGAGAGACCGGCCGACAGGATCAGCCGGTTGAAGCTGTCATTGTCGATCGTGTCACTGAAGGCTGCGACGAAGGCTTCTTCGAGCGGTGCGCCAAAACGTGCGAGGTCAATGTCCGCACCGCTGCGAGCCTCGAGTTCCATGTCGTGCAGCACGACAATGTTGATGGCGCTGTCGGCGGCCGGAACTTCGATATCGAAGGTCCGTTCGCTCAGGACGTTGAAGCCGAGGTTTTCGAGTAGAGGCACGCGGCGCGACAGCGGCAGCTGTTCGCCGCTATGGAAGATCTTCAGCGACAGGATGCGGCCGCGTTCATCGTCCTGGCGATAGTAGAATTCGATGCGGATCGGCTCGCCGGCGGCGCATGCGGCGATGTCGGGCAGATCGCCGACCGCTTCATCCGGCGTGAAGGCTTCCTGGAAGGCGTTGCTGACGCCGAGCTTCGGCGCCTTGGGACCGGCGAGCATCTCGAAGCGGCTGTCCCAGCGCGCGGTGATCTGGCGGATCGTCTCCTCGAGCTTGGCCTGATGGATGCGTGGCGTCTTACCGCCCGAGCGGCCGATGATGAAGTGAACGCGAGCCACTCCACCTTCCGGGAAGGCCGGATAATAGGCGGAAACACGGCCGTCATAGACGGTTTTCAGATAGGCGCCGATGCGTTCGCGCACGATCGAGTCATATTCCTCGCGCGGCACGAAGATGATGACCGAGACGAAACGGTCGAAATGGTCGATGCGCGGCAGCACCCGCACGCGCGGGCGATCGGCGAGGTCATTGATCTGCTCTGCAAAGGTCGCGAGCAGCGGCGTATCGATCTGGAAGAGGTCGTCGCGCGGATAGGATTCCAGCGTATTGTCGAGCATACGGCCGGAGTGGCTCATCGGGTCGAAGCCGAAATGCTCCTTCACCTTCTCGATTTTGGACCGCAGTAGCGGGATTTCGGTGGCCGAGGACGTATAGGCTGTCGAGGTGAACAGGCCAACGATGCGGAGTTCCCCCGTTACGTTGCCCTGTGCGTCGAAGCGCTTGACGCCGACATAATCCATGTAGGCGCGGCGATGGACAATGGATTTCACGTTGGCTTTGGTGACGATCAGGAAATCGGGACCATCGAGGAAGGCGAGAATTTCCGGCGTCGTCGTCACGGCGTCCTTACCGGTGCGCAGAACAAGAACCTCGGGATTGGAGAGAATGCCGAGGCCTGTTCCCTTGTCGCGTTCGACCTTGGAATCGGGACCCTTGCCGGAATAGACGTAGTCGCGCATGCCGAGGAAGGTGAAGTTCTCGTCACGCAGCCAGGTCAGGAAGGCGATCGCCTCGTCACGGTCGGCTTTCTTGCGGCTGGCGTTGTAATTCGAAAGCTCTGAAATCACTTCATCGACGCGGGCAAGCATCGGCTTCCAGTCGGAAACGGCAAGCTCTACCTGCTCGAGTACTGCCTTGATCCGCTTGATCAGGTCGGCGGCCTGGGAGGGGCTCAGAGGCGAAATGTGAAGCTGGATGTGGCTCACCCGCTTTGCCGGGTCGCTCGGCACATCGGCGGAATAGAGTTCCGGAGCCTTGCCGTCTTCCAGGATCAGGATCGGATGAACTGCCATGTAGATGTCGCGGTAGGTGCTGGTCACCTCACCCATGACGGATTCGTAGAGGAAGGGCTTATTGTGATCCGTCACCGAAAGAATGGAGATTGCAACGCCATCGGGCGTGACATCGGCGACCGTGTCGATGCTGACGCGCGGCACCTTGCCGTTCCAGGCGCCGAGCTCGGCTGCCGAGTGTACGGAGGAAAGCGCAAGCATTTCCGGCGTGTAGAGTTCGAGGTCGTCGCCGCTGGCACGGCCGAAGAGAATTTCGGGATCGAGATGGGGTTCGCCGGTCGCGGCCGCGATTTTGCGCGCGCTCTCGATCTGCTTTTCCCGTTTTGGATTGTTTCTGGTGGCCATGGATCATCCCCCCGATTGTTTTGATGTGGGCAAGGTAGCAGAAGGTTCTTCGAAAGAATCCTTAAAAGAGCGCTTCGAAAAGTAGTTTTCGTGCTTTTTTGGCTATGCTGGCGAGAGATTTCGAAAGCTTTTAGGTCGTTTTATGCCTATCGACGGCGAAATGACTTTATCCGGCTTTTTCGTCCCGCCGCACATTTCCACGCTCCCGTGAAGAATGGTTGACAGCGCCTCGTCAAAAAGATCATCAACGGCGGTCGAAATTCGGATTCGGATGCCATGTCGGAAAACGCAGCGGGCGCAGTCATCGTCATCTCCAGCCATGTCGTGCGGGGGTCGGTTGGAAACCGTGCTGCGGTCTTTGCGCTGGAAACGCTCGGCCATCAGGTCTGGGCGCTGCCGACGATCGTGCTGCCCTGGCATCCCGGTCATGGCCGCTCGACACGGCTGACCTTCGCCGATGCCGATTTCGAGGCGGCGATTGACGATCTCATCCGCGCGCCATGGATCGGCGAGGTCAAGGCCGTCTTGTCGGGCTACTTCGGCAACGCCGCCCAGGCCCGCTCCGTCGCGAAACTCGTTGCATCCTTGCGCGAGAAGAATCCGGAGCTGCTCTATGTCTGCGATCCGGTCATGGGTGATCTCGGCGGCCTCTACGTCCCGGAAGCGACAGCCGAGGCGATCCGTGACCATCTGATACCGCTTGCCTCGCTCGCAACGCCGAACCGGTACGAACTTGCCTGGCTTTCAGGGGCGGCACTCGATGACAACAACGCGGTCATGGAGGCCGCTCTTTCGCTCGGCCCCTCACGCATGCTGGTCACATCGGCGGTGCCGATGATGGCGGGGGGCACCGGCAATCTCTATCTCTCCGGAAGGCATGCCCTGCTTGCCGAACACCGTGTCGTTGAAAACCCACCAAATGGGCTCGGCGACCTGCTTGCCGCCCTTTTTCTCTCTCGCCTGCTTTCGGGAATGGAGGATAAAAAGGCGCTGCAGCTGGCGACCGCCAGCGTGTTCGAAGTGTTGGCGCGCGCTGTCAAGCGCGGCAGCAACGAGCTGATGCTGGCAAGCGATGCCTCCAGTCTTTCGACGCCCATGGCAATGGTGCAGATGCGTCACCTGGTCCATCCTGCCCAGCGGCGGAAAAAATAGGTCTCAGGCTTTTGCAGCGCAGCAGTTGATCTTGGCTCACGCGCGCGCTAATCCAGAGACATGATGAGCTTCCCCAACTCCCTGCTGGACGGTTATCGCAACTTCATGAGCGGGCGATATGCCGATGCCCGCGACCGGTATCGGCAGCTTGCAGAAAACGGGCAGAACCCGACGACGCTCGTTATTGCCTGTTGCGACTCGCGCGCTGCTCCCGAGCTGATCTTCGATGCAGGGCCGGGCGAACTCTTCGTCATCCGCAACGTCGCCAACATGGTGCCGCCCTATGAACCGGATGGCCATTTCCATTCCACGTCGGCAGCGCTCGAATTCGCCGTGCAGGCGCTGAAGGTCAAGAATATCGTTGTCATGGGCCATGGCCGCTGCGGCGGTATCCGCGCAGCCCTCGATCCCGATGCCGAGCCTTTGTCATCGGGTGATTTCATCGGCCGCTGGATGTCGCTCGTTCGCCCTGCCGCCGAACAGATTGGCAGCAACAACGTCATGACGCCGGCCGAACGGCAGACTGCGCTGGAGCGGGTCTCCATCCGCAATTCGATCAACAATCTCAGATCTTTCCCTGATATCAAGGCGCTTGAAGAAGAGGGCAAGCTGGAGCTTCACGGCGCCTGGTTCGACATTTCGACCGGCGAGCTCTGGGTGATGGATTCTGAGACACTCGATTTTATCCGTCCCGAAATCTAGGGATAGACCGCTTTAGCAGTTTTTTAAGATATTCCACTAAGCTGCGCTTGCAGGCGGTATATGCGCGTGGATCAGTTATGAATTTCGAAGTGCTGAAATTCAAGAATATCAGAAGGGCAGTACTAGCCGCCATTCTGCTGCCCTTCGTCTTCATGATTGTCGAAGGAGTGGTGTTGATCCGCTCCTCGCTCATGCAGTACCGCGCGCTCGAAAATGACCATCTCTTTGCCGATGTTCTTGCTCGTGGAGGATCGATTGCTGCCAATGAGATCCTGGCGGAACTCGTCGCGACGCGAACCTACATCAACAATCCGGACGAGATAACCAGGGCGGCCATGATGGAAAGGCGGAGCGCGCTCGACAGCGAACGCGCGCGTTTCAACGCCAGTCTCCCGCCCGTTGAAACACTTGATCTCGGTCTGCAGTCACAGCTTTCCGATCTCCGCCTTGCTTACAGCCGTATCGTTGCGGCGCGTTCGGCGGTCGATCGAGGTTATTACGGCAAAGGCGGCAACCCCGTTCATATCTATGGTCAGGCCGGATTGAAGCAGCTTGGTCTCGTCTCGTCGCTTTCGTCGAGGATCCATGATCCCGTGTTGATGCGCAAATCCAGCGAGCTGATGAGTATCCTGCTGACCTACTACGGTGAGCGGCTGATCGGCAACCTTGGCCAGCGTTATTTCGACCAAACCGACTTTTCCGCCATGTCGCACGAGCAGCTCGTTCAAGGCGAAATGATGCTCGGTAACGGCATGGATCGCCTGCGTTTTCATTCTTCCTCGCCTGTCGTCCGGGAGATCCTTGCCTATAGGGCTCAGCCCGACGAGGTCTGGGCCGATACCTTCACAAAGGCCATGGTTTCCGGTGCGCTGCGGCCGGACAAGGCGATCCGAGACAAATGGATTGGTATCCAGAACGAGCGGCTGGATTTCCTGCGGCAGAAAATCGCCTCCGTAACCGATGATATTCATGTGACCGGACAGAAGCTATCGATGCGCTCGCACATTCACATGACGATCGTGCTTGCGTTGTCATCCGGACTGGTTCTGCTCGTTGCCCTTATTGCGGCGCTTGCGGTTCGGGGCATCCGCCTCGTCGCCCGTGTCACCGAAGAGCGTGAACTACTCATCAACGAGCTGCGCAATGCTGCCCAAACCGATCTTCTGACAGGCCTTTATAATCGCCGTGGCTTCGAGGCTGCCGCTTTAGCGCTTCTGATGCAGGCTGAATATGGATCACGTTGGATTTCGGTCGTGTTGTTCGATCTCGATCACTTCAAGAAAATCAACGACGTGTATGGTCATGATGCCGGCGATATCGTGCTGAAGCACGTAGCCGGCGTCGCGCGGGAAAGCTTCCGCTCCTTCGATCTGCTGGTGCGCCACGGTGGCGAGGAGTTCATGGCGTTGCTGCCGGATTCGACACCTGAGGATGCGGCGATCGTTGCGGAACGTGTCCGATTGGCCATCGAGGCTGCTGACATCGTGTTGCCGAGTGGCGAGCGTCTGCGGGTTACCGCAAGCTTCGGCTGTGCGGGGCGTGCAAATGCCGTGAGCAATCGCAATTTCGATGATCTGGTGAAGCGCGCCGATCTGGCGCTCTATGCCGCCAAGGCCTCGGGACGCAATTGTGTCGTTGCCGGGCCGATTGTTCCTTCGGCGGCACCGCAGGAAGAGCGGCGCAAGGCTGCCGGCGGAACCCACGATATCCGCAGTTGAAAAACGCCGCATTCGTATGCGGCGCTCGTATCATTTTCCTATTGAACGTCTCTTCAGTTGCCGTCGATCTGCTGACCGATATAGGCGATTGCCTGCTGATAGACCGTTGCGGCATTCCAGCCCTGGATGGCGACGAAGTTCGGCTCGCCCGGCTGGTAACCGGCGCCGGCACGCCAGCCGTGACCCTTAAGGAAATTGGCGGTAGAGGCCAGCGCATCAGCGCGGGAGCCAACCATATCGACGCGGCCGTCACCGTCACCGTCCGCGCCGTAGCTTACGACGTTGCGTGGCAGGAACTGCGTCTGGCCGATTTCGCCATGGGCAGCACCGCGGGCTTGCGGGCTGAGATAGCCTTCCGAAACGAGCTGCAAGGCTGCATAAAGCTGGTCGGTGAAATATTCCGAGCGACGGCAGTCATAGGCGAGGGTGGAGACTGCGGACATCGTATGCTGGTTGCCCATATAGCTGCCGAAGCCGGTTTCCATGCCCCAGATGGCGATCAGCGGACCGGCCGGAACGCCGAAGCGGCGCTCGATCGAAGCGAAGAGAGCCTGGTTGGCGGCTTTCATCGAACGGCCGCGAGAGATGACGGCCGCACCGCCGCGCTTCTTCATGAATGCGTCGAAGGACAGCTTGAAGCTCTTCTGGCCGCGGTCGGCGGCGATCGTCGGCTTGTTATAGCTGACATTAGCGAAGGCACGGCTCAGGACCGACTGGCTGACGCCATTGGCCGCTGCCGTCTGCTTGAAGTCGGCGACCCAGGCATCGAAACCGGCGCTGGTATTGCCGCATTGGGGACCCTGCGCGAACGCCGGTACCGTATGGAGGACGCCCATTGCCGCGGCGGCCGCCAAAATCAATTTTTTCATGCGCATTGAGAAACCCCGCTCTCGATCTGCATAGCTTTTAAGCCGGGCAAGAGAATGCCAGCCACCGGCGACTTTGTCACGATCACCTTTTAGCGAACGCTTATACGGCGGTATTTGCCCGAAAAAGCCCCGCTCGTCGAGCAGGGGCTTTAGCATATTATGGTTTACAAATGGTATCAGGCTGCCTGCTTGCGCGGCTTGACGAGGCCACGATTGATGAGCAGCTCGGCGATCTGGATGGCGTTGAGAGCCGCACCCTTGCGCAGGTTGTCGGAGACCACCCAGATGTTGAGGCCGTTTTCGACGGTCGCATCTTCGCGGATGCGCGAAATGAAAGTCGCATCCTCGCCGGCGGATTCGTATGGCGTGATGTAGCCGCCATCCTCGTGCTTGTCGATGACGAGGCAGCCCGGCGCATCGCGCAGGATATCGCGGGCCTGGTCAGCCGTAATCTCGTTTTCGAATTCGATGTTGACCGATTCAGAATGGCCGATGAAGACCGGAACGCGGACCGCGGTGCAGGTCACCTTGATCTTCGGATCCAGCATCTTCTTCGTTTCAGCCAGAACCTTCCACTCTTCCTTCGTGTAGCCGTCTTCCATGAAAGTGTCGATGTGCGGAATGACGTTGAAGGCGATACGCTTGGTGAATTTCTTGTTCTCGATCGGATCGGCAACGAAGACGGCGCGTGTCTGGTTGAAGAGCTCGTCCATGCCATCCTTGCCGGCGCCGGAAACCGACTGGTAAGTCGAGACGACGACACGCTTGATCTTGGCGAAGTCATGCAGCGGCTTCAGCGCAACGACGAGCTGGGCAGTCGAGCAGTTCGGGTTGGCAATGATGTTGCGCTTTGTGAAGAGCGAAATCGCATCCGGATTTACTTCCGGAACAATCAGCGGCACGTCGGCGTCGTAGCGCCAGGCCGAAGAATTATCGATGACGACGCAGCCCTGCTGGCCGATCTTCGGGGAGACGCGCTTGGAAACCTCGCCGCCGGCCGACATCAGGCAGATATCGGTGTCGGAGAAATCGTAATTCTCCAGATTGGAGACCTTCAGCGTCCGATCGCCGTAGGAAACCTCGAGGCCCTGGGAGCGGGAGGAGGCGAGTGCTACGACTTCATCGGCCGGGAAACCACGTTCGGAGAGAATGTTGAGCATTTCGCGCCCGACATTTCCGGTGGCTCCGGCAACTGCAACTTTGAAACCCATTTCTCAAGCTCTCTTTCTCTTCTCTCCTCTTGTCCGGTGAGGGGGGGGAAGCGCGATATCATCGCGGCTTCCTGTCCCCAGCCGGGCCGGGGAGAGAGCGGCAGGCCAGAGACGTCAGACGGTTTTCGTCGTCGTTTTGGCCTTGGTTTTGGAAGAAACCGGAACGGCAAAATCCAACCGGGCATTTTCTGCCAGGTTATTGCGCTCAGCGATGGCGTGCTCGTGGCGAACCATGGATATTCCTTTTCCGTCGTTGCTCATAAAAGGTTTTCCACAGGAGTCAAGGTTTTTACGTGTGGGACGAGAGTAGGAGAAGGGTGCTGCAATGCTGCGGCGTTTTGTCATCCCTCTGTCATTGCCGGGGGGTATCCCCGACCCGTTGTAATAACTGCAACGAAAAACGGGGGTTTTTCCATGCGTATGCTTCTCGCCGCTTTCGCGGCCACCACGATTCTTGCCGGTGCCGCTCAGGCAGCTTCGATCTATCCGCTTGATCGCGCTACGATTCTGGCTGGTTCACCGTTCGACTTCAAGGTCGAGCTCAGCAAGCAGGTCAAGCCGGAAGACGTGAAGATCACGGTCAACGGCCAGGATTACAAAACTGTCCTCGGGGGCGAGGCACAGTTCGTCGAGCTGGAAAAGGGTAAGGAAGACAAGGCTCTCGGTTCCGCTCTCCTGCTGCGCGGCCTGAAGATTTCCGCTCCTGGCGCCTATAAGGTCGAGATCGCCGCCGGCGACGAGACGAAGTCCGTAACCTGGAACGTCTACGACACCGCGGCCCAGCCGAAGGCAAAGAACATCATCTTCCTGCTCGGCGACGGTCTTTCCGTCGCGCATCGCACGGCTGCCCGCATCATGTCCAAGGGCATGACGGAAGGTAAAGCGAATGGCCGCCTGAACATGGACGATCTCGAGCGCATGGCGTTCATCGGTACGTCGGCGACGAATGCCGTTGCCACGGACTCGGCCAACACAATGTCGGCTTACATGACGGGCCACAAGACGGCCGTCAACGCGATTGGCGTTTATGCAGACCGTACACCTGACTCGCTCGATGATCCGCGCGTTGAAACCTTCGCAGAGGCCGTTCGCCGCATGACGAAAAAGTCTGTCGGCATCGTTGCGACGGCCGAAGTCGAAGACGCCACGCCGGCTGCCGTCGTTTCCCATACCCGCAACCGCAGCGACAAGGCCGACATCGTCGGCATGTTGCTCGAAGTCAAGCCGGAAGTCCTCCTTGGCGGCGGCTCGGCCTATTTCCTCGGCAAAGAGGTCGCCGGTTCGAAGCGCAAGGACAATCAGGATTACATCAAGCTCTTCCAGGATGCCGGCTACAAGCTTGCGACCGACAAGAACGAGCTTGCGGCCAATGCATCGGCTGAAGGCAATCTTCTTGGTCTCTTCCATACCGGCAACATGGACGTCACGCTTGATCGTGAGTTCCTGAAGAAGGGCACCGTCGAAAAGTTCCCGAACCAGCCGGGTCTCGTCGACATGACCAAGGTCGCGCTCGACCGTCTGTCCAAGAATCCGGAAGGCTTCTTCCTCATGGTTGAAGGTTCCTCGATCGACAAGATGTCCCATCCGCTCGATTGGGATCGTGCCGTCGTCGATACCATCGAATTTGACAAGGCGGTCGGTGTAGCCCGCGAATTCCAGAAGGCTCATCCGGACACGTTGATCGTCGTCACCGGTGACCACACTCACGGCGTTTCCATCATCGGTACCGTCGATGATGAGAAGCCAGGCACGGAAATGCGCGAAAAGGTCGGGACCTATGCCGAAGCCGGCTTCCCGAACTACAAGGACGAGAATGGCGACGGTTATCCCGATAAGATCGACGTCAGCCGTCGCTTGTTCCTGAGCGCCAACAACGGCCCTGACCATTACGAGACCTTCCGTCCGAAGCTCGAAGGCCCGTTCGTTCCGGCTATCCAGAACGAAAAGAAGGAATATGTCGCCAACGAACAGTACAAGGATGTTCCTGGCGCTGTCTTTGTTCAGGGCAATATTCCGAAGAGCGGCGACAGCGGTGTTCACGCCGTTGACGACGTCGTTCTGCAGTCGGCCGGTCCGGGTGCTGAAGGCTTCCATGGCTACATGGAACAGAGCGATGTCTACCGCGTGCTGGCAGACACTTTCGCTCTCGGCGCCAAGCAGACGAACTGATCCAAGTCGATCCGGCAAGGCCACTTGCTGGCCTTGCCTCTTTCATCGATCATGATCCCGGCCGCTAAGCGGCCGGGAATTTGGTTCCTGGAGATCGCCATGGAAAAATTCTCTTCGCTGCAGCTCAGCAGACGCCAGCTGATCAGTGCTGCCGTCACGCTTCCCTTCGTCGGTTCCCTTGCTCGCGCTGCCGATTCTTCGCTCACTTTCGACGAGCTCTACGGCAAGTTCGGTGTGCTGGGGCTCGAATTCTCCGACAAGGTGAAAACGCTTGCCGGCAAGGACATCAGCATGAAGGGCTTCATGGCTCCGCCGCTGAAGGCAGAGGCACAATTCTTCGTGCTGACCGAAGTGCCGATGTCGCTCTGCCCGTTCTGTTCGTCGGATGCGGATTGGCCGGACAATATCGTCGTCGTTTATCTTGGCGAGAAGCAGACCTTCGTGCAGCCGAGCCAGACGATCGAGGTGCGTGGTATGCTGGAGTATGGATCCTGGCAGGATCCCGAGACTGGTTTCGTCAGCCTGCTGCGCATCCGCCAGGCCGAATATTTCACTGTCTGAGCGTCGATGCTGGCTCTCGATATTGAACATCTCGCCGTGACCTTTCCCGGCTTATCGGCGCCTGCGCTCGCGATCGATCATTTGTCGATTGCCGCCGGCAGCCGTATCGCAGTGACGGGCGGCTCGGGCTCCGGTAAAAGTACCTTCGTCAATGTCATCACCGGACTAGAGCGGGTTCGTGAAGGCCGCATCCGCTGGAAAGGCGAGGACATCGCCGCGCTCTCCGAAAGTCGCCGTGACCGCTTCCGGGCCGCCAATATCGGATTGATCATGCAGGAATTTCACCTTTTTCCCGGCCTGTCTGCTGTCGAAAACGTGTTATTGCCTGCGCGTCTTGCGCGTGCCGCTACGTCAGTAATAGTCGAGCGCGCCCACGATCTCCTTAACATCGTCGGCCTTGAACGCGCCGGGCAGAAGATTGAGACCATGTCGCGCGGCGAAATGCAGCGTGTGGCGATTGCCCGGGCGCTCCTGCGCAAGCCCGGCGTCATCGTCGCCGACGAGCCGACCGCCAGCCTCGATGCGGAAAGCGGCGATGCCGTCGGTGATCTGCTGCTCGATCTTGCCGTGGCCGAAGGCAGCACTCTGATCGTCGTGTCGCACGATTCCCGCCTTGCCAGCCGTCTCGATCGCCGCCTTACATTCCGCTCCGGCCGTATCATCGACGATTCCGACATTAAGGGAGCGGCCGCATGATCCGCTTCATCCTCGCCGATCTGCGCCGGTTGTGGGCTGGTTCCTTCGTTGTCGTGCTGCTGGTGGCGCTTGCAACGGCGCTCGGCGTTTCCGTCATCCTGCAGGAACGTGCCTTACGTCTTGGTAGCGCCCGTGCGGCCGACAAGTTCGATCTCGTCATCGGCGCGGGCGGCAGCGAAACCCAGCTCGTGCTATCGTCGATCTTCCTGCAGCCGTCTGCGCTGCCGCTGATGTCCGGCGACGTTCTGGCCAAGCTTGCCGCCGATCCGCGCGTTGAATGGGCTGCCCCCGTCGGCTTCGGCGATTCCTTCTCGGGCTATCCGATTGTCGGCACGACGAGGGCGTTGACGGAAACGATTTCCGGCGGCTTTTCCGAAGGCCAGGTTTTCGCCAGTGAGGGCGAGGCTGTCATCGGCTCGAGCGTCGACCTTGCCGTCGGCGGCGAGATCAAGCCGATGCACGGCACGATCGAAACCGGCGGCCACACCCATACGGAGCTCGCCTATCATGTGACGGGGCGCCTGCGGCCGACAGGCACAGCCTGGGACCGCGCTATCCTCGTTCCAATCCAGGCCGTCTGGCATATCCATGGACTGGAAGCGGGCGAAGAGCATGAGCATGACCACGCCGGGGAGGCGGATCCTCATGAAGAGGCCGTACACGCGGAAGGTGCCCATGAGGATGCCGACCATCATGCGGAGCCTGATCCCCATGCCGGCCTGAACGAGAGCTGGACCGCGGAAACGCCCGGTCTTCCGGCCATCCTCATCAAGCCAAAGACGATTGCCGATGCCTACAAGCTGCGGCAGGACTATCGCAACGGCACGACGATTGCCGTCTTTCCCGGCGAGGTGCTGACCAGCCTCTATGCGACGCTCGGTGATGCCAAGCAGATTCTCGTTGCTGTTGCCTCCGGCGCGCAGGGGCTCGTCGCCGCCTCGCTGATCCTCGTGACTGTCATCCATATCGGCCAGCGTCGGCGGCAGATTGGCGCGCTACGCGCCTTCGGTGCTCCCCGCGGCGCGATCTTCGGCATTGTCTGGCTGGAATTCTATGTCCTCGTCGCCGTTGGAGTCGGGCTTGGCTTTACACTCGGCTATGGCGCAGCACTCATTCTTTCCGGCTTGTTCTCGCAAAGCAGCGGCGTCAACCTGCCCGTCGGCTTTGCACGCGAAGACGGAACGCTTGCGGTGATCCTTCTCGCCTTCGCCGCTGTTCTCGCCGCCTTGCCGGCAGTGCTCGCCTACCGGCAGTCCCCGGCCCAGGCTTTGCGAGTGTGACGATTGCAGCGTGCCTGTTCCGCCACGACAAGAGCCATGCTAGAGCAATTCCATGCACAAAAATTAGACTAAAGTCATAATCCCAAAGCATCCCTCTTTCTGGCTCGTCTTTTCTGTCAAACTCTCGTCAGGCGTGTCGCGGCTAGGGGTATGCTTTGAGGAGAGTAGGCCGCGACCGTTGCTCATCACTCTGTGGAGGACAGACAATGGCAAATGTCGCAAGCGTCGACGGCGCGAAAGCCGGTCCGATGACGGGCGAGGAGAAGAAGGTCATCTTCGCCTCGTCGCTAGGCACGGTTTTCGAATGGTATGATTTCTATCTTTACGGTTCGCTCGCCACCTATATCGGCGCGACCTATTTCACCCAGTATCCGGAAGCGACACGTAACATCTTCACGCTGCTCGCCTTCGCTGCGGGTTTCCTGGTGCGTCCGTTCGGCGCATTGGTCTTCGGCCGCCTCGGCGATCTCGTCGGCCGCAAATACACCTTCCTGGTGACCATTCTCATCATGGGCTTCTCGACCTTCCTGGTCGGCATCCTGCCGGGTGCTGCCTCCATCGGTATTGCCGCTCCGATCATCCTGATCGGCCTGCGCCTGCTGCAGGGCCTGGCGCTGGGCGGCGAATATGGCGGTGCGGCCACTTACGTTGCCGAACATGCGCCGAACGGCCGCCGCGGCTATTTCACGTCCTGGATCCAGACGACGGCAACCCTCGGTCTCTTCCTGTCGCTGATCGTCATCGTCACGGTCCAGTCGATCATGGGCTCGACCGCCTTTGCCGCCTGGGGCTGGCGCATTCCGTTCCTCGTCTCGGTCGTCCTGCTCGGCATCTCCGTCTGGATCCGGTTGAAGATGAACGAGTCGCCCGCCTTCCAGCGCATGAAGGCGGAAGGCAAGGGATCGAAGGCACCGCTGACGGAAGCATTCGGCCAGTGGAAGAATGCCAAGATCGCGCTGATTGCGCTTTTCGGCGCTACCATGGGCCAGGCGGTCATCTGGTACGGCGGTCAATTCTACGCCCTGTTCTTCCTGCAGAACGTGCTGAAGGTCGATCTGCAGTCGGCCAACATCATGGTCGCGATTGCCCTCTTCCTCGCCACGCCATTCTTCGTCATCTTCGGCGGACTGTCGGACAGGATCGGCCGCAAGCCGATCATCATGGCGGGGCTGCTCATCGCAGCGGTCACCTATTTCCCGCTGTTCAAGGCGATGACTTATACGGCAAATCCAGCCCTCTATGAGGCGCAGGCGACGATCCGGGCAACGGTGACGGTGGATCCGGCGGATTGCAAATTCCAGTTCAATCCGACCGGTACCTCCAAGTTCACCAGTTCATGCGATATCGCAACGGCGTTCCTGACCAAGAACTCGGTGCCTTATGACGTGGTGCCGGGTCCGGCCGGCCAGCCGGCGACCGTGAAGGTCGGTGACGACACGATTACCGGTTACGACGCTGTCGCAGCCGGTGCCGATGCCGCCAAGACCAATGCTGCCTTCGAAAAGGGCGTCAATCTTGCCCTTCATGATGCCGGCTATCCGCTGAAGCGCGGTGTTGCCAAGGTTGCCGATGCCAAGCTCGATGCCTTCATCGCCGCCAATCCGGAACTCACCCTCAATGCCGATGCGATACGCGCGGGCCAGAAGGAAACGCTGCCGGCCGACAAACTCGTTGCCGGCAAGCTGCTGACGGCGGATGAAGCGAAAAGTGTCACCGACATGGCCGTCTACACGATCCCTGGCGGTGGTACGTTCGCGATGGTGGCTGATCCTGCTCGCGTCAACTGGATCGGCACGATCGCCGTCCTGTTCGTGCTCGTACTTTACGTGACGATGGTCTACGGCCCGATCGCGGCGCTGCTGGTCGAGCTCTTTCCGACCCGCATCCGCTATACCGGCATGTCGCTGCCCTATCATATCGGCAACGGCTGGTTCGGCGGTCTGCTGCCAGCTACGGCCTTTGCGATGAGTGCTGCCGCCGGCAACATCTATTACGGCCTCTGGTATCCGATCGTGTTCGCATCGATCACGCTGGTCATCGGCCTGCTGTTCCTGCCGGAAACCAAGAATCGGGATATTCACGCGCTGGATTAAGGCACGGCGGATATCTTGAGAACAAAGCCCGGCGCTCGAAAGGCGCCGGGTTTTTCATGCGTTATTTTTCTTACGCGTCATTTCTTATGCGTTTGGGAAGTATCGCTTGGACATCGGCCAGCCATCCGGCGCAAGTTTGAAAAGCAGGCCGTAGCGCGCATAGACGATTGCTGTCAGCAGCGAGAACCACGCGCCGAAGGCAAGGCCGGCAATGACATCACTTGGATAGTGCGCGCCGACCATGACACGCGTCATGCCGAGCCAGATGGCACCGGCGATGAAGGGCACCCGGTAACGCGGGAAGAGCAGGGCGAAGGCGGCAAAGAAGGCGCCCACCGTGGTTGAATGGCCTGACGGGAAACTTTCCAGCGCTGCATGGCCGGAGAAGGGTGTGAAGGAAAGCACCCCGAGGTCCTGGAAATGTTCGGGGCGCGCGCGGCCGATCGTGCGTTTCAGAAGGTTTGCGAGCAGGCCGGAAAAGACGACGGTCGTAAACAGGTAGGCGCCGATCCAGCTCACATAGAGTGCCTGGGCCCTTGCTTTTGCACTGTTCAAAAGCTTGTAGCCGGCTCTGCCGTGGAAAAAGAGCAGGACGCTGGTGAGGATTAGCCAGGCGGAATTGCCGAAATCGGTCAACATCTCGCCGAAGCGCTGAATGGACTCCGGCAGATGGCCGGCACCGATTGGCGCATCAAAGATCAGCATGGAAAGGATGACGGCGTTCAGCGTAATGAAAAGGCATGCGCGCCACCGCAATGGTGGCATGACGCATCTATTTCTGCGCCAGCGCCTGTCCAAGGAGACTAGAAGTTCCCGCATTCCGACTATCCGTATAACCCTTGGGTATGAGATAGGCGGTAAAAATGCACAGGATTACGACAGAGGGCGGGACTCCCGAGATAATTCTAATCAATTTTGGTAATGGTCCAATTCGTGCCCTGAAGGAGAGGATCAGGCAGAGGCGAGTGAGCGTGATAGCGATGGCAAATGCGACCCGTGCGCTGAATGCCAGACCCTACCGTGACATCATTCATAGGAGCGGGGACGCTGGCTTCAACAAAAAAGCCCTCCGCATGAGGTGCGAAGGGCCGAAAAGCGTTTCACGTGAAATATCAGGCAGAAAGGGCCTTGAACTCGTCGAGGATCGCGTCGCCCATCTCGACGGTGCCGACCTGGCGGCTGCCTGGTGCCATGATGTCGCCAGTGCGGATGCCCTTGTCGAGCACGTTGGCGATCGCCTTTTCGAGGTTGTCTGCTTCCTTGACCAGATTGAAGGAGTAGCGAAGGCACATGGCGAAGGAGGCAATCATGGCGATCGGATTGGCGATGCCCTTGCCTGCGATATCGGGTGCTGAGCCGTGAACCGGCTCATAGAGCGCCTTGCGCTTGCCGGTCTTTCCGTCAGGTGCTCCGAGCGAGGCCGACGGCAGCATGCCGAGAGAGCCGGTCAGCATGGCGGCAACGTCCGAGAGCATGTCGCCGAAGAGGTTGTCGGTGACGATGACGTCGAACTGTTTCGGCTGGCGCACGAGCTGCATGCCACCGGCATCGGCCAGCATATGCTCGAGCTGTACGTCTGAATATTTCGCCTTGTGCGTCTCGGTCACGACCTGGTTCCAGAGCACGCCAGATTTCATGACGTTGCGCTTTTCCATGGAGCAGACGCGGTTGTTGCGGGTGCGGGCCATTTCAAAGGCGACACCGGCAATGCGCTCGATCTCGTAGGTGTCGTAAACCTGCGTATCGATGCCGCGCTTCTGGCCATTGCCGAGATCGATGATTTCTTTCGGCTCGCCGAAATAAACACCGCCCGTCAGTTCGCGAATGATGAGGATGTCGAGACCCTCGACCAGTTCCGGCTTCAGCGAGGAAGCGGAGGCGAGTGCGGGATAGCAGATCGCCGGACGCAGATTGGCGAAAAGTTCCAGATCCTTGCGCAGGCGCAGTAGGCCGGCTTCCGGGCGTACTTCATAGGGAACGCTATCCCACTTCGGGCCGCCGACGGCGCCGAAGAGCACAGCGTCGGCTGCTAGCGCCTTCTTCATGTCGTCTTCGGAGATCGCTGCGCCATGCGCATCATAGGCGCAGCCGCCAACGAGGCCCTCGTCGGTGACAAAACCGGCATTCATCGCCTCATTCATGTAAGCGATGATCTTGCGGACTTCACCCATGGCTTCGGGGCCGATACCGTCACCCGGCAGCAGGAAAAGATTGCGCACTGTCATGAAACCCTCCGCGGAAAAACAAGCTGCGGCTTCTTAGACCCCGGAAATGGGCATTTCAAGCGAGAGAAGGGGTGAATCGGTACGCTTGCCTCCGCGTCATGTGATGTCTGACAAGGTTGCTCCCGTGCCTGCAAACGAGCTAGAACGACAGGCCTGCCTTTCTTTCCCTGGATATTCTCCCATGTCTTTTGCGCCCCTTCATCTCGACACTCCTCTGATCCAGACAGCACCCGATTTCAGCGCCAGCGGCAAGCCGCTTTGGTTAAAGCTCGATGCGCTACAGCCTTCAGGCAGCTTCAAGCTGCGTGGTGTCGGCCGCCTTTGCCAGCATGAGGTTCAAAACGGTGCGCGCGAGATCTTCTGCGCCTCCGGCGGCAATGCCGGCATTGCCGCAGCCTATGCCGGGCGGGCACTTGGCGTGCCTGTTACGATCGTCGTGCCTGAGACGACGGCACCTGACGTGCGTCGAACGATTGCCGCAACGGGCGCCAATGTGCTGGTTCATGGTTCTGTCTTCGATGAGGCCAATGCGCATGCGATCGAACTCGCCGAAAGCCGCAAGGCGACCTATGTGCATCCTTTCGACCATCCGCTCCTGTGGGATGGCCATGCGACGCTGATCGATGAGGTGGTGGCAAAGGGTGCCAAATTCGATTGTGTCGTTACCAGCGTCGGCGGTGGCGGTCTGCTTGCCGGCATCGTCGAGGGGCTGAAGCGGAACGGGCTTTCGGACGTGCCTGTCATTGCCGTCGAGACGGAAGGAGCTGCATCATTTCATGCAAGCCTCAAGGCCAATGAGCGTATTTCGCTGCCGGCCATTACATCGATTGCCACCTCGCTCGGCGCGCGGCAGGTGGCGCAGCATGTCTTCGATCTGCCGAAGCATCACCCGATCGAAAGTGTTCTCGTCAGCGATGCCGATGCCGTGGCCGCCTGCCTGAAATTTGCCGATGCGCAGCGCATCCTGGTCGAACCGGCCTGTGGTGCCGCACTTGCCGTTGCCGATGTGCATGCCGGTCTGCTGTCGCGCTTCGACAATCCGCTGATCGAAGTTTGCGGCGGTATCGGCGTGTCGCTTGAAAAGCTCAGCGTCTGGAGAGAAAAGTTTCTCTGAGATCCGGACAAAGAAAAAGCCGGGCGAAAGCCCGGCTCGATCTCAAAGCAATTTGGTGAGGCTCAGGCGGCCCAGGGGTGCGAAGCGGCGTTCTTCTTTTCGAACTCGTCGATCGCCTTGCCCTTTTCCATGGTCAGGCCGATATCATCGAGGCCGTTCAGCAGGCAGTGGCGCTTGAACTCGTCGAGATCGAACTTGATCGAGCCGCCGTCCGGACCGGTGATTTCGAGGTTTTCAAGGTCGACCGTCAGAATGGCGTTGGAGCCGCGCTCGGCGTCGTCCATCAGCTTGTCGAGGTCTTCGTGGCTGACCTGGATCGGCAGGATGCCGTTCTTGAAGCAGTTGTTATAGAAGATGTCGGCGAAGCTGGTGGAGATCACGCAGCGGATGCCGAAATCGAGCAGCGCCCATGGAGCGTGTTCGCGCGAGGAGCCGCAGCCGAAATTGTCACCGGCAACCAGGATCTTTGCCTCGCGGTAAGCCGGCTTGTTCAGCACGAAATCAGGGTTTTCGGAGCCGTCTTCGTTGTAGCGGGCTTCGGCGAAAAGGCCCTTGCCAAGGCCGGTGCGCTTGATGGTCTTCAGATAGTCCTTCGGAATGATCATGTCGGTGTCGATGTTGACGACCGGCAGAGGGGCTGCAACGCCCGTGAGCTTCACGAATTTATCCATGACCTATGCTCCATTTCAGCAAAACGTACTTTCTGACTTTGCATCTATTCCAGTTTCCCGCCGAAATGAAGAAGAATCTTTCGTTGATGGTGGCCACGCG
Source organism: Rhizobium sp. 01T444 (assembly GCF_056398305.1). Lineage (NCBI taxonomy): Bacteria > Pseudomonadati > Pseudomonadota > Alphaproteobacteria > Hyphomicrobiales > Rhizobiaceae > Rhizobium > Rhizobium sp. 01T444. The sequence goes on from NZ_JBFTPD010000003.1 coordinate 423,763, forward strand.
ATGTTTCGCGCGGCCTGCCGATTGCGTGTGTCCCTTTACTTGGACGGTGCATTCAGGCCCCAGAGCACGCCGAACGGATCACGAAGCTGGCCGTAGCGATCACCCCAGAACATCAGTTCGACCGGCATGACGACTTCGGCGCCGGCAGCCACTGCGCGGTTCCACCAGAAATCGATATCGTCGATCACCAGCTGGATGGCGAAGCCCTCATGGCCTTTGAAGGCATGGCCGTATTCCGGATAGGCATCCGACAGCATGAGCGAGCTGCCATTGATGTAGAGATGCACATGCATCGTGCGGCTGCTCTCGTCGACCGGCACGAGATAGGCTTCTTCAGCGCCGAAAGCTTTCTTGTAGAATTCCGCAGCCTTTACCGCGCCGTCGACCGTCAGATAGGGAAGCAGGCCGTTCTTGACCGGCGGCATCTTGGTCTGGTTGTTCTCCGTTGCATCCATGCTCGTCCTCCATTCGTTTTTAAAGTGCCGGCTGAATGCCTGGCTGCTTCAAGGACGTAGCATGGGAACGTGAGCCGACAATGTCGGTCAGAATTTTCAGAGAAAATGATCAGAGATCGATGATCGTGCCGCGGCCGTCGTTCCAGATGCGCATCTCGCGCTTACCATCGGCGCGGGCGCGGACGGGAGCGGGCTTCATCTTCATCGAAAGGGCGCGGCCGACCATGAGCACGGTCAGGATGCCGCCAACGGCGAGCGTGACCGAGAAGGTGAGAAGCAGCATGGCCACGAAAACGGTGGCGCCGGCAAGCATGAAGAAGATGGAGCGAATGTTCTGCATTGGTTTGAAACCTTTCTACGGAAAGGAATGTGGTCCTTCTTTTTCCTCTCTGCAAGCCAAGCGTGGCTTTTTGTTGTCTTGCCGGGCTTTGCGAAGCTTGGCACTAATGGTCCATGAGCCGAACACCACCTCTTCGTTCCCTGCGTCTGCGCCGCTCGGTGCTGAGCGTACCCGCCATCAATGCGCGTGCGCTTGAAAAGACCCATTCCCTTGATTGCGATGCGGTTATTCTCGATCTGGAGGATTCCGTCGCGCTCGAGAAGAAGGCGGAAGCGCGCGACAATCTGAAGGCCTTTTTTGCCGGGCCGCCGCTTGCGGGCAAGGAAAGGATCATCCGTATCAATTCTTTGTCATCCGGATTCGGGCTGGCGGATCTGGAACTGGTCAAGGCGCTTTCGCCCGATGCCGTTCTGCTTCCAAAGGTGGATGAGCCACAGGATGTAATGGCTGTCAGCGATTTGCTTGCCGAGGCTTATGCGCCGGAGGAGTTGCGCATCTGGGCGATGATCGAGACGCCGCGTGGCGTGCTGAATGCCGCAGCGATCGCCGAATCCGGCCGCACGCCGGGATCGCGGCTCGATTGCCTCGTCGTCGGCCTCAACGACCTGCGCAAGGAAACGGGCGCCTTGCCGCAGTCGGGGCGGACCTATCTCGTGCCCTGGCTGATGCAGGTCATTCTGGCGGTCAAGGCCTATGGGCTCGATGCGCTTGACAGCGTCTTCAACGATTTCCGGGATGACGAAGGTTTCGATGCCGAGTGCGGGCAGGGCCGTGCCATGGGTTTTGCAGGCAAGATGCTGATCCATCCGGCGCAGATTGCAGCCGCCAACACGCATTTCGGGCCTGACGCGGAGGAGATTGCGGAGGCGGAAGCCATCATTGCCGCTTTCGCCGATCCGGCGACCGAGGGGCTCAACGTCATCAATGTGAACGGGCGGATGATCGAGCGGCTGCATCTTGTCCAGGCCGAAGCTCTGGTCCATAAAGCGCACCTGATTTCTGCAAGAAAGCCCGCCTGATGAAACTCTACCGCTTCCTGACCGGTCCCGACGACGCTTCCTTTTGCCACAAGGTCACGACGGCACTGAACAAGGGCTGGTCGCTGTCCGGCTCGCCCAGCTATGGCTTCAATGCTGCGACCGGCCAGATGCAGTGCGGCCAGGCCGTCGTCAAGGATGTCGAGGGCAAGGATTATCACCCGGACATGAAGCTGTCCGAGCAGTAAGCTTAACGCTCTGCCGCCTCTTCGGCACTTGCCTCGATGCGTTCCATGTCATCGTCGCTGAGGCCGAAGTGGTGGCCGATCTCATGGATCAGCACATGGGTGATGATGTCACCCAGCGTTTCGTCGTTTTCGGCCCAGTAATCGAGGATCGGACGGCGATAGAGGCGGATGCGGTTCGGCATCTCGCCGGTTTCCACGGTAAAGCGCTCCGAAATGCCGCGGCCCTCGAAAAGGCCGAGCAGGTCAAAGGGCGTTTCCAGCGCCATATCCTCGAAGACTTCGTCGTCGGGGAAATCTTCGATTTCGATGGTCAGATTGGTCGTCAGCTTGCGAAATTCGTCCGGCAGATGACTGTAGGCCTCCATTGCCAGCGACTCGAAGGTGCTGATCGCCGGCGCATGGCGGTCCCGCCAATCATCGCTCTGGTCTATGCGGGCCATAAGTATTCCTTCCTTTGCGGCCCATATAGAACCTTTATCGCCGATTTTCGAGTGCGGAATCAAAGGCAGGAATAAATTCTTATGAAATGATTGTTGACTCTTCATTAGAGCTCTGGAATCTATAAGAACATAACAGGAACAAGACGAATGGAGAGACCGCCATGGCGCAGACCGCCCTGGCGCGCGAGCGGCTTTTTGCGCTCCGCGAAACCATTGCCCGACTGGAGGGAAAACCCGCGCCGGCGCTTGCCGCGGCGGAACGGGAAGCCCTGGCGGAAGGACGCAAACGGCGGCAGGAGTGTATGCTGCCACACCTCCCCTTCGGGGTGGAAGCACTCGATGAAGCGCTGGAAGGCGGCCTTCAGCTCGATGCGATTACCGAATTCCGCGCGGCGAGTTCCGGTGATGCAGGGGCGGCGAGTGGACTGGCGATGGCCATTGCAGCGCGACTGCAGAAGCACGAGGAGGATACCGGCAGGTTGCTGCCGCTGCTCTGGATCGGTGATGCCGTCGGCACACTGGAGGCGGGTCGTCCCTATGCTCCGGGGCTGAAGGATTTCGGGCTGAAGCCGGAAAGGTTTTTCCATGCCGCGCCGCGCAAGCTGGAGGATGCGCTCTGGCTGGCGGAAGCGGCCATCGAAAGTGCTGCCTTCTCGGTTGTCGTCTTCGAAGTGCGCGGCAATCCCCTGCATTTCGGCCTGACCGAAAGCCGCCGGCTCAGTCTCAGGGCACGCGCCGTCCGCCGTCCGCTCTTTCTCGTCCGCCAGGCTGGGGAGGAGGAGGCGAGCAGCGCTGTCTTCCGTCTGCATGTCGAGCCGGCGCCGTCTGATCTGCGGTCGTTGCCGGATGGATCAAAATTTTCCGGCAGCATCGGCAATCCGATTTTCCGTCTCACGCTGGAGAAGAGCCGCAATCCGGCCCCGCTCTCCTTTCTTCTGGAGTGGAACCCCCATGAACGCGAATTTTTCCCCGTCGACGAGCCAAGCTTCGCTCGGCCTCCAAGCGAACAGTCAGCGCATTCTGGCGCTCAGCTTTCCGCATCTGCCAACGGACCGTATCGCCCGCAGGCGATGGGGCCTGTCCTGGCGTTTGAAAGGGCGTCCTGAAGCGGCACCCCTCGTCTGTTCCGGCAAGCTCAATAATGCCATGCGGCTGACAGCGCTGGATGAATTCGCCGAGAAGCTAGGGCTGAGAAAGGAACAGGGCGTTGCCGAAGCGCGCGCCATGTTTCCGGCGCTTGATGTCCTGGAGGAAGATCCAGCAGCCGATCGACGGTTACTGGAAGGGATCGCCGACTGGTGCGACCGCTATACGCCGATGGTCGCGCTCGACGGCAAGGACGGGCTGTTTCTCGATATTACCGGCTGCGCCCATCTCTTCGGCGGTGAGGTGGCGCTTCTCAAGGATATTCTGTCCCGGCTCTTCCATATGGGGCTCGATGTGCGGGGTGCGATCTCCTCATCGCCGGGTCTTTCCTGGGCAGTCTCCCGTTTCGGGCAGGGCGGCGTCGTGGAGGATGAAGAGATGGAGCGCATGCTGATGCCGCTGCCTGTCGCGGCCTTGCGGCTGGAGGGCCAGACCGTCGATGCTCTTAGGAAACTTGGCCTCAAATACGTCGGCGATGTCATTCATGCGCCGCGGGCGCCGCTGACCCGCCGCTTCGGGCCAACGCTGCTTCTGCGCCTTGATCAGGCGCTCGGCCGTGAGGAAGAACCCATCTCTCCTCGGCTTCCTGTCGCCAGCCTCTCATCCGAACGCCGTCTGGTCGAGCCGATCGGCACGGAAGAGCAGATCCTCGCGGTTACCGGACAGGTCGCCATGTCGCTAAAACCGTCCCTGGAAGCGCGCGGCGCCGGCGGCCGGGTGTTCGAACTGGTGCTGTTTCGTGTCGACGGCAGGGTTTTCCGCATTTCCGTCGGCGCCTCCCGGCCGCTTCGTGAGCCGAAGCTCGTTGCCGGGCTGTTTTCCGAGCGGCTGCAGATGATCTATGACGATATCGATGCTGGTTATGGCTTCGAGATCTTGCGCCTGAATGTGTTGCGTCATGACCCGTTCAACGAGGCGCAGGGCGATTTCGAAGGCGACCGGCAGGGGGAGATCTCGCTTTCAAGTTTTGTCGACCGTGTCGCGGCCCGGCTTGGTTCGGACTGCCTGCAAAGCTTCCAGCTTCGCGAGAGCCATGTGCCGGAGCGCGCCGTGATCACGGTGCCGGCAATGGAGAGCCTTCCGGCCCGGCGGAAGGCGGAGCAGGGAAGCGCGCTTCCTTTGCGTGAGGAACGTCCTCTGCGGCTCTTTGCAACGCCGGAACCGGTCGATGTCGCATTTGCCGAAGTGCCCGATGGTGCGCCGCAGACTTTCCGTTGGCGGCGCCTGCAGCATCAGGTGGCGAGGAGCGAAGGCCCTGAACGGATTGCCATGGAATGGTGGATCGATGGTGATAACGCCGAAGCGCGAGACTATTTCCGGATCGAGGATGAGGCCGGACATCGCTTCTGGATCTATCGCCGGGGTCTCTACGGTGAGAACCCTGATCCTCGCTGGTTCATGCACGGGGTCTTTGCATGAGGCCCGAACCCACATTTTTCGAGATCGGTGCGAAGACGAATTTCTCGTTCCTCGAAGGTGCTTCGAAACCCGAAGAGATGGTCGTACAGGCCGCGTGCCTGAAGCTCGGTGGTCTCGGCATTGCGGATCGCAATTCGGTGGCCGGCGTGGTGCGGGCACATGCACAGGCAGAACAGCTTGAGGAGAGATACAAGAACAGAGATGAAATTCTAGCCCAGGCGAAGAAGGAGGGAAAAAAAGAGGTAATCCTCGATCCTATCCGGGTTCAGCCCGGCGCCCGCCTCGTCTTTTGCGATGGAACGCCTGATATCCTTGCCTATCCGCGCAACCGGCGAGGTTGGGCAAACCTCTGCCGCCTGCTCAGCGCGGGCAATCTGAAGGAAGAATCGGTTAAGGGAACCTGCATCCTCACGGAAGCAGAGCTTATGGAATGGGGCGATGAGATGATGCTTGCCCTCGTCCCTGATCGGACTGTCGTGAATGATCCAGCCGGCCAGCCAGTCCTCGAAGACTATCTGGAGCGGTTTCGCAAACGCTTCCGCAAGACATTTTTCATGGCGCTGTCGCCGGCCTATGACGGTCGTGATCGGCAGGCTTTTGCGGTGCTTGCCATGCTTGCTGCTCGAAATCGCATGCCGCTGATTGCGACCAATCAGCCGCTTTATCATGACACCGAGCGCCGGCCGCTTTCGGATATCGTGATCGCCATCCGGGAACATGTGGAGATATCGGAAGCCGGATTCCTTCTGGCGCCGAATGCAGAGCGGTATCTCAAGGATTCACGTGAAATATCGAGGATCTTCCGGGATTATCCGGATGCTGTCGAGAATACGCAGCTGTTCTTCGGGAAGCTGAGCTTTTCGCTGAACGAGTTGAAACACAATTATCCCCCCGAAAACGATCCGGGCGAAACGCCGCAGGAAACTCTCGAAAGGCTGACGAGAGCGGGTGCGCTAATACGCTATCCTGATGGCGTTCCGGAGAAAGTGGCCAAGCAGATCGACTACGAGCTGAAGCTCATCGGGGACAAGAATTACGCTTCCTATTTCCTGACGGTTCATAAGATCATTCATCATGCCCGTTATGTGCTCAATGTTCTCTGTCAGGGGCGTGGTTCGGCGGCCAATTCGGTTGTCTGTTACTGCCTTGAGATTACCGAGGTTAATCCTGAAAAATGCACCCTCCTTTTCGACCGCTTCATCTCGATGGATCGTCACGAGCCGCCGGATATCGATGTCGATTTCGAGCATGAACGGCGGGAAGAGGTTATTCAGTCCATTTATGCAAGATATGGCCGTGAGCATGCCGGTCTGACGGCTGCTGTCACCAGCTATCGCACCCGTTCGGCTGGCCGTGAAGTCGCCAAGGCCTTCGGTCTGTCGGAGGATGTTCAATCTGCGATAAGCAGTCTCATTTGGGGTTGGTCAGAGGATAATCTCTCTGAACGGGACGCGAAGGCGGCCGGTCTTGATATCAAAGATCCGGTGACACAGAACGTGCTCAAATATGCCTCCGAACTTCTCGGTTTTCCCCGTCACCTCACACAGCATGTCGGCGGTTTCGTCATCACGCGGGACCGGCTTGATGAAGTGGTGCCGATCATGAAAACGGCAATGCCGGATCGCTACATGATCGAGTGGGACAAGGATGATCTCGACAATGTTGAAATTCTCAAGGTGGACGTGCTGGCGCTCGGTATGCTCACCTGCCTGCGACGAGCTTTCACGCTGCTTGAGCTACATTACGAGGTAAAGAAGACGCTCGCTGATCTCGGCCATAAGGAGCATGGAAAGGAAGGTGAGGCGGTTTATAAGATGATGTGGCGAGCGGATACGCTTGGTGTGTTCCAGATCGAAAGCCGAGCGCAGATGAGTATGCTGCCACGTCTTAAGCCTGTTAGATTCTATGATCTTGTCATCGAAGTAGCCATTGTCCGACCCGGACCGATCCAGGGTAACATGGTTCATCCCTATCTGAAGCGTCGCGAAGACGACAAAAACAACATTCCGATCAAATATCCGAGCAAGGAACTGAAAACGGTGCTCGAGAGAACGCTTGGGGTTCCGCTGTTTCAGGAACAGGCTATGCAGATCGCCATCACTGCGGCGGGCTTTGCGCCTGCCGAGGCAGACCGGCTCCGACGGGCGATGGCGACCTTTAAAAGGACCGGCACGATCGGTAATTTCGAAAAGCGGTTCATCGATGGGATGGTCGAGAAGGAGTACGATCGCGAGTTTGCGCAGCAATGCTTCAACCAGATCAAAGGTTTCGGCGAATACGGGTTTCCGGAAAGCCATGCCGCGTCCTTCGCGCTGCTCGTCTATGCCTCCTCATGGCTGAAAGCCTATTATCCTGACGTCTTCTGTGCGGCGATGCTGAATTCGCAACCGATGGGCTTTTACGCCCCGGCGCAGCTGGCACGGGATGCGCGCGAGCATGGGGTGAAAATCCTGCCGGCTGATATCAATCGCTCGGATTGGGAGTGCACCCTTGAGGCAGCGGTTTTTGACCAGGCAAGTGTCGATTTCCGCCACGACGAAATGCGCGACATCATCAAGACTCGCCATGCCGTGCGGCTTGGCCTTCTGCAGATCAAGGGCGTTTCCTCTAAAGATATGGGACAGCTCGTCGAAAACCGGGGTGGGGGTTACCATTCTGTACGTGACCTCTGGCTGCGCTCCGGCCTGCAGAAATCTGTTATCGAACGGCTGGCAGATGCAGATGCTTTTCAATCCATCGGACTATCACGACGTCAGGCGCTCTGGGCGGTGCGGGCGCTGGATGTGAAAAGCGCAACCGAGGAGCTGCCGCTCTTCGAGAAGGTCCGCCATATCGATCTTCAGCCTGAGCCGGCTGCGAAGCTGCCGGATATGCTGCCGGGAGAACAGGTCATCGAGGATTACCGCTACCTGTCGCTCTCCTTGAAAGGGCACCCCGTTTCCTTCCTGCGCGAGGAGTTAGGCAAGGCAGGTGTGACGCGCAATGTCGATCTGCTTCGTGTCGCGAATGGGAGACGAGTGACGATCGCGGGGCTGGTGCTGGTGCGCCAGCAGCCGGGTTCGGCGAAAGGTGTGATCTTCATGACGTTGGAGGATGAGACCGGTGTTGCCAATGCCATCGTCTGGAAGAAGGTCTTCGAAAAATACCGCGCAGTGGTCATGGGCGCTCGGCTTGTGAAGATCTACGGCAAATTACAAAGCCAGAGCGGTGTCATCCATACCGTCGTCGAACATATCGAGGATATGACGCCGCTACTCGGTATCCTTCAGCGAGAGATAAAACGCTTTGGCGTCAGCGAGCGCTCGGACGAGGTGCTGCGCCCGACACAGGATCATCGACAGCGGAAGGCGGCGGATATTCTGGCGCGGGACAACCTGCTCAGAAAGATCGGCGAGCGAAGCCCATCAGAACAAGCGAAAGATGGTGATATCGCAGAGACTGCGAGCGTGATGCCGCGCGGGCGTAATTTTCACTGATGGGCGTTTGCAGCCAGGAAATTGATGCTTCTTAAGGACTTAAGGATGCGCTCGCTGGCGTGTGATATCCTGTCGCTGAATCGTGATCGGATGAGGGTCGCGAATTTTCTTGACAGTTCCCATCTTCTTTTGCAGAAAACACGATAGTAAGTGTCATGTTTGGAATGAAGACGTGCTCGTCTGCAGTTGCAATTACATAACCGACAAGGAAATCCGGGACGTCATCAACAATCTTCTCGATGAAGATTGTTGGCAGCTTATCGTGCCGGCGAAGGTCTATCACGCCATGGCCAAGCGCGGCCGTTGCTGCGGCTGTTTCCCGAACGTTGTCGATATCATCATCCAGACAACCGAAGATTATCATGCCCGTCGCCACTCGACGGAGACGGAAATATTTGATTTCATGTCCCGCTTGAAACAATTCCACGAGGAAAACAGGAGAGCGGACATTGAAAGGCGACAAAAAAGTCATCGAGCGGCTTAACGAGGCCCTTTTTCTAGAGCTCGGTGCAGTCAACCAGTATTGGGTCCACTATCGCCTTCTTGAGGACTGGGGTTACACCAAGCTCGCCAAGAAGGAACGTGCCGAATCGATCGAGGAAATGCACCATGCCGACCGTCTGGTCGCGCGCATCATCTTCCTCGAAGGCCATCCCAATCTACAGACGCTTGCGCCGCTGCGCATCGGTCAGAACGTCAAGGAAGTTCTGGAGGCCGATCTTGCCGGCGAATATGACGCCCGCACTGCCTACAAGAAATCGCGCGATATCTGTCATGACGCCGGCGACTATGTTTCCATGAAGCTTTTCGAAGAGCTGTTGGCAGACGAGGAAGGCCATATCGACTTCCTCGAAACGCAGCTCGAACTGCTCGAGAAGATCGGCGAAGCCAAATATGGTCAGCTCAACGCAGATTCGGCCAACGAAGCCGAATAATTCGCAGTCGGCAATCTTATCTCAGCCGGCCGCCTGAAAGGCGGCCGGTTTCCTTTTGGAACGCATTGCTGAGCTTCGTTCGATGCTCAATCTTCCGGGATTAAGCCGGAAAGGTGGCTGAATTCCGCCACGACCCGTTCATAGACGGCGCGCTTGAAGGGAACGATCAGGCCGGGCAGGTCTTCCATCGGCTTCCATTCCCAAGCGTCGAATTCCGGCTCATGGCCGCCGGGCGGCGGGTTGATGGCGATCTCTCTTTCGTCGCCCTCGAAGCGGAAGGCGAACCAGCGCTGCGTCTGGCCGCGGTACTTGCCCCTCAGCCCGATGCCGATCAGCTGTGGCGGCAGGTCGTAATTGATCCAGTCCTTGGCCTCGGCAAGCAGGGTCACGGTCCGGATGCCGGTTTCTTCGTAAAGTTCGCGATAGGCTGCCTCCAGCGGGTCTTCGCCCTTGTCGATGCCGCCCTGCGGCATCTGCCAGAGCTGGGGTGAACCGTCATACTCCGAATTACCATCAGGAATGCGCCGCCCGGCCCAGACGAGGCCCTCGCGGTTGAGGATCATCACACCGACGCAGGGGCGATAGGGGAGGTCCTCAGCTTTTACGGTCGCCTGGCTCATGGTTTTCTCCGCTCAGGGATTCTTGGGGTCGTTGACGAGTGCAGCAACGCCGACAATCTCGATGCCGCGCATGGTCGCTTCCTCGCTCCATTTGGAGATCGCGTCAATGCTCTCGTCGAAGGCCGAGGCAACACCGATTGCCTGGCCGTTGCGGCGAGCGATGCGCTCCAGTTCGTCGAGTTTCTGCAGGATGGTGTTCACATCGACCTGGCTATCCAGTTGCAAGTCGGCGAAAGCGTAAGGAAGCTCCGTGCCTTTGGCGACCACGGCGGTCTTGGATTGCGCTGAAGTGCCATCGTCGAGAAACAGCAGCCCGCGCTTGCCGATATCCCGCATGACCGGCTCCATGGCCTTGGGATCGGAGAGGAAACGTCCGCCCAGATAGTTCATGATGCCCGTATAGTTGGTGATCTCGCCCATCGCCCGATGCAGGCTTTCGAGGTTGTGCGCCACAGGCTTCGACGTCAGCAGCGTATCCGGTCCCGGATCATTAGCTGGGTAATCGAACGGCTCCAGCGGCACCTGCAGCAATATTTCATGGCCGCCGCGCCGCGCATCTTGCATCCAGCGCTGCAGGCTGTTGCCACTGGCGGCGAAGGCAAAGGTGATTTCCTCCGGCAATTGCTTGATGGCGCGCTGCGTGCCGGTCTGGCTGAGACCGAGGCCGCTGAGGACGATCGCGATGCGGGTGCCGCGCGTGCCGGACCACGGCCGCGCATATTGATCCATCGGACGCCGGCCATCGGGACCCGTGATGGGCAGCCGGCCGAAGGGTGTCTCTTCGAGCAGATTGTCGTTGGGGATGGCCGCCATGCGGGGATCCTGGCCCATCTGCATGGCATCGACCAGAACCGGGCCGCTGCCATCGCGCGGGCGAGGGCTGTATTTAGTGACGACAGAACCGTCGCCTGTCACCATCCGTTCTACATTGGCGCCGGATTGCGGCTCGGAGCGGGGTATGCCGTTTGCTGCCTGATTGGCAGATGCCTGCGGCTCCTGGATCGCATCGGTCGGCGGCGCGGCCGCTGTGTCCAGCGATGCCGGAGGCTTCGACTGCTCGAGGCCATCATTGCGAAATGCCGTGTAAAGGGAAAAGCCGCCAATCGCGACAAGACAGACGCTCGCGGCAATCTGTCCGATCCGCAATATGCCGGGGCGCTTTCGCGCGGCCTTGCGGTTGCGGCCTAGAGGTGCATGCAGGTCCGTTCCCAATTCGTTGCCACTCCAAAACCGGGAAACAGCAGAAAGTCTCAAGGCCGGGCGGGCTGCCCGGCCTTGAGATCGATGGATTACTTGGCGACGACAGCCTTTTCAGGGTCCGGCGGGAAGGACGGGTCAGTCTTCTTGCCGCGCAGCAGATCGAGCGCGTAGTTGAGCTGGACGTCATCCTTCGGATCCGGCGGGACGTAGGCAACCGATCCCGAACCTTCGTCGGTCTCGCTCTGGCCCTTGATGTGGCCGCGCAGGGCAGATTCGCCCTCGGTCACCATCTTGCCTTGCAGATCGGCCGGAAGGGGCTCTTCCACCTTGATGTCAGGCGTAATGCCGGTGCCCTGGATCGAGCGGCCCGACGGTGTGTAGTAGAGCGCCGTCGTCAGGCGCAGCGCGCCGTTTTCGCCAAGCGGAATGATAGTCTGGACCGAACCCTTGCCGAAGGAACGCGTGCCGAGAACCGTGGCACGGCGCAGATCCTGCAGGGCGCCGGCAACGATTTCCGACGCGGAAGCCGAGCCGCCGTTAATGAGGACGATCAGCGGCTTGCCATCCGTCAGATCGCCCGGGCCAGCATTGAAGCGGCGGGTTTCATCCGGATTGCGGCCACGGGTCGAAACCACTTCGCCGCGCTGCAGGAAGGCGTCGGAAACATTGATCGCCTGATCGAGCAGACCGCCGGGGTTGAGACGCAGGTCAAGGACGAAGCCCTTGAGCTTGTCGGCCGGAATGGTCGCCTTGATCTTCTGGATCGCCTTTTCGAGGTCCGGATAGGTCTTCTCGGTGAAGGAGATGACGCGCAGATAGCCGACATCGTCCTCGACGCGCGACTTGACCGCCTGAACGGCAACGACGTCACGTACGATCGTAAGTTCGATCGGCTTGTCGGCGCCCTTGCGGATGAGCGTCAGCTTGATCGGCGTGTTGACGGCGCCGCGCATCTTTTCGACGGCGTCTTCGAGCTTCAGGCCGCGAACAGACTGGCCATCGATTTCCGAAATATAGTCGCCGGCCAGAACGCCAGCCTTGGCAGCCGGAGTATCGTCGATCGGGGTGATGACCTTGACGAGTTCGTCTTCCATGGTGACTTCGATACCGAGGCCGCCGAACTCACCCTTGGTCTGGGTGCGCATGTCTTCGGCGTCCTTCGCATTCATGTAGCTGGAATGCGGGTCGAGCGATGAAAGCATGCCATTGATGGCGCTTTCGATCAGCTTGTCCTCGGCCGGCGGCGTTACGTATTGTGCACGCACGCGTTCGAAGACGTCACCGAATACCGAAAGCTCCTTATAGGTCGATGCTCCCGCCGCCTCTGCAGGCACGCCTGCGGAGTAAATGACGCTCATCGCGGTCGCGCCCATCAGTGCGCCGACCAGAACAAGAGAAGCCCTACGAATCATTGCGTGCCTTTCCAGTGTCTTTGGCGGTCCACCACGGTCGGGAATCGACCGGTTTACCGTCCTTTCGAAACTCAATGTAAAGCGTTGGCCGATCTGTTTCCAGCGCCAATGCGGTTGCGCTTGCCACTCTTTTCGCACCCATCACGGCCAGGGGCTCGCCGGAGAAAACGAATTTTCCCTGACGGGTGTTGATCGTATCCATGCCTGAGAGAACCAGGTGATATCCGCCGCCAGCGTCGAGGATAATCATCTGGCCATAGCTGCGGAAGGCGCCGGCGAAAACCACCAGCCCGTCAGCAGGCGCGGTCACCACCGTTTCCGCATTGGTCGCGACCGTCATTCCCATGGCCTCGTGTCCGGTACCGTCGGCATCGCCGAACTGGCGCAGAATATCGCCTGCCACAGGCAGCTCCAGTTTCGCCTTCAATTCTCCGAAGGGATATGCGGGCGCAATGCGGTTTTTATCGGGCACTCCGCTGTCGGCCAGGGCCTTCGCCTGGGCGCGCTGCTCGTCCGTCAGGAGCTTGCGGTTCTCCTCTGCCTGCCTGGCGGCGGCGGCGGCATCGCGCACGGAGGCGATTTCCGTTTCCATCGAAGCGGCGAGGCTTTCGAGCGTCGTTGCCTTGCTTGCCAGCTCCTGAGACCGCTGCTTTTCGGCTTCCAGTTCGGCGGCATTGGAGCGGCTCAGCTTGTCGTTTTCGGCAAGCAGCAGATCCATGCGCCGCTCCTCCTCCAGGCTGTTTGCCATAGTGGTGGTCAGGCCTTCCTTCTCCTTGGCGCTTGCCGTCTGCAAAGCCGCGAGATCGGCGAGATCGGCTGCCAGCTTTTCAGTCTCCTTGCGGATACCGGGAACCACGGCGCCGAGCAGAATGGCGCTGCGGACCGAGGCAAGCGCATCATCGGGTGTGACGAGAAGGGCGGGCGGCGGGTTGCGGCCCATGCGCTGTAAGGCGGCGAGAACCTCGGCCAGGAGGCCGCGACGCTCATGCAGCGAACGGCGGATGCCATCTTCCTTGACGCCGAGCTCGGCGAGTTTCTTCTCGCTGTCGAGAATTTTGCCTTCCAGGGATTTCCGGCGGGCGGCGGAATCGATCAGTGCCTGTCGAATACTTGCCGTACTCTTTTCCAGATTGTCGATGCTGCTCTGAAGCTCGCTCGCCTTGTCCGAGGAGAGGCTGATCGTCTTCGACAGCTTGTCGAGCTCGGCCCTCGTTTCGTCGCGCTTCTTCGCAAGTTCGGCGGCAGGATCAGGCGGCGGCTGTTTGGCTGATGTGATTGGGGCGGCCGGTTCGGCTGCTGCGGGCGGTGGCGGCGCATCCTGCGCCTGCACGGAAAAGGGGTTTCCCGAAATAACAATGGCGGCCGCACCGAGCCCTGCGGCAACGGCCGGCAGAAACAGGCGGGATCGCTTGGGGGCAGCTCTCGTCATGCGTGTCGGGGTTTACTCGTTCAAATCGCCCGGAACCTAAGCTGATTTGGGGCTGTTGGCCAGAAAGTTTGAATGAGAAGAGGCCCTGAGGCAAAACACGGCTGCGTGAGTGTTTTGGTCTGCATCAGACGCGATGATAAGGGTGGCCGGACAGGATGGTCACGGCCCGATAAAGCTGTTCGGCAATGAGCGTGCGGACGATCTGATGAGGCCAGGTCATCTTGCCAAGGCAAAGGATCATGTTGGCGCGGTCGTAGAGGGAAGGGTCGAGGCCATCGGCACCGCCGATTGCGATCATCAGGTCGCGTTTGCCTTGATCGCGGTAGCCGCCGAGAAGATTGGCGAAAGCTTCGCTGTCCAACGCCTTGCCGCGTTCGTCGAGGAGAACGAGGACACTGCCTTCGGGGAGCGATTTCAGCAGCATGGCCGCTTCCTCGCGCTTGCGGGTGTCCGCATTGGAGGCGCGGCTTTCGGCTACTTCGGCGATACGAGAAAATTCCAGGCCGATCGCAGGACCAGCCTTTGCAAAACGGTCGAAATAACGGGCCGCAAGATCCTTTTCGGGGCCGGGCTTCAGCCGTCCCACCGCAAAAAGACCAATCCGCATTCATCCGCTCCTGCTATGCCGCGCTTCCGAAGCGCAATGTGGACTTACCGGCCAGCTATCGAAAGCCGGCCCGGTCAGCTACCACGTCTCAGGCGCCGGGCGAATGCCAGGCTGCCTGTCAGTGCCGCGTTTCCTCGTCCATATCCGGAGCCGCCCACATCTTTTCGATGTTGTAGAACTCACGAATTTCGGGACGAAACACATGCACAATGATGTCACCGGTATCGATCAGGATCCAGTCACCGCCTTCCTGACCTTCGACGCGGGCAGTACCGAAGCCCTCGTCCTTGAGATCAGTCAGAAGATGATCGGCGATCGCCATGACATGCCTGTTCGAACGGCCGGAGACGACAACCATGTAGTCTCCCAGCGCCGATTTTCCGGCAATGTTGATGGTGACGATATCTTCGGCTTTGGAGTCCTCGAGGCTGACGAGGACGGCTTCCAGAGCACGGGCGGCGGCATCGGCGCCACGTTCCGCACCCTTCGGGATAACGGCAAGCGTTTTTCCCTTGGCGTGTACTGTTGTCAGTGCTTTCCCTTTCCTGGAATGACAAACCATGCACAACACGGATCCAGCACAACCGGATCATGGTTAAGATAGGCATCAAACCATTAATGTTTCAAGACGCGGCGCAGCGCGCGAACGGCCGAAAGCCGCATTTGGCGTCACGAAATCGAGATTTCGACCCTCGGTCGAGATGGAGGTGCGGTGTACAGCGTCTGCGGTCGGGCGTAAAGTGCCGGTGATTTCCGCAAATACCGACCGACATGACCGAAACCGCCAAAAATCCGCTCGCACCTGTCCTGCGAATCACCTTTCCCGATGACGATCGCCTCGGCCACGGCAAGATGGAGCTGCTCGAGCATATCCGCGAGACAGGTTCGATCTCGGCCGCCGGCCGCGCCATGGACATGTCCTATCGCCGTGCCTGGATGCTGGTTGCCGAGATGAACCGCATGTTCAAGGCGCAGGTGGTGGAATCGCAGCGCGGCGGCCAGAAGGGCGGCGGTGCGACACTGACGCCATTCGGGGAACAATTGCTGGCGCGCTTTCGCGACATGGAAAAGACGGTGCGCACCAGCCTTGCCGATGATCTCGCCTGGCTGGAAAACAACCGTAATCTGCAGCCGGACGATCGGCGCTGATCAGGCTTCCAGCGCCACCGTCTTGATAACGGCGAAAGCCGGCATGCCCGGGCGTAATCCCAGACGCTCGCAGGACAGCGCGGTGATGCGCGAGAGCACGGCGTTGCCGGTGCAATCGAGGCGGATCTCGACGGTTCCATCCTCCGTCGGCGAAATCTGCGTGACTGTTCCTTCCAGAATGTTGAGGGCGCTCAACCCTTCCGGCTTCCGTGTTGCCAGCATCACGTCTCGGGCGGGGATGTGGATGCGCACAGGCTTGCCTATGGCGGGCGCAGCACCCGGAACATAGAGCCTGCCCGCCTTCAGCAGCACTGTCGAAATCCGATGGGCCAAATCGATACTTTCGACTGTGCCTTCCAGCACTGCACCGGCTTCCTTTCGGTCTTCCGGGAGCAGCGACGAACGGCTGAGGATTTCTGCTGCGGGGCCTGTGGCTTCCACTTTGCCGTCGCGCATGACCACGACCTGATTTGCCAGGCGGGCGACTTCGGAGATCGAATGGCTGACGTAGACGATCGGAATATCCATCTCGTCACGCAGACGCTCGAGATAGGGCAGAATCTCGGCCTTGCGGGCTTCGTCCAATGCGGCCAATGGCTCATCCATGAGGAGCAGGCGCGGCGAAGAAAGCAGTGCGCGACCGATAGCGACACGCTGCTTTTCGCCCCCCGACAGCTTTGAAGGGCTGCGGGCGAGCAACTGGCCGATGCCGAGCAGGTCGAGGACACGATCGAAATTTTCAATGTGTGCGGATCTCGGCGTGAACCAGCGGCCGTAGGCGAGATTTGTCCGGACGCTCAAATGCGGAAAAAGCCGGGCTTCCTGGAAGACGTAGCCGAAGCGGCGGCGGTGCCGGGGAATGAAGATGCCCTTTGCAGTATCCGTCAGCGCCTCGCCGTCGAGCAGGATCCGGCCTTCGGTCGGTCGGGTAAGGCCAGCAATGATGCGGATCACGGAGGTCTTGCCAGAGCCGGAACGGCCGAAGAGCGCCGTCACGCCGCGCTCGGAGGTGAAGGCGGCATCGAGCCTGAAGGCGCCGAGGCGATGTCTTGCTTCGACGATGAGCGTCATTCCGGATCGATCCTCCGGCCGGCGAGATAGGCGAGGAATTCCGAAGCCAGCAGGGCCAGCATCGAAATGGCGATGGAAATGAGGGTGAGCCGCATGGCGACAGCGTCACCACCCGGCACCTGGGTAAAGGTATAGATGGCGGTCGACAGGGTCTGCGTTTCGCCCGGGATATTGGAGACGAAGGTGATGGTGGCCCCGAACTCGCCCATCGCCTTGGCAAAGCAGAGGATCATGCCGGTAATGATGCCGGGAATGATCAGCGGCAGCGTGACGGTCAGGAAGACCAATGCCGGGCTCGCGCCAAGCGTCCCGGCGGCTTCCTCGAGCTTGCGGTCGACGGCCTCGATGGAGAGACGGATGCTGCGCACCATCAGTGGAAAACCCATGACGCCACAGGCAAGCGCTGCACCGGTCCAGCGGAAGGAGAGCACGATACCCAGATATTGATCCAGCAGGCTGCCGATCGGGCCGCGGCGGCCGAAAAGGATGAGGAGAATGAAGCCGGTAACAACAGGTGGCAGGATTAGCGGCAGATGGACGATGCCGTTCAGGATGGACTTGCCCCAGAAGCGGCCGCGGGCAAGCAGCAGGGCGACGAGGATGCCGAGCGGCAGGCTTGCTACCATGGCGACGAAGGAAATGCGCAGGCTCAGCAGGATCGCCGTCCATTCCTCATCGCTCAAGCCGAACATATCCAAGCGTCATCTTCTCCGAAATAGTGAAGGCCCGCCGAAGCGAGCCTTCACGCTAAGCTTTGGGCGCCAATTACGCAATTATTTCAGGATGGTGAACCCCTGCGCAGTGAAGAATGGGGCAGCCTTGTCCGACTTCAGGAAGTCGAGATAGGCAGCAGCATCCGGGTTCTTGCTCTCGGCGAGCAGGGCGATCGGATAGATGATCGGCGGGTGGGAATCGGCCGGGAAGGTGCCGACGATCGCAACGCCCTTATCGGCGGCCGCATCGGTCTGATAGACGATGCCGTATGGCGCTTCGCCGCGGGAAACGAGGGCGAGGGCGGCACGCACGCTTTCTGAATAAGCAACCTTAGTCTCGACAGACTTCCAGACGCCGAGTTTGTCGAGCGCTGCCTGGCCATATTTGCCGGCCGGAACCGACTTCGGCTCGCCCATGGCGAGCTTGCCGTCGCCGATGAGGCTTGCGAGATCGAAGCCCTCTTTGATTTCAACCGGCTTCTGCTTGCCGTTTTCAGCGACCAGAACAAGGCGGTTACCGAGCAGGTTGGAGCGTGTGTCCGCGTTGATCAGCTTTTTATCGGCGACGTAATCCATCCAGTTCAGGTCGGCGGAAATGAAGACGTCAGCCGGGGCCGCATTTTCGATCTGCTTTGCCAGCGCGCCGCTTGCTGCATAGGAGGCAACGGCCTCCTTGCCGCTTTCCTTGGTCCAGGCGGCGTTGGCCGCATCAAGCGCATCCTTGAGGCTTGCGGCGGCGAAGACAGTTACCTTTTCAGAGGCTGCGGCAGGCGTCGAAAGCGCTGCTGCACCAAGCCAGATGGCCGAGATCGCGGCGGTTGCCAGTTTCATCCAGTGGTGGCGGCTTTGCATAATTTCTTCACTCCGGGGTTCGAAATATTTAAACGAATATAACGGCGAGTAAGCTTTGACCAGAGTTGTATTTCATAAAACATAACGACAGTGGAGACGTGATTTGCCCGCGCCGTCTCTTCACGCATTCGTGAGGCGCATGGCTCCTGTCAAGCCTAGAGTTCGTGAGGCAAAAATATGGCGCTTCTGCTTGGTAAATGGGAAGGGATCTGGCAAGCCAGTTTGGATCAACCTGTTTTTGCTGATAAAACTGGCAGCGAATTCTATATTTCTCCACGGAGGTTTGCATTTCGTGCATTGCTGCAATGCACCAGCCTATATTCACCTTCTGAACAAATGTGCTAAAACACAATCATCCGACGGCTTCTCCTCCTCCCATAGCCGTCCGATAGGATCGACAACACTCCTCCTCCCAGTTGTCGATCAAGTTTTAAGCCCGACGCACCTCCTCCCGCGTCGGGCTTTTCATTTCTGGGAACTTTCAAACAATCCGATTTATTCCGCGGTCTTGTGCTGATCGCCGTTGCGGATGGCTGTCGAGCTCAAAGTCGAGCGAGGACCGTGAATGAAGGTCCAGGCGGGCGCCGGCTTCTTCCAGAGAACACGGGCATCATCTTCGTCGATGCGGGCAAAGGCAAAGGTCTTGGCCATTTTCGAGGAAAGGTAAGAGAGCGTCGAGCCCGGTCGGTCGATGACAGCGATCGGAAAGGTTCGCGCGATATTCTGCCATTTCTGCCAGCGATGGAAATTTTCCAGGCTGTCGGCGCCCATGATCCAGATGAAATGCACATGCGGATTGCGCGCCTTCACGCGGGCAAGCGTATTGGCCGTGTAGCTCACGCCAGATGCCTGTTCGAAGGCTGTGACCTTGATATGCGGGTCGGTGGCAATGCTTTCGCTGCGCGCTATACGCTCCGAAAGTGGTGCCAGATAATTGCGGCTTTTCAACGGATTGCCCGGTGTCACCATCCACCAGAGCTGATCCAGACCCAGGCGGCGGATGGCGATTTCGGCAACCAGGGCATGGCCCTCATGCGGCGGATTGAATGAGCCGCCGAACAGACCGACGATCATGCCGCGTTCGCTATGCGGCATGCGGAGATAGCGCCGGTCTATATGCTCCGTGGTCACGTCAGGGCCGCGTCTGTCCATGACCGCGAACGCGGTATTTGAAGGAGGTGAGCTGCTCGACGCCAACAGGGCCGCGAGCATGCATCTTGCCGGTGGCGATGCCGATCTCCGCACCCATGCCGAATTCGCCGCCATCGGCAAACTGGGTGGAGGCGTTATGCAGCAGGATGGCCGAGTCGATCTCCGTAAAGAAGCGTTCGACGACTTCGGGGTCTTCGGCAAGCACGGCTTCGGTATGGTTCGACGAATATTTCTGGATATGGTCGATCGCGCCGGAAATGCCGTCAACGACGGCAACGGAAATGACGGCATCCAGATATTCGGTCGACCAGTCCTCTTCGGTGGCAGGCTTCAGGCCCGGCACGACTTTGAGAACCGTGGCCGAACCGCGAACCTCGCAGCCGGCTTCAACTAGGACCTCGATCAGCGGCGTCAGATGCGTGCCGATGGCGGCGCCGTCGACCAGCAGCGTCTCGGCTGCGCCGCAGACGCCGGTGCGGCGCATCTTGGCGTTGACGATGATGTTCTTGGCCATTTCGAGATCGGCGGAGGCGTCGACATAGATATGGCAGAGGCCTTCGAGATGGGCGAAAACCGGTACGCGTGCCTCGCTCTGAACGCGAGCAACGAGGCTCTTGCCGCCGCGGGGCACGATAACGTCGATTGCACCATCAAGCCCGCGCAGCATGGCGCCAACAGCGGCGCGATCGGTCACGGGCACAAGCTGGATCGCATGCTCCGGCAAGCCGGCTGCCTTCAGGCCCTCGACCATGCAGGCATGGATCGCAGCCGAGGAACGGCGCGAATCCGAACCGCAGCGCAGGATCACCGCATTGCCGGCCTTCAGGCAGAGCGCACCGGCATCGGCCGTGACGTTCGGCCGGCTTTCGAAAATGACACCGATGACGCCGAGTGGCGTACGGACACGTTCGATCTTCAGGCCATTCGGGCGATCCCAGGCGGCGATGACTTCGCCGACGGGGTCGAGAAGAGCCGCAATCGCGCGAATACCCTCGGCCATTTCCGTGACGCGCTTATCGTTCAGCGTCAGGCGGTCGACGAAGGAGGCGAGCATGTCCGTGCCCTCCACATCCTTCAAATCCTTGGTATTTTCCGACAGGATCTGAG
The DNA here is from genome assembly GCF_056398305.1 of Rhizobium sp. 01T444. NCBI lineage: Bacteria > Pseudomonadati > Pseudomonadota > Alphaproteobacteria > Hyphomicrobiales > Rhizobiaceae > Rhizobium > Rhizobium sp. 01T444. The sequence goes on from NZ_JBFTPD010000003.1 coordinate 444,511, forward strand.
CCTTGTTCGCCATGATAGCATCGGCCATGGCGTTCAGTGCCTTGTTCTTCGCATCGGTGGAGGCAAAGCCCAATGGTCGCGCGGCGGCCTTGGCCTTGCGGCCGATGTCGTTCATCAGCACGTCAATGTCAGGGCTCTGCGCAACTGTATCAAGCATAGCTTGCGTCCTTCTTCTGCCTTTCCGATTTCGAACCGATCTGCGCCGTCATGACCATATCGTCGCGATGGACCATGGCGGCGCGGCCGGGATAACCGAGGATCGCCTCGATGTCTGCCGATTTGCGGCCGGCGATCTGGCGGGCTTCCTCCGCATCGTAGCTGACCAGCCCACGGGCGATCTCGCGACCGGAGGGGGCGATGATCGCAACCGTATCGCCGCGGGCGAAATTGCCGGAGATGCTGCGCACGCCAGCGGGCAGCAGGCTCTTGCCAGCGCCGAGTGCCGTTACGGCGCCTTCATCGAGATGCAGCATGCCGGCCGGCTGAAGCTGTCCGGCGATCCAGGTTTTCCGGGCAGTGACGGGCGTGCCCGAAGGCGCAAACCAGGAGGAGCGCGCACCGTTTTCGATTGCCGAAAGCGGGCTTTCCGTCTTGCCCGACGCGATGATCATGGCGCAGCCCGAAGTCGTCGCAATCTTGCCGGCATCGATCTTGGTGCGCATGCCGCCGCGTGAGAGTTCGGAGGCCGCACCACCGGCCATGGCTTCGATCTCGGGGGTGATTTCCGCAATGGTTTCCAGGAATTGCGCATCCGGATCGAGATGCGGCGGGGCGGTGTAGAGACCATCGATATCGGAGAGAAGGATCAGGAGGTCGGCGCCGGTCATGGTGGCGACGCGGGCAGCGAGGCGATCATTGTCGCCATAACGGATTTCGCTGGTCGCGACCGTGTCGTTCTCGTTGATGATGGGCACGGCGCCGATCTTCAGAAGCTGGTTGATGGTGGCGCGGGCGTTGAGGTAACGGCGCCGCTCTTCGGTATCGCCCAAGGTCAGCAGGATCTGGCCGGCGACGATCTCATCGTGTGAGAGGCTTTCGGACCAAGCCCGGGCCAACGCGATCTGGCCGACGGCCGCTGCCGCCTGACTTTCCTCCAGCTTCAGGGCGCCGGAGGGAAGATCGAGCACCGAACGGCCAAGAGCGATGGCGCCGGAGGAGACCACGAGCACATCGACGCCTTTGGATTTCAGCGCAGCGATATCGGAGCACATGGCATCGAGCCATGATTTCTTCAGGCCGGTCTTGCGATCGACCAAGAGCGCTGAGCCGATCTTGATGACGACGCGGCGATAGCGATCCAGCGGCTTGCGGCTACTCATCGCTCTCGTCCTCGTCGGTGAGGATCATGTCGCGATGGCGCAGTTTTGGCGTCTTGGCCGGCTTCTCTACGGTATTGGCTTCGACGATGATGTCGCGCAGCGCGCGCAGCACTTCCGTCATTCCCTTGCCGGTGACGGCGGAAATCAGGAAGGGTGTCTTGCCGCAGGCCTTGGCGAGTTCCTTGGCCTTTTTCTTCAGGGTCGCATCGTCGAGTACGTCGATCTGCGAGAGTGCGACAATTTCCGGCTTGTCGACTAGGTCGTTGCCATAGGCTTCGAGCTCGTGCTTCACCGTCTTATAGGCTTTGCCGACCTTTTCCTCCTGGGCAGAGACGAGATGCAGCAGCACGCGCGTGCGCTCGACATGGCCGAGGAAGCGGTCGCCGATGCCCACGCCCTCATGCGCGCCTTCGATAAGGCCGGGAATATCGGCAAGGATGAATTCCCGCTCGTCGATGGTGGCAACACCGAGGTTAGGGTGCAGCGTCGTGAAGGGGTAATTGGCGATCTTCGGCCGGGCGCGTGTCACGGAAGCGAGGAAGGTGGACTTGCCGGCATTCGGCAGGCCGACGAGGCCGGCATCGGCAATCAGCTTCAGATGCAGCCAGATGGTCTTTTCTTCGCCCTCCAGGCCGGGATTGGCCCAGTCCGGCGCCTGATTGACCGAAGACTTGAAGTGGGCGTTGCCGAAGCCGCCATTGCCACCTTTTGCGAGGCAGAAGCGCTGGCCCTCCTCGGTAAGGTCGCAGATGAGGCTTTCCTGATCCTCTTCGAATATCTGTGTGCCGACGGGAACCTTGAGCGTCACGTCGTCGCCATTGGCGCCGGTGCGATTCTTGCCCATGCCGTGCATGCCGACCTTGGCCTTGAAGTGCTGCTGGTAGCGAAAATCGATCAGTGTGTTGAGGCCATTGACGGCCTCTACCCAGACGTCGCCGCCGCGCCCGCCGTCGCCGCCATCCGGCCCGCCGAACTCGATGAACTTCTCACGACGGAAGGAAACGCTGCCTGCGCCGCCATCACCCGACCGGATATAGACCTTTGCTTCATCGAGAAATTTCATTTTACTTCCAGTACTCGGTGCGTTTGGGCGACCCCTCTTGGCCCATTCGATATAGGCGGTTCAGGCGGAGGTCAAAGAATATCGTGATTTTTGCGAGCTATAACATACAGTACGGCTTCGGTCTCGATGGCAGATACGATCTGGAACGCATCGCCCAAAGTCTCGAAGGCGCTCATGTCATCGCCCTGCAGGAGGTGACGAGAGGTTTCGTTCGGAACGATTATGCCGACATGCCTGATATCATTGCCGCCTTGTTTCCCGACCATTTCTGGGTCTATGGACCGGCCTGCGACATACATGTCGAGGCGCCGGAAGGCCAGGTTTCCCCGCCGCGCGGCACCCGTTTCCAGTTCGGCAATATGGTTCTGTCGCGCTGGCCCATCCTGTCGACGCGAACGCTGCTTCTGCCGCGCAGCCGCACGGTCGACAAGATCAATTTGCAGCGCGGCGCGACGGAAGCCGTTATTGCCATCCCTGATGGTGCTGTCCGCGTCTATTCCGTCCATCTCGACCACGTTTCCATCGACGAGCGCATTGCGCAGCTCCACCATCTCGGCGACCGCATCAATGCGTTCACTCAGGAGGGTGCGTCGCTGACCGGAGCCTGCGAATTCGGGCTTCCCGAGCCGCCGCTCCCGGAGGATTACGTGATCATGGGCGATTTCAATATGGAGCCGGAATCGCCGGAATACTGCACCTTCGCCGGCGCTTTTGACGGGTTTTATGGTCGCACGGCGCGGATCGGCACGCCGATCGATGCCTTTGCGGCGCTTGGCGCCTATGGGCCCGGCAGCTACAGCTGGATGGATCCGGAAGATCACGGCAAGCGCATGCATATCGATTACTGTTTCGTCAGTTGCGGCCTCAAGGACCGGTTGAAATCCGCTGTCATTGATACGAATTCCCTGGGTTCCGATCATTTTCCCCTGAGGGTCGAGATCGGCGATTGAAAGGACGCCGCCTTGAGCGCAGCGTCCTTCTTATGTCAGGCGACCTTTTTCTGTTGCAGAGCACCTGGCTGCAGCACGGTTTCGATATGGGCGACCATGGTGTTGCGGGCGAAAGAGTAGATTTCGCTGCAGCCGGTCATCCGGAAACCGAGCTTCTCCTGCAGCCGGAGCGATGCAGGATTGTCGGCAAAGACGCCCGAATGAACCGGAACGTCAGGCATGCGCCGCGAGAAACGCTCCAGCACGGCTTCCGCCGCCTCGCTCATATAGCCGCGCTGCCAGTAGTAGCGGTTCAGCCAGTAACCGAGGTGCCAGCGGCCGTGACGAAGTTCTATCGACACATTGCCGATGTGGACGTCGTCATTGCCTGTTATTGCCAGCGCCCAATCCGGCATGACGCCCGATATGACCGGAATCAGCCAGTCCAGCGCATCCTGCCGGTCGTAAGGGGCGGGAACGCGGGCCAGCATGCGGGTGACTGCGAAATCGGAAAGTGATTCCGCAATCGCCGGAGCGTCACTCAGCCTATGGGGGCGAAGCGTCAGCCTCGCCGTTGATATGAGCGGCGCGGGGCCGGGCATCATGGGCTTGGTCCCGGGTCTTTGTAGGGGTGCGGCGTTCATGAGATTGCACCCCAGCTTCTGAGCGACATCCAGGTCTTGCGGTCGAGCCGGTACCATTCGACCGGCACGTTGCTGCCGAGTGCCAGCGATGCGGCAAGACCGGATCCCTGGAACTGGAAGCCGCACTTCTGGATGACGCGGCGCGAAGCGACGTTCATAACCCGGCAGCGGGCATCGATCTGCTCGACCTGCTGCCGCGTCCTGAACACCATGTCGACGAGGGCATGGCAGGCCTCGGTCATATAACCCTGGTTCCAATAGGGTTCGCCCAGCCAGTAGCCGATCTCGACGGTCTTCTCGTCGGTATGCGGCTCTATTCCGCAGCAACCCATGAAGGCGCCATTCTCGGCCTTGGTGATGGCATAGACGCACTTGCCAATCTCGCCATTTCGCGTACGCCAAACAAAGTCGGCGGCATCATTGGCGGTATAGGGGTGCGGCATACGCGATACCATGGTGGCGACTTTGGCGTTGTTGGCGAGATGGGCAAGGGCGTCAATGTCTTCTTCGTGGGGCGCGCGCATGACGAGCCTTTCCGATAACAAGACAGGGCAATCGGTCCTTAACCGCTCCGGCCTCAGCCGTTCCGTGGAAGACCGCTGGTCTTCCCTGGGCGACCGTGATTGGTCGACCCTTATCAATTCGCCTTGCATGTTCAGTCCTCCTGTTTGGACAAAGAAAAAGGGGAGATGGCGCCCCATCTCCCCTGTTTTCTGGACTGAACCTGGTACGGTCAGCCGGGTCGATGAGACGCCGGCTGTTTTTGAGCGCTACCGGCTTATTCCGCTGCTTCCGCTTTCGGCATTACAGACACGTACACGCGACCATTGGCCTTCGTTCGGTAGTCCACATTGCCAGCCGTAAGCGCAAAAATAGTATGATCCTTGCCGAGGCCGACATTGGCGCCCGGATGCCACTGCGTACCGCGCTGGCGAACGATGATGTTGCCGGCTACGACGTTCTCGCCGCCGAACTTCTTCACGCCGAGGCGCTTGGAATCGGAATCGCGACCGTTACGCGAGGAACCGCCAGCTTTTTTATGTGCCATTGGAGTTCTCCTTTAAACCTGAAACCCGTTGATCTTACTTGGCAGCCACGATGTCCGTGATGCGGACGACCGTGTGATGCTGGCGATGGCCGCGCGAACGCTTCGAATTCTGACGACGGCGCTTCTTGAAGGCGATAACCTTCTTGCCGCGGGTCTGGTCGACGACTTCCGCCTTGACGGAGGCGCCGGCTACGAAGGGCGCACCGATCGCTGCGTCGGCGCCTTCGCCGATCACGAGGACTTCGGTGAATTCAATGGAGTCGCCAGCGGTGGCTTCAAGCTTCTCGATGGTCAGCACGTCGTTGGCTGCCACACGGTACTGCTTACCGCCGGTCTTGATGACTGCGAACATTATTTTATCCTTTCATGTTCGATCCAGCTCTCCCCGCAATACGCAGGTGGCTGTCTTCTTATCAGTCGAAGTTAAGCAGGGATTTCAGGGGACTAGCCCGGAACTCTGGTCTGCCGGTGAAACCCCGCGCAAGCGCGAGGCGGGCAAGGGGCGGATTACTCCACTCCTATTGCGAAAGCGGGATACGCGAGTGACAAAAAGGTGTCAAGGCAAAAGGATGGAAAAGCTTGAGATTTCGGCTTGCCAGTCTGTCATTTGCTCGTTATGAGAACGCCCGCGCCGAACAAGCGCCGACCGAGACCGCGGAGAGGTGGCAGAGTGGTCGAATGCACCGCACTCGAAATGCGGCATACCTGCAAGGGTATCGTGGGTTCAAATCCCACCCTCTCCGCCATTCTAGGCCTTCGGCTGTAAGGCTTCCCGGGATTTTCTGATTTCTCTCGATCTTAGATGCCGGTGCCGAAATTGGCTAGGGCCACACTCTCGGCACGTCAAGTCAGTTTCCCTTCGCTAAATGTTTACAACCGGCGCCGCTCTGTGACAAACCTTGGCAACTTCACGGAGCAGTTATCAATGCCGCATCTTGACCGCCAGGCGCTGCTTTGGAGCCTTGAGCACATCACTGCGCACGGCGATACAGATATTTTTCCCTATCCCTTTGAGTTCGAGTTTTTGCGAGAAAAGAAGGAAGAGATCGCCGACGCTCTTGCTACGGAGAATACTGCAACCTTCAGACCGCTAAGCCCGCTGGACTCACTCATTCCGAAGAGTCGCCACGGATTCCGTGTAGCTCATCAGCTCTACCCAACTGACGCTATATTCTTGCTGGCCGCCACTTTCTCCATCGGGCCTCAGATCGAAGCAGCGCGAGGCGGGGCAGACCGGCCGGGTTTCTCTTATAAATTTGAGCCTGGTGAAGAATTTGCAATGTTTGCCCCCTACTGCAGGTTTGGGAGTTGGCTTCAAAGCCAATATGTTCGCACCATGTTCGCTGAAGGCGAATACACCCATGTGGTCGAAGCCGATATCTCAGATTTCTATCAGCGGATCTATCATCATCGCCTAGATAATAGTTTGCTGGAGGCTGTTGGCGACACTACCGAGACACGGCTCATCCGCTCGTTTCTTAGGGATATTCGCGCCCGACAATCTTTCGGTATTCCGGTGGGAGGGAACGCGACGAGGCTATTAGCCGAGCTCTCTCTCGTGGACATTGATCGTGCACTGCTGGGCGAGGGTTACGAGTTCACGCGCTACGTGGACGATTTCAGAATATTCATCAAACCAGATCAGGACCCCTATAACGCCTTAGCCTTTCTCGCAGACAATCTTTGGTCAAGTGAAGGGCTTTCACTAGCGTCAGCGAAAACGCGGGTAGTGTCGTTCGAGCAGTATCGCGAGCAGCTAGAGCTCTCTAGCGGAGAAGACGCCAGTCAGGCTGAGGAGTCGGCGGCAGAGCGCTTGCTATATGCGCTCTACGACGCAGAAGAAGGCGATCAGCCTCCTGAGGATTTGGTGAATTTAGACTTAGTTGCGGAAATGTATGCTGAGATAGCAAAAGAGTTTTGGGATCTCGGCAAAATACGAGTCCTTCTCCGGTGCATGAAGTTAACTAGAGACGCGAATGCCGCGAATTTTCTTAGGGAAAACTACTCGATTTTGATGCCTTTTGCAAAAGAGCTTGTCCTTTTAATGGAGGAGCTCGTATCCAGCGGAGATATTTCCTTCCAAGATCTAGAAGGCGCTATCATCGACCTTATTTTAACACCAGCAATCCGGCATTTGCACGTCACTCGGGCATGGTTACTGGAGTTATTCGTTCGTGGCGTGATATCTATAAGTGCCGCTCAGGCAAGAAGGCTCGACGTATTAAGCGATACTTTAGACCAACGGGCGTTATTTAAAATTCGTGCCCGTCTTGGTGAGGTCCACTACTTTCGCCAAAGGAAAGCCCGAATTCATGAACTGACACCATGGCTGCAGCCTGCTTTTCTGTATTCTGCAGCGTGCTTGCCAGCGGAAGAGTATCGAACCTGGCTTGGCAATATTCGGCTAAACCTAAATTTTCCCTTGTCGTCGCTCTTTGTCGACTGGGCTCGCGCTCGCAGGTGAACTCTTATGACCAGGCATGGATTATTCGGCCCACTCAAATTTCACCTTAAGCCCGTTCAAATTGCGGTAAGGGATAGCGCCACAGTGTTGAAGCATTCCAACCACTATGCCGGGGTGGATCTCAACTTGTTGGGCGAAGGCCTTTACTGCCATCTCAGATCGCGGATTAGATTTCTTAAAAGCTGCAAACTTAGCTCTACCCACTAGCTTTTCTTCGGCCCAGGAATCAGCTTCGTTCTCTACTCCGTCGCCTTCGCCGCCCTTATCATCAGCGAACGCTCGTCCCTTATGAAGCGTTATGTGAGCGGCTTCGTGGAAGAATGTCCACCAGAAGTGGTCATTACTTTTCATTCTCAGGGACATCTGAATGATTGCTCTGTCGCCCTCGAGCCATCGCGCGGAACCGAATAGGCAGGTCTTCGAAATCGGCTTCTCAAGCACAAACGCCACGCCAGCGCTACGGCATAGATCCACCATCCGGGGATAGAAAATATTTGGTTCGCTTGTTGTCAGCTTACGGATTTCGAGCACAGCGTTCGCAAACTTTTCGGCGTCGAACGTCGGCAGATTCATCCCACGCGCCTTCTTCTCTCCGAGGAGCAGCCACGCAGCAACGTGATATTGGCTGGTATCGAAGGCCTTAGATTGTCTATGATGGACAGCTAAATTCGCCCATCTCGCGCCGAAAGCATGCGGGGTTCCGACGGCAAAGAACTCTAGCAGGGAACTAAGAAGTCGGCCGTTATCATTGGTCGCGGGCAGTGCACCACGATCTTTAAGTTCCTTGATTGGGAACTTGGAAAGAACTTGACCCGCGTCTGCCAGTGCCCGGTTGTTTACGGCCTTGGCTTCATGGAGATCCCACTTAGCCTGTAAACCCGTCCAGACGCTCGCCTTTAAACCAAGAACGCGTTCTAATTTCAGTGCCGTGTCTGCCGTCACCGGGTTGGTGCCGTTGATGATAGTGCTGACATGCTTCGGGCTCATGTCCGCGAGCCTGGAAAATTCGGCTTGGGACCACCCGCGATCCTCAAGATACTCAGCAAGATGTTCGCCTGGATGAGTTGCCCAATCTGGCGCCCAGTCTTCCTTCTTCGCTACAATAACCATCACCTAATCCCATCGCCATTCATTGCTTGAAAGGTCATATGGCATCAATGGTAGTCAACAACACCGCGAATCCGAATCGCGACAACGGCGGCACGGTCTATGCCACCGTCATCACGTATCGGAACCGGGTCATGATCCGGCTCAAAAATCAGCCGCCAATTCCCAGTGATAGCTACCGCGAAACAACCAGTCCATTCACCATCAAGCTGATGGCATCGATCTGGCGATTCAGTCGGGACCTCGCTTAAATTGTTTGCCTGCTCCAGCACCGCTAACCGCAATTTCAAGCGGCCGGCGCGATCACCGTATGCCTTCCTCAACTCCTTGTCAGACTCCAACTGACGTCGAAGTTTGCCATTCGCAAAATCGATATTCATCAGCTGCTGCCCGTTACCCAATAAGTAATAGAATCGGAATCGTTACGCAATAGGTAACACGGCCGCGCAAAACTTTAAAGTTTGCCTGTCTCAGGAGAGCGATCGGCCATGTCTTTCAACAATTCCAAAACCGGACGGGATTTTGAACGTGCTTGAGCTCGGGGGTCGTTATCCGCTTTCCTCTCGCACCAACGTAGAGATCCCATATCTCTTTCGGTGCCTCCCTCCCGACGAAGCCGAACCTATTTGCCTCAGATCCGTCGGCATAAAGAATGTCCGGGAAGTTGTCGGTAGTCGCGGCCATCCACCTCTCGGCCTCGAACGCTCCTACAACCACACCGCGGACAACAGCGAGCACATACTGAGCATTCTCAGCGCGTGACCTTGAAATTCTCCAGCAATAGCGGACGAAATTGTAGATTGCTCGACGATCGAACCTGTTATCAAGCTTGTTGATGTTGACCAGCAAGAGGCGATGCTCCGGGTTCGAAGGAAATGCCGGCAAGCTGTATTTGTCCACGATCTCGACATGGTTCATGGGACCGCGGTCGCTGCTGGCGTGGCCACCTTGGGTGTTGGTGAGGCCTGGATAGGCATCGATCAATGCAGCCTCGACCTCAAAGATCGCTGCCTCAGGTATCTCATGACGATGGATAACATGTAGCACCTCGAGCCCGGCGTTCTTTATCGCCCGGATGCGATCGAGCTTTGATCCTAGTGCCTGGTTATCGTCATCTGCTGAGTATGCGACGCCGGCGGCATGATCGAATACGCGATTGTTACGACCTTTACCGACGTAAAACGTCTCCCCGTTCCGCGGATCGATAAGGCGATAGACATAGTTGCCAAGCCGCTCGCATACTTCTTCAGAAAATCGCACGGCTGCCCCTTAGTTCAAGCTGATGATCTTCGCGGGCGAGAGTTCTGAAACTTCTTATCTCCGCCGACCGTTCCCTTGCCTGGCATGGATGTGCCAATCGACTCTCTAAGCCAGCACTGCTTGAGCAATTTACGCAAGAACAAGCTAGCAGACGCGATCGATGAAACTTTATGAGTTTTGAGCCCAGGGTTGCCGCTGACCTTGCGGAGGGGTTCTATATCCGGCGGAATGGCCAACGTGGCTCCGTCCCATAGTGTTCTCGCCTATGACAATTAGCACAAAGCGCAATAGAATTTTCAAGGGTATCGTCACCGCCCAGCGAAAGCGGCAACTTGTGATGAACCTCTAGGTATCCGGTCCGATCGATCCTGCGATTGAAAGGTGCTGCTTCATGACATCCTTGGCATCTACCTTTTGCAATAAAAAGCGCCTCGGCTACAACATCAGCATTTCTATCGAAAATGTCACAAACCACCGTTCGTTTCTTCGCTTTTTTCGGTGCATTTTTTAGACGCCTTTGACGGTCCTCCGCATTCGAAGCCGAAGATTTCGCGACCTGGTCAGCGAGCTCCTGTTGGGCAGTCTCGAAGGTCGTAAGCTTTTGTGACGTCATCAGCGCCTGTCGCTTAAGCTTAAACCACTTTCCGCCTCCATCAGCATCCTCGCACACCTCAAGGTTTCGAAATATTCCTTTGAAGGTAAATGGAATTCCCTCCTTCTGCCGGACAAAGCAGAAAATGGCTTGATCTGGGTCATCTATAACAAGCCTGTTTGTGCTCGAATCTACAGAGAAAACCCCGGACTTCGCCTGCAGATACGACTTCAGCAATTCATTCGGTTCAAGCCACTCATTCCGATACTTTTTCCCGCCAATTGTTGTTTTAAGAACAGTCCTTTGAGCTCCGTTCCTCGTCCGGGCACGCAATATCCCTCCGGACCTTGTGTCGTAGCTTTCTGTGAGTATGCCGATATCATAGATCGTATAGTCGCCGCCCACAATCAATTCGTCGATGAATACGTTGTCATCTACATGTCCAAATCGCAATTTGAATTCTGGTATGATTGCTTCAAATGTAAGAAAATCCATTTGTCTTAGCATAATAGAAGTATTTGTAATTTTGTTATCTTCTTCAAATCGCATTATATATCTTTTTAGATCGCCGAGGGACGTGAATTTACTGACCCAGATCTTCGTGTTCTTAATCTTATCCGCTAGTTCTTTCAGATTTTTGTTGTCCGGTTCTGCCTTCCGACGGGCCAAAACAGGTTCGAATATTCTCTCGTCAATGAACGAAACAGCTTGCGGCAGACTGCTCAAGCGAAATCCTCCTTGTGGAATGCTTCTTAAAATTGCATCCGAACATACAATATTGAGTTACATTTTTCTCGGCCCGGAAAAATGCTCTCGCAGGATTGGCACCTTTCGAGGGGCATCCTACGCGTGATCTTCAACATCGATTGGAGATCACATGGCGACGATCAGGAAACTCAGAGGACGCTGGCAAGCACAGGTTCGTCGGCGCGGTATGAAGCCTCGGGCAAAAAGCTTTGATAGCAAGTCAGAAGCCGAAAAGTGGGCACGCGAGCTAGAAAGCCAGGTCGATCGCTTCGGTGTTGCACCTGACACCAAGATCCTGGAAACCACAACGCTGGGGGACTTACTCAAACGTTACAAGATCGAAGTATCACCCACCAAACGCGGATGCGTCCAGGAGATCCAGCGCATTGACGTGCTAGAGCGTCACGAGATTGCGCACAGGACACTTGTCGGCCTTTCACAGCCGGATATTGCATCGTTTCGCGACGAGCGTCTTAGCAGCGTAGCTCCATCTACTGCGGTTCGCGAAATGGCGATCCTTAGTCACGTCATCGAAGTCGCGATGCGAGACTGGGGCTTTCCTCTCAGCCGCAACGTGGTCAAGCTGGTTCGACGACCAATCATTCGCAACGAGCGCAAGCGCCGCTTGGAAGGTGACGAGGAGCAGCGCCTGCTCGAGGGTTGCGACAGTGGCAAAATCGCCTTTATGAGGACTTTGCTTATCATTGCCATTGAGACAGGGATGCGCCGCAGCGAAATCCTCGGTCTGACGTGGAGCGACATTTCTCACAACCGCCGCGTCATCACGCTAGAAATGACGAAGAACGGGTCCGGTCGCGAGGTGCCAATGACGCAGCGTGCGTTCGATGCGTTTTCCAGGTGGAAGGAAAATGCGCCCGTAGATGAAGCCAAGATCTTTCCCATAACCCCCGGCTCTTTTGAACAGGTTTGGCGACGTCTTCTGAAGCGCGCGAACATCACAGGACTGCGGTTTCACGATCTTCGCCACGAGGGCGTCAGCCGTCTGTTCGAGCGCGGGCTAAACGTGATCGAGGTTTCCACGATTAGCGGTCACAAAGAGCTCCGGATGCTCCGGCGCTATTCGCATCTGTCCGCCGACAATCTGGTCTCCCGCCTCGGCTGATGCGCTTAGGATTTAGTCTTGACCTTTACATATTGCGGTTCGCAGCAGCAATTATGTAAAGGTCAGGACTCCGCAATCTTTACAAATGCATACTTTAGGTTGTGTGTCGCCTTGACATGAAGCCTGAAATCCTCACCAAAACCGTCACGACCTTTACGTCAAGTTTACGTTTTCTTTACAAAACACCCTGAAATCAGCAATTTTGCTTCTGATGTAAAGGTTTCTCGGCCCGCTTTGGTTGCAGTGAGTTCCGGTTTTGGTCCAGGTTAGAGCATTGCGAATGCCAAAACCGCAGGCAAGCCGCGCTCGACGTGGTCCGAGATTGCGGGGCACGTGTCGGAACCCTTGATTGCCAGCACCGAAAACATATCCGTCGACGTTTAGCATGTCCTGCCACCTGATGGGGCGACGACGATTGCTTGCTCCGTTTGCACAAACAATCTGAGCCCTGATTGATCTGGCGTCGTTCGAATCTCCATTGCGCCTGCCTCAGATGGACGGTGAGCGGAACGGCGCTGTCCTTCTGTCCAGATCAATCCAGTGCTGCGAAACCTCCCTTGCTCGGACCAGGTCGATAGCGCTTTGCTACTCCTGGCGCCAGCCGACATCGAAGTCCTAGAAATAATCAAGCTTCTAGATGGGGATGCTTTCCGTGCTGGCGACGATCCAATCGCCCTAACCTCCCATGCCGAAATCGATAGAGAAGCTCACAGGTGAGCACGGTTGGTTGGGCAGCACTTCCTTCATTCAGCGACACGGATCTCGCCAGTGCGAAACCTCGAGTCCAGGAACCCAGCCACCGGCAGACACTTTCTGTCACGATCGCAGCGCTTCGATCGGGATCTCGCTATAACCCAAAACAGGTAAGCGCTTGCCCATCGTTAACAGCACAGCCGGACGACCACCCTCGTCCGAAGGAGAACTCATGTCTTTCTATTCGAAGTCGTCCAACCAGCGGCTTGACGATAGTCTTGAAGCGATGCGTCTGGTTATGCCGGATGTTCTGGAGCGTGAGCGCGAAGTTGCGGACAAGAAGTGGTTCGCATACCGCTTCATGACCCCTCTCGCTGCGACTAGGCACTTTGCGACTTTATACAGCAAGGGCTTCAAGGCTTACATCAGGTTTAACCGCGATCGGGACGAAGCCGAACTTCGCCAGGGTTTGGGATCTCGTATTTTTCAGAAGTCCAACGGCTCTTTGACCGAACTCTGGCGTGCGCGCCAGCGCGCGGACGAACTCGGTCTCCCCTATGAACTGCTCATCGAGTTCGGCTTTGAATTCGCCCGCAAGGGCGGATGGAAGAATGCGCCGCGGCCGATGCAGTTATTCGGCTCTGCCGACTCAGACATTGCCTGGCCTCTTGAGATGGAGAAGTTTCTGAACGATCGGTTGCCTCACGTGATCGATCGGCTCGCCGATCTTCCACAGTATCGCATCGAGAACTACCGGCACTTGCCGGTTCAGAATGAATTCCGCTCCTACCTGATTGACCATATTCGTGCCTCCACGACGCCTTGGGCATTTCGGCTGACCGGGCCGTGTCTAGAGAAGCGGCATCTTCCGCTGCTGGTGGCAATCAAGCTCGTGCCCAAGGACCAGCGGTGGCGCATCATGACCGAACTGCGCGTTGAGCAGGAGAGCGAACTGACCATTCAAGCACCTCGGGAAGCGCTCCCGCAGATCGCGCTAGTGCCAGCCTGTTTTGGGTTGATCGCGGCCTATGCTCCTGCCGTATCACCCTGCTCATCATGCGCTTTCAGTGCGAGGTGCCAGCCTATGGGCAAGGTTGTGGCCGCCGCGATGATCAAGCGGCATGGCAGCGTCTCCAAGCTAAAGGATGAGCGGGATCAGACTCGCAAGGCCGGACAGCGGAGGCGGACCGCGAGGTGGCGGGCAAAAAAGGAGTTGATAGCCTCTATGTCGTAACCGGAAGCTATTTGACCGCCCGGAGAGATGCTATCTGTGACGGTTCGCCAAATATGTCTTCTATCTACTTTAATATAGTAACATTTTGGCAGACCGTCACAACTCACTACCTCCGGCCAAACGTTTCCGCCCCTCAACTCAAACTAATCGATCAGTGCGCCGGCGCGGCGCACTGCCCCTTTCCTATATCCATCGAGGTAACCATGAACGTAAGCATTCTCGACATTCGCCGGTTCTTCCGTAACCGCTTCGAATATTACGTGGACAACACGGATAGCTTTGGCGCGGACGGGTGTGACGAATCTCCGCTGACGCTCCGGGAGCTATGCACGACTCTCGAGAACGACCTGGAGCCGTTCCCGCGTCACTATAATCCCGACATGCGGAAGGTCTGCGGTCACGAATACCTGACCTGGTTCCGGGAGGAGCGGAGTTATGGCGACGTCGCACGTCTGCTTAACAGGGTGTTAGCGGGAGAGGACGGTCATATGCCGCTTGTAGGAGGACGGTGGGTGCACGCAGTTCTGAAGGGCTCTCACCCTGGCGCCGCGCTATAACCGACAAGAAGCTGGAGCGACTCAATCAAGCCAGGGTCGCTCTGGGTCCCTCGGATTGGCAACGAATTCGCTTCCTGAACGCCGCGGGTGCGATCTATCTCGTTTGCGTGTGGAGGATCGATCGGCCGGCGAGATGGAAGCGACGACGATCAATGCGACGAAGCTAAAGAGGAATCCCAAGGCAAACCATCCAAACGGATCACGGTTCTTGTTCGCCGCGATAATCGCGCATCCGCCACCGAACACGACGCCAGATGCAAAAATGATCAATGAAATGTCCATGCATCCTCGCTGATCGAGTCTAGACGTGACCCGCGAGAGCGAAAGGGAACCTTTGTCCGATAGAGGTCAGCTGTAACTGCTGACTCGGTCGCATCCTGTGGTTTCAAGGGCTTCCGGCGCAGCTCCATTTAATGACCGACAGAGCTAAATGGTTCCTTTATGTCAATCGCTTAGCAGCAATCGAGAGCATGAGGGTATTGGAGATGAAGCTGGTTGGTTACGCCCGTGTGTCAACGGTCGAGCAGAACCTCGATATGCAGGTTGCCGCATTGAAGGCCGCAGGTTGCGCGGAGATCTTCACTGATCTGGGACTATCCGGTGCCGACTTCCAGCGTCCTGGTCTGCTCAAAGCTCTCAGACAAATTAAGAGAGGTGACATGCTTGTCGTTTGGCGGCTCGACCGACTTGGGCGCTCCCTTGTCGATCTGATACAAACTGTGAACGGGCTGTCGAAGCGAGGTTGTGACTTCCGATCGCTGACCGAGAGCATTGATACGTCATCATCGGGCGGAAGGCTGGTTTTTCACATGATGGCGGCGATGGCAGAATTCGAAAGAGCCATCATCAGCGAGCGCACCAAAGCGGGGATGGAAGCTGCCAGAGCGCGAGGATCTCGCATCGGACGTCGCCCGTCGATGACCGAAGTGCAGACTGACGCTGCAAAGCAAGCTGTCGAGATCGACCTAGAGCCGATCTCCGAGGTGGCTGCGAGGTATCAGGTCCATCCGAAAACGCTGGCTCGTGTTCTACGGGGCACCCGGATCGAATAGCGTGTCGAAGTCTACAGAGAGAGTCACTGGCACGTTTGGCACGTCGAGAGCTGCAAAGCAACATTTGCGACCACCAAGCCAGCGAGTGAGCTCCGGTATGTCGGCCGCAACATCAATCATCAAAGCCAGTCGATTCCGGTTTAAATTTCAGCTGTCTCGCGTTATCTCGAATAATACTGACCTCGCCACTATCAAAGCCATCAGTTACCGTTGCCTCGATCTCAAGTGTTAATGTCACCTTGGCTCCCTGCGTGCGCTGCAGCTCCATCACGACAGCGTTGAGTATGGCGTCGAACGATTTTACCGGGCGAATCATGTCGATCTCGACCGAGCCATAGAAGCGTGTTGGCCTACTCGGCCCGATAGGTTCCGAGACGACGGGATCCGTGCCGCGAACTGGTGCTGCCGGCTTGCCTGGTGCCGTTCCAGTTGGTTCTCCTGGGGTTGATACCGATCTGGCGACTGCTTCCTCGTCAATCTGCCGCCGGGCTTCAGTCTCCCGCACGATGACACCCGTCGAGAGATCAAGGCTCGCCGGCTCCCTGGCCCAAATAAGCTTGTGATATTTGCCAGTCGCTTCGTCGAAGCTCTCAGCATATCCGAACTGGGGATCGAGCTTCGCCAGCGAATCGCGAATTGCGGCCTCGAGCACGACCCGGTCGCGCAGCTTCGGTAGGTAGACATAAGACGCGAACCAGTTGGCGATCTCCGCTACCGGCAGATGCGGTCTGTCCTCGGGCCAAATCGGCTTCAGCGCGAGCCAGAGACGCTCGGTGCCGAGTTTCTCCAGTGCTACTCCATCGGCCTTCGCTTTATCGTAGAGCATAGCCGGAATTGCAGGTCGATCGCGTGAAGAGACCTGGTTGTGCTCGAGTTCGAAGGGTTTGCCAGGCGTGTCACTCTTGACTGGGTGAAGAATGTGGCTCCAGGCGGCTCTTATGGCCTTCTGAGCGGACTCCCGGCTCGTCTTGGCCTTGTCCTTCGCATCCGCTGACTGCGCTTGCGTCATCTGTTGTTGCAGCCGGTCGTCCGCAGCGATAGACGCCCAGGCGATAGACTTGCGCATCACTTCGCGCGCCGTGTCGAGCTGCGCCACATCGGGTGCGACGAAGACCAGCGTGTTCCTGAAGCGCCTCTGTGACGAGCGGCAACGCGTGAGGGCGTCATCGACTGTCTCGGTCGCAGCAGACTTCTCCGCGCCGCGACCAGCATGCGGATGGGCCGGGCCGAGAATGACGAGGGATAGCGCCTGAGCTTCGTCGATCGTGACTGGATCATCAGGCGCGGCGAAGACACGATGGAAGCCACTCGCGGCCCTGGCGTCGTCGCGCAGCACATCCGCGATCGCGGCATCGACTTCGTGGTCGGGAAGTGCCCTGGCCCGATCGTCCGCAAGCCGGTTGAGTGTCGGCTGCGTCGAGAACCAATATCGACCGGCCTCTTCGTATAGGTAGGTGGCGCGCTCCGTAAGTTCGCGTAGCGCCTCGCCGAAGATCGCAAGCTGGTCGCCTGGCTCTGCGCAGGCGAGCCGTAGACCTTGGCCCGTTACTCCGGCGTTGGGTTGACCGACCAAAGGCGCCGAGCAGACGAACACGGCGCGTGCGGCACGCGAGGCTGCGCGCGCCTGCGAGATTCGGCGGGACGGGTTGGCCTCCATCAGGTTAGGCAGCGAACCGTCACCGTCGACCTCTCTGTCGACGACGGCGCCAAACGCGGGATCAAGCGGATAGAGCACACTTGCACGCACGCGTTCGTTGCTGACCGGGATCCGGGCCGGCAGGATCATCGGATCGCGCGACTGCCCATGCCAGAGCACGCCGACGACGTTCGCCATGAAACGCAGCACGCCGCGCGTCCGCTGGAATTTCTCGAGGCTCGCCCAATCCTTCGAGAGGCGATCGAAAAGCTCGGGGTGAATCGGATAGGAGAGCCGCAGGAGCTCGAGATAGCGGGCCTCCTTGGCTGCCGGCGGAAACTCTGCGGCGTTGGACCTATAGAGATTGTGGAATGCCTTGGTAGTCTCGTCGCGCGCCTTCTCTCCCTCGACGTCCAGCGGCTGGAACAGGCGGCGCCGGATAATCTCGTAGGTCTCGTCGCCGGAGGCCGGGAGCCAGGCAGACTGCACGCGTCCGAAAATCTTCTCGAGCCGCAACAACGCCCTCACGCCGCGCTCGCCACCCGCCTCGGCATTGCTCTCGGGCAGCGAGCCGACGATCAATATGCCTGGCACCATTTTGGCGGCCTCAGTCAGCGACTGAATGAAGGACAGCAGCGCCTCGAAGCGATCCTCATCGAGTTGCCGGGCGAACATGGTCAGCTCGTCGAGCAGGATCACGCTCGGCCCAGCGAGCCTGAACAACTCGACCATCAAGCCGGAGCCTGGACTGGTTCGGGCAGCCTCGGCCTCGGCGACCAGCTTCAGCCCCTCCTCGCCGGCGATGCGCCAGGCGATATAGCCCCAGAGCGTGTGCAGGCGTGGGCCGTCCTTGATGTTTAGCGAGACATCGACGCCCTTCGAGGAGCCGACAAACACCGAGATCTTCGGCTTCTGCAGGGATGTGACACCGGCGCGATCAAGGATCTCGGCAAGGCCCGGGAGTGCGCGAGGATCGCCGCCGTCCTGGAGGTGCTTCACGAGATGGAAGAGCGCGAGCATGGTGTGCGTCTTGCCGCCGCCAAACGCGGTCTGCAGGCCGATCACCGGGTCACCGCCCGAGCCACCCAGGCGCTGCACCGCGGTTGTAAGGACGCGCTTCAAACCCTCGGTAAGGAAGGTGATACCGTAGAAGGCGGAAGGCGTTGCATAGCCCTCGCCGGCAAGGCCAGCGTCGACGGCAAAAAGGTCGGCGGCGAACTCGGCTTCCTTGAAGCGGTTGGCGATGACGTCGGGGTGCGGCAGAGCCACCTCGATCCAGGGCTTCAGCGCGCCAGTGGAAGGCTCTGGAGCCGTCAGGCCGAGCTGCGGCTGAACGGCTGCCTCCACCACCTTGTGGACGGCCGGGGTTGCCGGATCGACCTGGCCTGACTCGATGCCGGTGGTGCGTTGCGCCGCATAGGCGGACTTCACTTTTTCCAGTGTCGCAGTGGGCGCCTTGAGGATCTCGGCGAGTTGCAGCATCGCAAACAGGTAGTTCAGCGCCTCGGCGTCGCTGAGCGGCAAGTTGAGGTGGGAGGTTGCATTGCGTGCGTCAAAGGCGACGGAAACATGGTTGCGCGCCTTGTGCATGATCTTGCGGTCGAAGCAGGCGTAGAAGACGTCGTTCCAATTGTCGATGACGGTCTTGAGCAGGCCATAGGCGTCGAGCGGATCGTTCGGACCGGAACCAGAGGCCCGGCTGGCATAGTGAAGCCAGCGCGGCCCGTGCTTCTTCTTCATGTTTGCTTCGACGAAGCTCTCGAGCACCGGTTTCAGGACGAAATCCAATGTGTCGCGAACCCGCTTCGTGCCTTCGATGTCTTCTCCCGCCATGGTCAGTTCCTCAGAGATCGAACGCGGCCTGCGCCGGCTTTGTGGTGGACGGCGCGACCTGCGTGCCGGCGTCCTCGAGATGCGGCCATTCCTGCGCGAGCTCGTTGTAAACCAGCGCCTCCTGTGACCAGCCCTTCTGCGTGGCGATCTCGAAGAGGCGATAGGCCAGCTTGCGCGCCTGGTCGCTTGTCGGCCCCATCTGCGCCACCAGCCGCGCGGCCGCCTCCGCACCGCCGTCCTCGGCGTTAAGCACACGAGCAGTGTGCTGCACACACTCCCAGATGGTCAGCGTCCTGTCCTTCACGGGCGACCAATCCGTTGGTAGTTTTTCGCGCGCAGTGAGCGCTGTCCTGCCCCTCAGATCCTCGAATACTCCAGAGTCGAACAGCGCATTGCTCGCAATATTTTTGGCATTGGCCAGAGTGATCAATTCACCAGACGAGCGGGAGTCGAAGCCATAGGTCGCAAACCAGGCGAGCGCCACTTGCGTTTCAGAGTCGAAGGCGGCGTCGAGTTCCTGGTCGATCTCTTCCCATACACGGTTGATGATGGCGAGTGCTGTCTTCACCGTCATGGCATTATCATCATCCTCCAGCACCTTGGCATGGCGGGAGAACACACCCATGCCAGGACCGATCACCGATTGCTGCATGTCGACTGGGCCGACACCAGCCTTGCGTATGTCGTCTATCGCTCCTGGAAGTTCTTTGCGTAAGATTCGCACGAAATCGGCACGAGTGATCGTCAGGGCGTCAG
Organism: Rhizobium sp. 01T444; assembly: GCF_056398305.1. Classification (NCBI taxonomy): domain Bacteria; kingdom Pseudomonadati; phylum Pseudomonadota; class Alphaproteobacteria; order Hyphomicrobiales; family Rhizobiaceae; genus Rhizobium; species Rhizobium sp. 01T444. Next base: position 464,568 of record NZ_JBFTPD010000003.1, read on the forward strand.
CCGAGCGTTTCCTGCACACCAGAACAATCGACGATGCCAGAGCGTTGATGTTTGCCTTGAGTGCGTTCGTCGCTTCAGTTCGCACAGGCCAGGTGCCGTCGACAACCAGTCCGGCGTCAATTGTCGCCTGGAGAAAAGTTGCCCATCCAGCTGAAGTTATGCCATCTGCGGCGACCTCTGATTGTTTGAATGCGTAGTAAATTGCAACCGGTTCAGCGTTGGTAGAAGCTTTGCGGATCGCGGTCAACGCTTGTGACATGCCATCCAAGAAGAAGGCTTCCGCGTTGGAATTTCCACCGTGTCGATAGCTTTCAGCAATCAGTTCATCGTCTTTGGGTGTCAGCAGTCGGCGGAATAGCTCTGGCCAGACGTCCGGTATCGATCGTTTCAGCCACACATAAAAGAAGTCTGATAAATCTGCGTAGCCCACGTTGTCGTAGTATGGAGGGTCACTCGAAATTACCACAGGGATATCAGAGAATGTGTTTCTCTGGGCAGCAAGGTGGCGAACATTCCCTACTCCGCCGACACCTAAGTTCTGCAGATTTTCAGCAACTGAAATCGCAGTGCCAGCGATATCTCCGCCTGCGCCAGCAAGCGGATTTGTTTCCGCGAAGGACCATTGCATAGGAATGCCCTGCCGGCCCATAGCTCCAGCAAGTCGACCCATTCCAGTTTCCCATATTGCGAGTGCACATGATCGGGTCGAGGACTTACTCACCGCGAAGGCAAGATACGTGGCGATTGCATCGGCATAAGCCTCAGGGCCAATTCCACCATTTGATAGCCTCGCAAACGAGGCTGGGAGTCGTGAGCTGCCAGCGTCTACGAGCGCTCTTTCCCGCGCCTCGGAGACGAGGTCGGAAAACGTAGTCATGGCTATGAGTTGCCGAGCAGTGAAGTAATCCGAAAAAGTATTAAAACAGTATCTTCTGCCCTGTGCGTTGCTGCCGAACGTGCCACGACAAGTCTGTGATGGCGCCCTCATCTGTTCGCCATTCTCGTCTATATAGGTCTTACAGACGTTATTGAAGCGTTCATGCTCCGGGGTAGGGCTAAGATAGACGCGTCCACGGTCGCCTTCCGCGACTATTGCTATCAAGCGCTCAGACAAACGACCCAACCTGGCTTCGCTGTCTACGTAGTCTCCGGATATGTTTGCACCGGTGAGAATGCATGAAAACGTAGCGCGGGCCGCCTTCGTGCCTCTTTTCAATACCTCTTCGTCCGACTTGCTCAGATTTCCGGTCTTAACTTTCACGCTCCATCCATCCGGCGCGTTGGGGTCGATAACCGGTTCCACCCAAGCTTTTTTTCCCTCTTTCGTGGATAGCATAAACGAGGGGATGAGGGGCACCAGTGCTCCTTTTGCCGATGGATCAGGCGAGCGAACTGTTCTGGCCCAGAGCCATGCGACCACTGTCGCCTGAGAGTTCCCGGGCAAACTAATCTTGGGATATAGATGGCCGATCCGCTTCTCGGCTTCATCGCGAAGCCATTGCCCATAGTAGCGAACGTCGTCTGCAAGACCCTGCGCGCCCTTGCCGTTCCAGCGGCCGCGCTCAAGTTCCTTGCGGGCCGTCGGGTTTACGGGCGGATGGCCGGCGAATTTCGGGGGGATCTCTACCAGCGCCTTGCCGATCAGCACCGCCACCGGGTTGAGGTCAGAGCCGTAGGCACGCAGGCCGAGCCGCTGCGCCTCGAGAGGGATCGAGCCACCGCCAGAGAAGGGATCGTAGACCGGCGGCGCCTTCTCCTGCAGATAGGCGAGGATCGCCTTGCCATCGCCCTTGGCTGGCGGCTCCTCGCCGAGCCCCCACGCCACCGACCGCGCGATTTCCCATCGCGCGTCATTGAGGATGTCCTCGTTGTTCGAGGCCTCCCAGGGCACCATGCGCTCGATCACGCGATGAAGGCGTCGCCGCTCAATGTCCTGCGCCTCTTCTGTCGGAAAACGGTCCGGCCAGGATGACGGATCATCGACCAGCTGCGAGAACAGCACAGCGCGGCAGGCTGCCAATGGTCGACGCGCCCACCACAGATGGAGCGTCGAGGGATGGCCATGTCGGATCGACTTCTCTCGGGTAGAAGCCGCATTGATTGCTTCGAGCGGGATCGAGACCTCGATGAGTTTTTTACGTGGAGCCGAAGCCGTCATATTCTACCTACAATTAGGGCACGTCGCGAGCGCCGCCCAATCCAATGTTTTTTTTGCCGCTTATCAGGGAATCGTCTCGTCAAGACGGTGTCGTTCCCATCGATAGCAGATCAGCGACGTTGAACACCACTGCCGTCTCGCCGAAACCCAGTTCCCTGTGGAAGAAGCGGCGGACATAGACAGGTTCGCGCGCAAAGCCCTCCTCGATCTTCACGATCGCCAGGATGAAGGCTTCGGCCGTATTCAAGGACGACAAGAGCTCGTTCTTGGTGAGGATGATGTCGCGACCCTCGGCGTGCCGGCCCTTGACCTCGATAAAGCGCAGGTGGCCCGTCTTGCCGTCGCGGCTCTCGATGTCCCAGCCCTTTTTCTCGGCAGCGACATCACGCGGGACGTGGCCGAGGGCAACTTCCGCCGCCATCACCGCGTCCATGGCCGTCTTCTCTGATAGTGCCCGTAGGACGGGGTCCTCGGCAAAACCGCCCACCGTCGGCGCAGCGGTCGCCGGCAGCCTGGCAGCCAGCAGGCCGCGCGGAATCACAAGCGCGGCACCCTTCAACACCGGCGGCAGTGCCGAGATCTGCCGCTCGTGATCGAGCTCGGTCTGGCGCTTGTGCAATCGTTCGACCAGGCGTGCGGCCGTCGCCTCGGCGTTGTGGGCATTGATGCGCTGCTCCTTGCCAGCACGCTCCTCCTCGCGGAGCCGGGCGGCACGCGCATCCCAGTAGTTAATTTCACGGGTGAGGCGCGCGCGCACCTCGCGCTCGACCTTGTCTATTTCGGCGATTCTGCGTTTCCGGACTTCCTCAAGGTGCTGCGGCACAAGCGAGGCAATCGCATAGCCCAACGCCTGCTTCTCGACATTGCCTGCCAACCAGGCCGCGTCCCTCGCGCCGGCTATTCTTGAACGCTCTTCCTCGGTGATCGGGCGGTAGTCGAGATAGGGCGCCGGCCCGCCATCGATCGCGGAACCGTCTTCCTTGAGGAACAGGAACTGGAGACGCTGGGAAATAACGCGCGGCTCGCCGGAGCGGCTGGCGCGCGCATCGCGGACGGCGTGCTCGAGGTAGACCAACAGACGAGGGTCCTGGCTGTCGTCGGCATCGTCGACCAGGATAGCCCCCTGGCCGAGCAGCGGCTGAAACCGTTCGAGCACCAAGTCGACAAGAGCCTCAAGCAACGGGTGGCCCGGCGCGACGAGTTCGGCCTGCGGCTGACCGACAATCAGCGCCTTCTCAAAGGAGATTCGCGCGTAGCGATCAAGAACCGGGTCAGATCGGCCGATCAACCTGTCTCGCTCCTTGAGGATCGAGGGCACGCGCAGGATTTCGAAGCGACCTTTCTCGCGCTCGGCAATCCTTCCGCCGAGCATGTCGAAGGCCTCGCGGAAGAAGGCACCAATGAAATGCGGCTGAAGACGGCGGGCGGCGGCGCGCTCCATTTGCTCGCGTATCTCGGCGACGGAGTTGGGGTTCATGCCTTCGGACGTGAGCTTGCGCTCGGCGACCAGCGTCTCGATCGCGTCAACGTCGACGGCGCCGTCAACCTTCTGGAAGAGCTCGGCCTTCTTTTCCGGACGGTCGCCATAGCGGATGGCCTCGACAAGTAGGTCGCGCAGCGCCTGGCCCTCGAACAGCTCACCGAGCACGTCATAAACCTTGCCGCCGAGTGCTGTTCGCGCCTCCTCAAGCTTCTCGAGCAGCCGGCGATAGACCTCGCCCTCACGCGTATTGGCCGCGCAAAGGTTCCAGAGATGGCAGACCTCAGTCTGGCCAATGCGGTGGATGCGGCCGAAGCGCTGTTCGAGACGGTTGGGATTCCACGGCAGGTCGTAGTTGACCATCAGATGAGCCCCGCGCTGCAGGTTCACACCTTCGCCGGCGGCGTCGTTGGCGATCATGACCCTGACTTGCGGATCGGAGTTGAACGCGGCAATCGCCGCACGCCGGGCTTCACGAGCGATCCCACCGTGAATAACGACGACTGCAGACGGATCGCCCACTAACGCACCGATCTTCTGCTGCAAGTATTCGAGCGTATCCTTTGGCTCGGTGAAAATAAGCACTTTGCGCCGCAGCCCGGTCGCCTTGTCGAGCATAAGGGGCTCATCGAGAATGGACTGGAGCTCACGCCACTTGGCGTCCTGGCCGGACAGTTTGAGCCTGAGCGCGCATTCCTCGAGGTCCCGGAGTATAAAGATCTCGGCCTCTAGCTCCGCAAGCGTCGAGGCAGCCGTCGCCTGGTCAACGATCTGCTCCTCTGTAGCTTCCGCTTCGGTGCCGGGCACTTCGTCGAATTCATCTGGGTCGTAGCGCGGCAGATCGGGAACGCCCGTCAACCGTGACGCGCCTCCTTGGCGCATCAGCTTCTCCTCGCGCAGACGCTCCTCGAGCCGCTTGCGACGCCTCTCGAGCGAGCGATGTATCGCGGCCGGTGAGGAGGCGAGCCGCCGCTGTAGGATCTGGAGCGCGAAGCCGACGCTCGACCGGCGCTTGTCGTCGCCCGTCCGATCAGCTCGATTCATCTCCTCGCGCACATACGTGGTGACAGCCTGGTAGAGGTCGGCCTCGACGGGCGACAGCGCGTAACTCGCAGTATAGGCACGACGCTCCGGAAAGAGCGGGGTTCCGTCGAAGCGGTAGAGCTCCTCCTTGGTCAGGCGGCGCATCATGTCCGAGACGTCAGCCTTGTGGACTCCTTCACGGAATCTGCCTTCGAAGCGGTCGGCATCCAGCAGACCCATGAAGAGCTGGAAGTCCGCCTCCTTGCCATTGTGCGGTGTCGCTGACATCAGTAGGAAATTCCGCGTGCGCGTGCCCAGGAGCTTGCCGAGCTTGTGACGCTGAGTCTCCTTGATCTCGCCACCAAAGTAGGACGCGGCCATGCGATGAGCTTCATCGCAGATGACTAGATCCCAGTCAGGCGCTGCCTCGAGCTTGGCCTTGAGCTCGTCTGACCGCGCGGCCATGTCGAGTCGGAGGATCAGCCGGTTCTTGTCGAGGAAAGGGTTGCCAGTCACGGAAGCCTCGATCTGGTCACGCGTCAACAGGTCGAAGTGAAGGCCGAACTTCTCTGCCATCTCCTCCTGCCACTGCTCAACCAGGCTGCCCGGCGCGACGATCAAGCAGCGCTCAAGATCGCCGCGAATAAGAAGTTCCTTGATCAACAATCCAGCCATGACCGTCTTGCCGGCACCGGGATCGTCCGCGAGCAAGAACCGAAGCGGCTGTCGCGGAAGCATCTCACCGTAGACCGCAGTGATCTGATGCGGCAGCGCCTCAATCTGGGAAGCACTTACTGCGAGGTAGGGATCAAATAGGTGTGCAAGGCGGATCCGGTAAGCCTCAGACGCGAGCCGGAGGAGTGCGCCATCTGCATCAAATGCGTAAGCGCGGCCGCCACTGACGATTTCGAAGTTCGCTTCCTCGCCGCGGTAGACGAGTCTCTCTGCAACTTTACCATCGACCCGGAAAACGAGGTTCATGGCATCAGAGCCGAAGCGCGAGACTGAGACGATCTCGGCTATACCACCAGCATCTAGCCCGCGAAGTCGTGAACCAGGTTTAATGTTTTCAAAAATGCTCATTGTTGCGCGGCTATAAATTGACTGATTAAGACGAACCGTCACCATACTGTCCGGTTATTCAAAAAGGTAGCCTTGCAAACTACTGCAACTCAGACTTTTAGCGGCGCGCTGCGGCCACACTGCCGGTGCCGAAAACGCAAATTGCCAGCCTGTCATTTGCTCGTTATGAGAACGCCCGCGCCGAACAAGCGCCGACCAGACCGCGGAGAGGTGGCAGAGTGGTCGAATGCACCGCACTCGAAATGCGGCATACCTGCAAGGGTATCGTGGGTTCAAATCCCACCCTCTCCGCCACGTCCTTTTCATAACCCTTATGAAAAGTGCTTTTTCAGCGCGGACGGCGTGATACCTGTTGCTTACCCTGATCTCAATTCTGCCAATAAGGTCGATTTCAGTTCGCAGAACGTGATCGGCTAGTGGGATATGCTTACGAGTCAGTGCTTTAACGGGCGGTAATGTGGCGCCACTATGTCGCTGATAACTAAAGGCTTTTCACAATGCTTATTTCAGCCTGAGGTCGGCCACGTCGAAACAGCATGCGAAACCTGCCGATGTCACAGATCAAACCTCCAGCGCTCACAATATCCGTTCTGCCCAGCGATCATTTATTCTTCAGGAGCCACATTTTGCCTGCCATGGTAATGCCCTGCGCGGAGGTTTCCGGGGTCGCATCTGCGTCCAGGCTCTGCAGAAAGCCGTAGTCTCGCAATTCGTTCAACGTGGTCGTTGTCAGGAATTTCACCTTGATCGGCCGCTCCTTGAAACGGTCGGTCCTGGCATAGGTGACGGTGGCGTTCAGATGGGTCCATTTATTGCCGTCCTGGGCAAACAGGTCACCGTCCTTCGCGAGCTTTAAACCCCTGATCTGGGTCGGCGTCAGCGAGACCAGTGGCGCCGGCGCGGTGTCTTTGGTGCTTTTTTCGGTTGTAGTCAAAGTTCGGTCCTTGAATGGTGTAATCGTTTTGAAATGCGGGTCTGTGACATTCTCTGCAGTCGCCTTTTATCGCCGCGCGCAGCACGGACATGGCAGGCCTGGCAGCGGGTTTGCGACCGGCATCTGCGATTTCGACCCGATACGGTTGAAAGCCGGCGGTAGCAGCTCTTCGGCATGGGCAGATTGCGGATCGGTGGCAGTTCAATACCAACGAAAAAGGCCAGACATCCGCCTGGCCTTCTATGCCTTCATCACCATGCCAGTACATCCGTGGTCATGGGGAGTTAAGCCTTAAGCGGCCTGAAGCTGGCCTGCGGACATTTTGCCGGACCTTTGGTCCTGCTCAAGTTGATAGCCAAGCTTCTGACCTTCAACGATCGAGCCCATGCCGGCGCGCTCGACTGCGGAGATGTGAACGAAGACGTCCGCACTGCCGTCGTCAGGCTGAATGAAGCCGAAGCCCTTGGTGGCGTTGAACCATTTAACTGTGCCGGTGGTCATAACAAACCCTTTCATAGCAACGATTAATCTGCCGCCGGGCGACGCACGGCGGTTGTTTCGACTTTTGAGAGGGAAAGTTGATCAAGAAGCGCGAAGCGCAGCAAAAACAAATAACGGCAAACAAAGTATCGATAGCGCTCTATATCCATTACGGGTTATCGCGTCAACCTTTGTTCCTCAAAGTTTTGGATTTGCTACTAAGGGATGTATTTCTGCGTCGTTGATCTGAATCACACTATAATAGGCTCCGGGTATCGATTTTGCGTTCGTGGGTGCGTGACATGCTTTGCGTTTCGGAACTGTGGCTTCATTGTTTCGATGACGTCGTCTGCGCATTCCCCAAAGGTCTCGTTGACGATGGCGTTTTTCGCCTCGATCGGAATCAATGCCGGCCTGCAGCTTTCTCCGATGCAATCATCTGCAGTGGTGCAAGTTTTCAGGGCTTCAAGGGCTGTGATCGTCGCTCTTCTTCCATGTGAATCTCACAGCGGTCTGAGAATAGTTTTTCGCTGAGGAAATCGACGAGGACGCGGACCTTGGGCGAGAGGTGCCGGTTGGATGGCCAGAGGAGATGGAACTGGGCAGGGGCGTCTATATGGGCGTCCAGCACGGTGCGCAGCCTGCCGTTGGCTAGCGGGTCGCGCGCGAGGAAATCCGGCATGCAGCCGATACCCATGCCGCTGACGGTAGCGCCGCGTAGCGCCTCCATGTTGTTGCAGGTCAGAACGGTACGGGTTCTGATTTCCGGATGGTCCGCTGTGAGGCTGAGCGGCCAGGGCTGCAGCTTTCCGGAATTGGGAAATCGGAACCGGACGCTCAGATGGCCTTCGAGATCACGAGGGCAATCGGGTGTTCCGTGTTTTTCCAGATAGGCAGGCGCGGCGCATAGCAAGAGTTGAAACGGGCGCAGCGCACGCGACATCAGTCTTGAATCGGGCAATGTCCCGCTGCGGATTGCAACATCGACGCCTTCTTCGATCAAGTCGACAATCCGGTCGTTGAAGTCGAGATCCAGTTCGACCTCCGGGTAGAGGTTCACGAATTCCGGCAGGATCGGCAGGATCAGATGGTAGCTGACCAGCGGCACGCTGACGCGCAACCGTCCCCGAGGGGTCGCGACTGCCTGTGCCAGAGAGGCCTGGGCGTCTTCCAGGTCATCAAGGATACGCCGGCAACGCTCGTGGAACAGGCGGCCTTCTCCCGTCAGCCGCAAGCTTCGTGTCGAGCGCTGGAACAGGCGGACGCCGAGCTGTTGTTCAAGCGCGGTCACAGCCTTGCCGACAGCGGAGGCGGAAAGGCCGAGAGCACGCCCGGCGGCGACGAAACTTCCGAGATCCGCCGTTCTGACAAATGCCGTGAGGCCACCCAGCGGTTGGTCCATATGCAGGTCCATTCGAGCGGTTTCTTCCTTTATACGCGGAACAAACCATAGGTTATCGAAGAATTATCCTCAATTTATGCTGCTTTCCGCAATCGAAGTCCAGGCGTTTCAGCGCCCCGCGCCCCTCCCAAGCGCGTCCCACCCTCGAACCAGCGGATATCAGATGACCGTTCCCCACAAGTCCAAACCTACAAGTATCGCGGAGAAAATCTTCGTCTTGATCGCCGTCTGCTCTGCGGCCGCGGCTATGCCGCTCACATTCACTGGTCCCGCGGTGGCCCTGCCGGCGATCAGTGCCGAACTTGGCGGCAGCCCTATTGCCCATAATTGGGTCACCAATGCCTTCATGCTGACATTCGGCAGCACATTGATGGCGGCCGGCGCGCTGGCAGACAGCTATGGCCGCAAACGCATCTTCCTGTGTGGCCTTGCCGCCTTCATCCTGTTTGCCGGCGGGCTTGCTTTTTCGCCTGACATTATCTGGTTCGACAGCCTTCGCGCGCTTCAGGGTTTCGGCTCGGCCGCGGCCTTTTCCGGCGGAATGGCATCGCTGGCACAGGAGTTTGACGGAAAGGAACGCATGCGCGCCTTCAGTCTCGTCGGTGCAAGTTTCGGTATTGGCCTGGCGTTCGGACCGATGGCGTCGGGCATGATGATCGAGGCCTTCGGGTGGCGAGCGATTTTCGCACTCGTGGTTGGCTTCGCTATCATCGCTTTCGTTTTCGGGGCGGTATTCCTGACGGAAACCCGCGACCCCGAGGCAAGGGGGCTCGATTGGCCGGGCGCTATCAGCTTCACGCTCGCCCTATCGCTCTTTACTTATGGCGTGCTGCGGGTGCCGGAAAGCGGCTGGGGCGATGCTCTCACGCTTGGGCTCATTCTTGGCTCGGCGCTGCTGATGGCCCTCTTCTGCTTCATCGAGCATCTCGTAAAGCGGCCGATGCTTGATCTGACGCTTTTCCGCTACCCTCGCTTTGTCGGTGTGCAGCTTCTGGCGGCGGCTCCCGCTTATGCTTTCGTCGTCCTGCTGATCCTGCTGCCGGTGCGCTTCGTCGGTGTCGAGCGTTTGAGTGCGGTCGCCGCCGGACAGATGATGATCGCGCTTTCCGGTCCGCTTCTCATCCTGCCGATCGCGGCCGGGCTGCTGACCCGGTGGTTGCCGGCAGCAACGATCTGCAGCGTCGGTCTCGTCATTTCGGCTGCCGGTCTCTTCTGGCTCGCGCACATTCCCGTCGGTTCGGACCATGTGGCGCTTATCGCACCGCTGCTGACGATCGGTATCGGCATCAGCCTGCCCTGGGGTCTCATGGACGGACTTGCCGTCAGTGTCGTGCCGAAGGAGCGTGCCGGCATGGCAACCGGGATCTTCAGTACGACCCGCGTTGCCGGCGAAGGGGTGGCGCTCGCTATCGTGAGTGCGGTCCTCTCCGCACTGACGCAGTCCTATCTTGGAACAAGCCATGAAGCGACAGTGGCGGCACAGCGACTGGTGACGGGGGATCTCAACGGTGCGGGTCAGGCCCTTTCCGGCATGGGAGAACTGGAACTCATCCGTGCCTATAATAGTGCCTTCGGCCTGCTTCTGTGGTTTCTAACCGGCATTACCATTCTGACGGCAATCGTCATTTTCACCTTCATGGGACGAGGTACCGGTGAAGCCGAGGAAGCGGTTGAAGAGTCTATCGCTGTTTGAACATATCAGGGCGGACGAACGTTTCCGCCCTTTTAACTATAGCCAACGAAAAACTACTCTTTTCTAAGCAATTTATCCTGCAAAATTACATCCCGCAGTAACGACTCCTAAAGTCCAGGCTGGCACTTTTATTCTCATTGGTATTGCGTGTGCGTATTTATTGGCTGGGGTTTTTGCAATGAGTCGTAATCGGGATGATTGGGTCAGCCAGCGGGCATATGCCATCTGGGAAGAGGAAGGCCGGCCGCATGGTCGGGGCGAAAGCCACTGGGCGCAGGCGCACAGAGAATTCGAACAGCTTGAAGCCACCAAGGCCTCTGCCGATGGGAGCGATCTCATCGAAAAGCTGAAGGCAGCCGGGCGCCTGATGCGCGCTTATGACGAGGCTGAGGCGCAGGATAGTGAGAGCAGCCGGCGCAAGGCGGCTGGCCGCTAGGCTCGGCTGAGGCCGGCGTCGCAGAGGCGCTTTTATATACTGAATGCTAAAGCCTGCTGGCCGTCGCGTCGGCGGCTTTTTCATTGTCAGGCGGGCTTGTTCGCAATCATGGCCTGAACGGTCCTCGGTTCTGTATGTTCATCGAAGCCCCCAACCGAGCATCGCAGCTCCTTCCGATCCTGCCCCGATTACTGGCGAGCGGCCCAACTGAGACCGCGCCGGAGAATGAGGGGCATGTAGGGGTGGCTGAATTCAGCGGCGACATGGCCAAGTGCGGAATAGAAGATGCGGCCCTCGCCGAAATGTCGCTTGAAGACGACGGGCATCGCGACATTGCGCGCGGCAGGATCGTACTGGCCGGTGAAGGTCGTGGTAGCGAGGATTTCGACCGAGGGATCATAGTGCAGATAATACTGCTCCGAGCGGTAGTCGAAGTCTGGAATGCCCTCCATTAACGGATCGTCCTGCCGCGTTACGGCAACCCGGAAGTCAATGACATTGCCGGGATGGGCAACCCAGGTGACGCCGGAGACGTAGCGGAAGGGGGCACTTTCCTTGAAGGAGGTGGCAAGGCAGCCGTGATGGCCGCCGAGGCCGAGGCCACCGCGAACAGCTTCGACCAGGGCATCCGCATGCGGCTTTTCCAGCTTCTCGCCGGTAATGATCGGCACCAGCAGATCGGCGCTGGCGAGGAGCGGCGACCCGAATATGCCTAGATCATTGGTGATTTCGACTGCAAAGCCATCCTCGCGCAGCAATTCGCCAACGATATTGGCGGAGGGCTCCGGCTCGTGGCCCAGCCAGCCGCCCCAGACGATGATCGCCTTTTTCATATTTCCTCCTCTAGGCCTGAATAAGCAGGCTTTCGACGGTAACATTATAGCGCAACGGTTCGTCGGCCAGATGTCGCCTGATCTCTGCGACAACTAAACGGCTGAGACGGCCGCGTTCATTGCCGACGTCGCTAGCGATATAACGAATGTCTCCGATGCGAAAGCCGTTGCCGGCACACTCGAGACGTGTCCGGTTTTTTATGTGGCCGGCAAGTCAATCGCCCTGCCGAAAGGCGTATTCCGTATGCAAGCCGTCTCTAATCTTCTTATTTTTGCAGATATGTAACCGAGATAACTTTTTACTGACGTGTAACTTGGCTAAGGTCTGCGCATCTGTGGCTTGCAAAAGGTGAGATGTATGGCAGGTGAAACGGTACTCGTCGTTGGCGGCGCTGGGTATATTGGCTCGCATACGTGTCTCGATCTGGCGAACAAGGGTTACAAGCCCGTCGTCTTCGATAATTTTTCCAACGGCCATCGCGAATTCGTCAAATGGGGACCGGCGGAAGAGGGTGATATTCGCGATCGCGCCCGGCTCGATGAGGTGCTGGCAAAGCACAAGCCGTCGGCGATCCTGCATTTCGCGGCGCTGATCGAAGTCGGCGAATCGGTCAAGGATCCGGTCTCCTTCTATGAGAACAACGTCATCGGCACGCTGACGCTGCTGTCGGCAGCGCAGGCCGCCGGCATCAATGCTTTCGTCTTCTCCTCCACCTGCGCGACCTATGGTCTGCCGCAGAGCGTGCCGCTCGATGAGACGCACCGTCAGGTGCCGATCAATCCCTATGGCCGTACCAAATATATCGTCGAGCAAGCGCTTGCCGATTACGACCAGTACAAGAGCCTTCGCTCCGTCGTGCTGCGCTACTTCAATGCTGCCGGTGCCGATTTCGAAGGCCGGGTCGGCGAATGGCACCAGCCGGAAACGCATGCGATCCCGCTGGCGATCGATGCGGCGCTGGGCCGTCGCCAGGGCTTCAAGGTTTTCGGCAGCGATTACGAGACGCGCGACGGCACCTGCGTGCGCGACTATATCCATGTTCTCGATCTTGCCGACGCGCATGTGCGCGCCGTCCAATATCTGCTGGATGGCGGCGAATCCGTCGCGCTCAATCTCGGCACGGGCACCGGTACCACTGTGAAGGAATTGCTCGGCGCCATCGAGGACGTCTCCAACAAGCCCTTCCCGGTCGAGTATATCGGTCGTCGCGAAGGCGATTCGCACACGCTGGTCGCCAATAACGACAAGGCGCGGGACGTGCTGGGCTGGGTGCCGCAGTATGATCTCTCGCAGATCATTCAGTCGGCCTGGAACTGGCATGCGAGATCAAATCACCACTGAACGTCGGCGAAAGCCCAACGTTCTCGTCATCACTGCGGATCAATGGCGCGGCGATTGCCTCTCGGCTGTAGGGCACGCCTGCGTCAGGACGCCGAATGTCGATGCCCTGGCGAAGGAGGGAACGCTTTTCCGGCGCCATTATGCCGGTGCTGCTCCCTGTTCGCCGGCGCGCGCCACACTTTATACCGGCCTCTACCAGATGAACCACCGGGTCTGCCGGAACGGCTCGCCGCTCGACCGGCGGTTCGACAATCTGGCGCTGGCGGCAAGACGGGCGGGTTACGATCCGACGCTGTTCGGCTACACGGACACGGCGCCCGATCCGCGCGATATGGATGCCGATGATCCGCATCTGACGACCTATGAAGGTGTGCTGCCGGGTTTCACTGTTCGCCAGCTCCTGCCCGAGCATGAGAGGCAATGGCTTTCCTGGCTACGCTTGCGCGGCCGCGCTGATGCCGTCAGCCGTGATATCCATATTCCGGTCGGCACTGCAGCGGGGGAAATCTCGAATGCGGCGCCAGCCTATTCACGCGAAGAGACACAGACCGCTTTCCTGACCGGGGAACTCATCCGCTGGATGGGTGAGCAGGATGCGCCGTGGTTCGCGCATATTTCCTTCCTGCGGCCGCATCCGCCCTTCTCCGTGCCGGAGCCATTCAACCGCATGTTCAAGCCGGGCGGAGGCCCGGCCTTTGCACGTGCGATAGGCCGCGAAATGGAACAGCAAGGCCATCCCTATCTCGCCTATGCCATGCCGCGTGCCGACAAGGGCAGTTTCATCCGTGGGGCGGAAGGGCCGCTCAGCGATTTGAGCGCTGCCGACTTCGACGCCATCAGGTCGATCTACTACGGGATGATTGCCGAGGTAGACGACCAGCTCGGGCGTATCTGGCAAGCACTGAAGGACGTCGGCGAATGGGACAATACGATCGTCGTCTTCACGTCCGATCATGCCGAGATGGCGGGTGATCACTGGACCCTTGGCAAAGGCGGCTATTTCGACGGTAGCTATCATATTCCGCTCGTCATCCGCGATCCTGGCGCGGCTTCCGCCGGCGGTATCGTCGAGAATTTCACCAGTGCTGCCGATGTGTTCCCTACGCTCTGCGATCGGCTCGGTATCAGGCCCACCAACGGCATCGACGGGCGATCGCTTACGCCTTTCCTCGATGGCGGCATCGCGCAGGGCTGGCGAGATGCGGCTTTCTGGGAATTCGATTTCCGGGATATCGTTCATGGCGAGGCGGAGCGGTATTTCGGCCTTCGGTCGAACGAGCTGAATCTTGCCATCATCCGCGACGAGCAATTCAAATACGTGCATTTCACCGCATTGCCGGCGCTGCTCTTCGATCTCGTCAACGATCCGATGGAGCTGCGCAATCTTGCCGATGATCCGGCCTATGCCTCGGTGCGGCTCAACTATGCCGAACGGCTGCTGTCGCTCAGAGCACGGCATCTGGATCAGACGCTTGCCTATACCGAACTGACGGAAAAAGGGCCGGTAATGTACCGGCCCTGATTAAACATCAGAAGTTTCCGAGGAAATCCCGCTTGCCGACCGGCGCACCCTGGTTGCGCAGGATGGCATGTGCCGTCGTCACGTGAAAATAGAAGTTCGGCAGCGCGAAGAGGGCGACATATTCGATGCCGGGAACGACGGAGCCATTGCGGCCCGGCACGGTGATCTCTCTCACATCGCTACCATCAAGAGCCTCGGCAGCGAAGCTCGCAAGGTAATCCTCGGTCTTGACCATACGTTCGCGCAGGTCGGCGATCGTCGCCTCATTATCCTCGAATTTAGGCGCGTCAGTCGCCGTCAGGCGGGCGAGCGCGAACTTGGCGCTATCGCTGGCGCGCTGGTACTGGCCGGAAAGCGGCAGCATATCCGGGGCGAGGCGAGCGTTTACGAGGATGGTCGGGTCGATCTTCTTTTCCTCGGCATAGGCTTCCGCCTTGTCGAGATAGGTCTTCAGGCTGGCAATGCCGCGCTGGAACATAGGCACGGTCAGGCGATACATCGAAATGGACATTGTCCTGTCTCCAAAATCTTTAAAAAACAGCCGGTGTGCGCAGGCTGTTCGGGGCTCCGACTAGATGGGGATCTCTACGGCTTTCGCAATAAGCGCCTGTGACGGTTCTCTGCCCATCATGGGCGGATTGCAACAGGCTGATCACGCACAATTCGCCGCAGCAGGCATCGTCTATTCGGCAACGACGGCCGAAATCGGCAAAGAGGCTTGACGCCGTTTCGATAAAATGGAATGAATATTCCGCGAAATAAATTTTACGGTTTGTTTGTTCCGTTTTGACGGAGCCGCCACGGGAGAGGCGGCGTGGGATTGAGGTCTGCAGACGGATGTCTGGGGCCCCGGCGTGAGGAGGGTGCAGCCGGGCACCGCTTTGTGGAGGAAATGCAATGAAAAAATTCATCCTGGGAACTGCGATGGCGCTCGTCCTGTCGACGGCCGCACACGCAGAAACCGTCGGCGTTTCGATGGCCAAATTTGACGATAACTTCCTGACCGTTCTGCGCAACGGCATGACCGATTATGCAAAGACGCTTAGTGGGGTCACACTGCAGGTTGAAGACGCGCAGAACGACGTTTCCAAGCAGCAGAGCCAGATCCAGAATTTCATCGCCTCCAAGGTCGATGCAATCATCGTCAACCCTGTCGATACCGATGCGACGACGGCGATGTCGAAGCTTGCGGCCGATGCAGGCATTCCGCTGGTTTACGTCAACCGCCAGCCGGTCAACGTCGACACGCTGCCGGACAAGCAGGCTTTCGTGGCTTCCAACGAGCAGGAATCCGGCACGCTGGAAACCAAGGAAATCTGCCGTATTCTCGGCGGCAAGGGCAAGGCCGTCGTCATCATGGGCGAACTCTCCAACCAGGCTGCGCGCATGCGGACCCAGGACGTTCATGACGTCATCAAGACGGACGAATGCAAGGGACTGGAGATCGTGGAAGAGCAGACGGCCAACTGGGATCGTACCCAGGGCGCCGACCTGATGACCAACTGGCTCTCCAGCGGCATAGAGTTCGACGCCGTGATCTCCAACAATGACGAAATGGCGATCGGCGCCATCCAGGCGCTGAAGGCAGCCGGCAAGGATATGAGCAAGGTCGTCGTCGGCGGCGTTGACGCCACGCAGGACGCGCTTGCTGCAATGCAGGCGGGTGACCTTGACGTTACCGTGTTCCAGGATGCCGCCGGCCAGGGCAAGGGCGCGCTCGATACGGCACTCAAGATTGCCAAGGGCGAAAAGGCCGACAAGAAGGTCTACATCCCCTTCCAGCTCGTCACGCCCGCCAACGTCAAGGACTTCGTCACCAAGAACTGAGGCAAACGCCAAGCAGGATGCGGGCTCTGCCCGCATCCTTTCAGCCTGTCCGTATCCGGAGGAGATGATATGGCCGTCAGCCCGTCAACCATGGCCGCCGTGCGCGCGAGCGGCGCAGTTCCGAATGCGGAATATCTCTTGAGCGCAGAGGGTGTTCGCAAGGAATTTCCGGGCGTCGTCGCGCTCGACGACGTGCAGTTCCGGCTGAAGCGCGCCTCCGTGCATGCGCTGATGGGCGAAAACGGCGCTGGCAAATCGACGCTGATGAAGATCCTCGCCGGCATCTACACGCCCGACAAAGGCGATATCCGCCTGAAAGGGGTCGAAATCCGGTTGAAATCTCCGCTCGATGCGCTGGAAAACGGCATCGCCATGATCCATCAGGAACTGAACCTGATGCCGTTCATGACGGTTGCGGAAAATATCTGGATTCGCCGCGAGCCCAAGAACCGCTTCGGTTTCGTCGATCATGGCGTGATGCATCGCATGACCGAGGAGCTGTTTGCCCGGCTCAATATCGCGATCGATCCTGATATCGAAGTCCGCTATCTCTCGGTCGCAAACCGGCAGATGGTCGAGATCGCCAAGGCGGTTTCCTACAATTCCGACGTCCTCATCATGGACGAGCCGACTTCGGCGTTGACGGAGCGCGAGGTCGAGCATCTTTTCCGCATTATCCGCGATCTCAGGGCCCAAGGCATCGGCATCGTCTACATCACCCACAAGATGAACGAGCTTTTCGAGATCGCCGACGAATTCTCTGTCTTCCGCGACGGCCGCTATATCGGCACGCATGCCTCGACCGAGGTCACCCGCGACGACATCATCCGCATGATGGTCGGGCGCGAGATCACCCAGATGTTCCCCAAGGAAGAGGTACCGATCGGCGAGGTCGTGCTCTCGGTCAAAGATCTCTGTCTCAACAGGGTCTTCCGCGACGTCTCCTTCGAAGTGAGAGCCGGCGAGATTCTCGGTGTGGCCGGCCTTGTCGGCTCCGGGCGCTCGAACGTCGCCGAAACGCTTTTCGGAGTAACGCCGGCGAGTTCCGGCTCGGTTGAACTCTTCGGCAAGCCGGTGACCATATCCTCGCCGACCGAGGCCATCCGTCACCAGATGGCGTTTCTGACCGAGGATCGGAAAGACACCGGTTGCCTGCTGATCCTCGATGTTCTGGAGAACATGCAGATTGCCGTCCTGCAGGACAGATATGTCAAGGGCGGCTTCGTGCAGCAGGGTGCGATCGAGGCGACGTGCGAAGACATGGCAAAAAGGCTACGCGTGAAAACGCCCAGTCTTTACGAGCGGGTCGAGAATCTTTCGGGCGGCAATCAACAGAAAGTGCTGATCGGGCGCTGGTTGCTCACCCATCCGAAGATCCTGATCCTCGACGAGCCGACACGCGGCATCGATGTCGGCGCCAAGGCGGAAATTCATCGGCTGGTCACCGAAATGGCGCGAAACGGCGTGGCGATCATCATGATCTCGTCCGAGATGCCCGAAGTGCTCGGCATGAGTGACCGCATCATGGTCATGCATGAAGGACGCGTGACCGGTTTCCTCAATCGCGATGAAGCAACGCAGATCAAGGTGATGGAACTGGCTGCGCAGTGATGCGCTGTCCGCGATCGCCAAAGGGAGGTTTGACATGACTACCAAGGCAGCAGAGGGTACGGCTCCGCTCGCAACCCGGCCGAGAAGGCGGCGTGTGCCGCCGGAACTCAGCATCTTCCTCGTGTTGGTTGGTATTGCGCTCATCTACGAAATCCTTGGCTGGATCTTCATCGGCCAGAGCTTCCTTCTGAACTCGCAGCGCCTGACGATCATGATCCTGCAGGTTTCCGTCATCGGCATTATCGCCGTCGGCGTCACCCAGGTCATCATCACCGGCGGCATCGATCTTTCGTCGGGCTCGGTCGTCGGCATGACAGCGATGATCGCAACGAGCTTCGCCCAGTCCTCTACCTGGGGACGAGCCGTCTTCCCGTCGCTGACCGACCTGCCGGCTCTCGTGCCGATCATGATCGGCCTGCTGATCGGGGCGGCGGCCGGTCTCATAAACGGCGCGCTCATCGCCTACACGAAGATACCGCCGTTTATCGCGACGCTCGGCATGTTCGTTTCGGCCAGAGGTGTGGCGAAGTGGTATACGAAGGGACAGCCGGTTTCCGGCATTACCGAGCAGTTTCATTTCATTGGAACCAAGGCGTGGCCGGTTGTCGTTTTCCTCGTCGTCGCGCTGATCTTTCATATTGCGCTGCGCTACACGCGCTATGGCAAGTTCACCTATGCCATCGGCGCGAACCCGCAGGCTGCGCGCGTATCTGGCATCAATATCGAGGCGCACCTCGTCAAGGTCTATGTGATCGCGGGACTGCTTGCCGGTCTTGCCGGTATCGTCACGGCAGCGCGCGCTGAAACCGCGCAAGCGAGCATGGGGGTCGGGTATGAACTCGACGCGATTGCCGCGACCGTCATCGGCGGCACCTCGCTTACCGGCGGCGTCGGGCGCATCACCGGCACCGTCATCGGCACCATCATCCTCGGCGTCATGACGTCAGGCTTCACTTTCCTCAGGATCGATGCCTATTACCAGGAAATCGTCAAGGGCGTCATCATCATCGCGGCCGTCGTCATCGACGTCTACAGGCAGAAGAAACGAACCAAGCACTGAACCGAAAAAAGGGGGCTTCGGCCCCCTTCATTGTTTCATGGAGAATGACTGCGATCACAACGAAGAATCCAGGGCTCCCGATATCTTCACATGTTGCATGAGTTTCTGGCGATCACCCAAAATCATCTCGGAAGGAATATCGGCGGGGTAGAAGAGAGCGATTTCCAGTCCCTCCGCGATAGCGTCATCCGTTGGTCCCGGCAGCTCTTCCTCACGCATCCGTGCTTCGAAGACGGTGAGCAGAAAATCGAAGGTTTCGCCTTGTGGTGAAATAAACTTTTTTCGTTCGACTTCGATCAGATCTACCAGGTCCAAAGACACGCCGATCTCTTCAGATATCTCCCGGCGAAATGTGGCGGAGAAATCCTCGCCTTCTTCGACCGTTCCGCCCGGCAGAGACCAGCCTGCATGCATACCGCTTCTCTTCGCCAAGACGATTTGGCCTCTGGCATTATGGACGATGCCGATCGCTCCGCCCAACGCCCGGCGGGAAAAGTGCTTGTGTTTCTGTGTCTCAAAATCGGCTTCCGGCAAGGGCTGATCGGCTGTCGTCAGCCTGGCATCCGGGTATTGTCGAATAAGCGCCGGGAAAATTTCCTCACTCATGGGGTTCTCTCAGATCATTGGCAGAAAAAGACGTTCCGCGGCGGTTGAGCCTGCGGACTGCGGCATCCAAGGTATTTGCGACGTTACCTTTTTGCATCGCAAAATTGCACGGTTTCTCCATTGCGCATTTGTAAAAAAATAGGTGGCGCTTTCTGCCAGCTTTTCTATTCTTGCCGCTTCGATCCGCCCGTTCGGGCAGTGCAGGAAAGCAGATGCAACTCGTATTCGACGGTCATAACGACGTTCTCCTTCGACTCTGGTCCCATGCGAAAGACGGAAGTGATCCGGTTGCGGAATTTGCTAACGGTACGACCGCAGGCCATATAGATGCTCCGCGGTCGAAGGCCGGCGGTCTGGCGGGCGGCCTTTGTGCCATCTACATTCCCTCGGGCGATCTGGTTTTTGCCGATCCGGATGGGAACGGCCACTACGCAACGCCGCTTGCTGCCCCCCTTGATCCACTGCCGTCGCTCACAATTGCTACGGAAATGGCGGCGATTGCGCTCCGGCTCGACCGTGCCGGCGCCTGGCGGCTCTGCCGCACGGTGAAAGATATCCGTAAGGCGATGGCATCAGGCATTTTCGCTGCTGTCATGCATATCGAAGGCTGCGAGGCGATCAGCGCCGATCTTGCTGCGCTTGATGTTTTTTATGCCGCCGGGCTGCGCTCGCTCGGCCCGGTGTGGAGCCGGCACAATATCTTCGGTCATGGCGTGCCCTTTGCCTTCCCGAGCTCGCCGGATACGGCGCCGGGTCTGACGGAAGCCGGCTTCGCGCTGGTGCGCGAGTGCAATCGTCTCGGCATCATGGTCGACCTTGCCCATATTACCGAGAAAGGCTTCTGGGATGTGGCGAAGACGAGCGATCAGCCGCTCGTAGCTAGCCATTCCAACGTCCACGCGCTGACGCCGCTCGCGCGCAACCTCACCGACAGGCAGCTCGATGCGATCCGTGAGCGTCGCGGCCTCGTCGGCGTGAACTACGCCACCGCGATGCTTCGTCCGGACGGCCGCTCAGATGCCGACACGCCGCTTTCCGACATGATCCGCCACATCGACTATCTCGTGAACCGCGTCGGGATCGATTGCGTTGCGCTCGGCTCGGACTTTGACGGTGCTACCATTCCGGAAGAAATCGGTGATGCCTCGGGCAACCAGAGGCTGATTGCCGCTCTCCGGCAAGCTGGCTATGGTGAGGAGGACTTGACCAAAATGGCCAGCGAAAACTGGCTTCGCATTCTGGCTTCGGCGTGGAGGGAAGAGGACGCTTGAAACCAAATAATAATTAGTAATCAATCAAAACAGGGGAACAAACCATGATGATTACCAAACTCAACCGCAGCTTCCGTCTTCTTTCCGCAGGGGCTGCCCTTTCGCTCCTGATGGTAGCAGCGCCTGCGGCCTTTGCAGAGACGCCGAAGGACACGCTCGTCGAAGGTTTTGCCATCGACGACATCATCACGATGGATCCGGGCGAAGCTTTCGAGCTTTCGACTGCGGAAGTCACAAGCAACACCTACAGCCTGCTCGTTCGTCTCGACATGAACGACACGTCAAAGATCAAGGGCGATCTCGCCGACAGCTGGACCGTTTCCGATGACGGCCTGACCTATACGTTCAAGCTGAAGCCGGATCTGAAGTTCGCCTCCGGCAATCCGATCACCGCCGAAGACGTTGCCTGGTCCTTCGAGCGTGCCGTGAAGCTCGACAAGAGCCCGGCCTTTATTCTCACCCAGTTCGGCCTGACCGGCGACAACGTCACCGAAAAGGCAAAGGCCGTCGATCCGACCACCTTCACCTTCACTGTCGACAAGGCCTATGCGCCGAGCTTCGTACTGAACTGCCTGACGGCAACGGTGGCTTCTGTCGTCGACAAGAAGCTGGTTCTCGATCATGTGAAACCGGTCACCGTCGATGCCGACCACAAATACGACAACGACTTCGGCAACGAGTGGCTGAAGACGAATTATGCCGGCTCCGGCGCTTACAAGCTGCGTGAGTGGCGCGCCAACGAAGTCGTCGTCATGGAGCGTAACGACAATTATTACGGCGAGAAGGCAAAGCTTAATCGCGTCATTTACCGCTACATGAAGGAAAGCTCCGCTCAGCGCCTGGCGCTTGAGGCCGGTGATATCGATATCGCCCGCAACCTGGAGCCCGGTGACCTCGACGCCGTGACCAAAAATGCGGATCTGGCGACGACTAATGCGCCGAAGAGCACGGTCTATTATGTCAGCCTTAACGGCAAGAACGAGAATCTGAAGAAGCCTGAGGTCCAGGAAGCCTTCAAATATCTGGTCGACTACGATGCAATCGGCGCGACCCTCATCAAGGGCATCGGCGAGATCCACCAGACTTTCCTGCCGACCGGCCAGCTCGGTGCGCTGAATGAGAACCCCTACAAGCTCGACGTTGCCAAGGCGAAGGAACTGCTCGCCAAGGCCGGCCTGCCGGATGGTTTCTCGGTCACCATGGATGTGCGCAACACGCAGCCAGTCACCGGCATTGCCGAATCCATGCAACAGACACTCGCCCAGGCCGGCGTGAAGATGGAAATCATCCCCGGTGACGGCAAGCAGACGTTGACCAAGTACCGCGCTCGCACGCACGACATATATATCGGCCAGTGGGGCTCGGACTATTTCGACCCGAACTCTAACGCCGACACGTTCACATCCAACCCGGACAATTCCGACGCCGGTACGGTGAAGACGCTCGCATGGCGCAATACCTGGGAAGCGCCCGAGCTCGACAAGGAAACGAAGGCTGCCCTTCTTGAACGTGACGCCGCTAAGCGTGCGGCCATGTATGAGGATGTCCAGAAAAAGTTCCTGGCCAACAGCCCCTTCGTCGTCATCTTCCAGCAGATCGAAGTGGCTGGCTATCGCAAGAGCCTCAAGGACTTCAAGCTGGGTCCCAGCTTCGACACGAACTATGTAGGCCCGATCTCGAAGTGATGAGCCGGCTAGGCTGATCCAGTGAGCATCGTCGAAACAAGACAGGAGGCGCGGCCCCGCAAGGGCCGTGCACTCTCCTTTGCGAAGGCGCTGGGGCGTTTCCTCTTCGCCGCCGCCACCACCTATCTCGGCCTTCTGGCCGTCACCTTCTTCATCGGCCGCGTTGTGCCGATCGATCCCGTGCTCGCCATACTCGGCGACCGCGCGCCGACCCATGTCGTGGAGCGAGTCCGCCGCGAGATGGGCTTTGACCTGCCGCTCTACGAGCAGTTCTATATCTATCTAAAAGGCATCCTTTCCGGTGATTTCGGCAATTCCGTCCTGACCACCAATCCGGTCATGGTCGATATTCGCCGCGTCTTCCCTGCGACGCTGGAACTTGCGACCGTCGGCACGATCATCGGCTCTGTTGTCGGTGTGCCGCTTGGCGTTCTCGCTGCCGTGCGCCGCGGCAGCATTGCCGACCAGGTCGTGCGCGTCATCGGCCTCGTCGGCTATTCGGTGCCGATCTTCTGGCTGGCGCTGATCTCGCTCGTCATCTTCTATGCGCGGCTGCGCTGGGTGGCTTTCCCCGGCCGTATCGACATCGTCTATGAGTACAGTTTTACGCCGGTCACCGGCTTCTATCTCCTCGATAGTGCCTGGCAGGGGCAGTGGGATGTTTTCTATGACGTCTTCCGCCACATCATCCTGCCGGCCTCGCTGCTGGGCTATTTCTCGCTCGCCTATATCAGCCGTATGACCCGCAGCTTCATGCTGAACGAGCTGTCGCAGGAATATGTGGTGGCAGCCCGCGCCAAGGGCCTATCGGAAACGCGGGTGATCTGGGGTCATGCGCTGAGAAACGCGGCGGTGCCGCTCGTCACCGTCATAGCGCTTTCCTATGCGGGCCTGCTTGAAGGCTCGGTGCTGACGGAAACGGTCTTCTCCTGGCCGGGCATCGGCCTCTACATCACCAACTCGCTGCAAAACGCCGACATGAACGCCGTACTTGGCGGCACGATCGTCATCGGCACGGTCTTTGTCGGCATCAACCTTATTTCCGATCTTCTCTATCGGATACTCGACCCGAGGACGCGCAACCGATGACGGTTCCGACCACGCCTTCCACGCCCTTGAGCCGCCGTGACTGGTTGCTGTCCGACCGGCCGCAGTCACGCATGCAGGCCCGGCTCGGCCGCGCCTACGTTACCTGGCGGCAGTTTACGGCAAACCGGCTTGCCGTCGTCGGCCTGCTGATCATCGTGGCGCTGCTACTGATTGCTGCCTTTGCCAATCTGATGGCCACCCACAATCCCGTTGTCGGCGATCTCATGAATGCCCGCCTGCTGCCGCCCGGCAGCGCCGGCTATCTGCTCGGCACCGACGATCAGGGCCGCGATATCTTCTCACGCCTCGTTTATGGCTCGCGGCTGACATTGCTCGTGGTCGTGCTGGTCGCCATCATCTCCGCGCCTGTTGGACTCATCGTCGGCACTGTGTCGGGCTATGCCGGAGGATGGGTGGATGCGACGCTGATGCGTATCACCGATATCTTCCTTGCCTTCCCGAAGCTCGTGCTGGCGCTTGCCTTCGTCGCAGCCCTCGGGCCCGGCATCCAGAACGCCATCATCGCCATCGCCATCACCTCCTGGCCACCTTATGCGCGCATCGCCCGCGCCGAGACACTGACGGTCCGGCGCTCCGACTATATCTCGGCGGTCAAGCTGATGGGCGCCTCGCCGCTGCGCATCATTATCAGGCACGTCATGCCGCTCTGTATTTCCTCGCTGATCGTGCGCGTGACGCTCGACATGGCGGGTATCATCCTGACGGCCGCCGGCCTCGGCTTCCTCGGCCTCGGCGCACAGCCGCCACTGCCGGAATGGGGCGCAATGATCGCCTCCGGGCGCCGCTTCATCCTCGACCAGTGGTGGGTCGCGGCCATGCCCGGCATTGCCATCCTCGTTGTCAGCCTCGGCTTCAACCTGTTGGGTGACGGCCTGCGCGATGCGCTCGATCCGAAGGAGGCCGGCCAATGAGCTCGCTTCTGACCGTCGAAAACCTGCGTGTCAGCTATCCGACCCGCACCGGTGTTATCGAGGCCGTGCGTCGCGTGTCGTTCACGCTCGGCAAGGAGCGTCTCGGTATCGTCGGCGAATCCGGCTCCGGCAAGTCGCAGACCGGCCGCGCCATCATGGGGCTGACACCGACGCACGGCGTCGTCACTGCCGACACGCTGGATTTCAGCGGCCTTGATCTCCTCAAGGCTTCGGCTGCCGAACGGCGCAAGCTGCGCGGCAAACGTATCGCCATGATCCTCCAGGATCCGAAATATTCGCTCGATCCGGTCATGACCATCGGCAAGCAGATCTGTGAAACATTGCGCACCCATGAGAAGGTCGGCAAAGGCGAGGCGCGGGATCGTGCGCTCGACATGCTGGAAGCGGTGCAGATCCGCGATCCCAACCGTGTCTTCRGTCTCTATCCTCACGAGGTTTCGGGTGGCATGGGCCAGCGCGCGATGATCGCCATGATGCTGATCGCCGGGCCGGAACTGCTGATCGCCGACGAGCCCACTTCGGCCCTCGACGTAACAGTCCAGCTCGATGTCTTGAGGATCATGGACCGGCTGGTGTCCGACCGTGGTATGGGGCTGATCTTCGTCTCCCACGATCTGAGACTCGTCTCCTCTTTCTGCGACCGTGTCATCGTCATGTATGCCGGTCGTATCGTCGAAGAGATCGCCGCATCCGAGCTTCGCAACGCGAAGCATCCCTATACGCAAGGCCTGCTGAACTGCATGCCGCAGATCGGTGAAGACAGGCATCCGCTGCCGGTTCTCGACCGCAAGCCGGAGTGGGCTCTATGAGTACGGCGCTGTCTGCAGACCACCTTGGTGTCGTCTACGACCATTTCCATGCGCTGAAGGATGTGAGCGTTTCCATCGAAAGCGGCGAATCCTTCGGCCTCGTCGGTGAGTCCGGCTCGGGCAAATCGACGCTGCTGCGCGCGGTCGCCGGGCTTGCGCCTGTCAGCGAGGGAACGATCCGCATTCACGGCGAGCCGCTTAAAGGTTCGAAGCGCAGCAAAGGCTTCTATCGAAGCGTCCAGATGGTCTTCCAGGATCCCTACGGGTCGCTGCATCCGCGCCAGACCGTCGACCGGCTGCTTCTGGAACCGCTCGCCATCCACGGTATCAGCGACAGCGAGAAGCGCATCGCACGGGCGCTTGACGAAGTCGGGCTCGGCAATGGTTTCCGCTTTCGCTACCCGCATCAGCTTTCCGGAGGCCAGCGGCAGCGTGTGGCGATCGCCCGCGCATTGATTGTCGAGCCATCTATCCTGCTGCTCGATGAGCCGACATCGGCGCTCGACGCCTCCGTACAGGCGGAGGTTCTCAATCTGCTGGAGCAGATCCGGCGGGACCGGAAACTGACATTCGTCATGGTCAGCCACGATCTTGGGGTCATCACCCATATGTGCAAGAGGCTTGCCGTGATGCGCGGCGGCGCTATTGTTGAACGGCTGACATCGGCCGAACTTGCCGCCGGGAGCGTTCACGAGGAGTACACGCGAAATTTGATGATCGCGAGCAAGGGTTTCGTGAAGGCTTGAAAGCCAATGTTTTCAAGCCCTTGAAAAATATCGCATGCCGTCGGCGTTAAGGATAATGTTTCCCTAAAACACGACCATTCGACTAGACTATTGACAGCTGCCTTAGTTCTGTCATGATCCCGTTAACGACCGTTAGCTTTCGTGATCGATGGAGGTTGAGGCATGTTCTTTCTCGGTGGGATGACCATGGGTTACCTCGATCCTCCTGTTAAGGTCGAGCGGAGGGAAACCGCCTCCGTGACTATCCCGGCAGAAAAGGATCGCCGGTTGATCGAGACATCCCCCAATGCACCCCAGAGCGACAGCGCCGTCGAGCGTTCCTGGATCTGGGCATGGCGCACGCTCTGCTGAGTTGGCGCCTGGGTGGATTTTCTCTTCCGTCTGCTCTGGACGGAATTTTATCTCTACCTACCTTATAGAGAATGTAAGAATATAAATGCGAGCTGGCAATTCGGCCGCAAAACAAACAGGCGGAGGCGACACATGGCAAATCTGGGTATTTCGCATACTCACGTGAACCAGTACGGATCCGTTCCGGCAAAGAAGCCGGTCACTACGCGGCACAGAATCCAGACCGCGATCCATGCAACATTTTTCACGGCGGCTTTCCTTTTCGTCGTCGCTATGGTTTGCGGCGTCGTCGGCTGACACCGGCGCGTTCGAGGCGCTGACTGATGGCGCCTATTTGATTGAATATTCTCCTATCCGGAACAATTGGGATGCGCTGGCATTCTCCTGACACTTCGGTGTTGTTTAGGGAGAGTGGTCGTGAAAGGCATCCTGCTATGGCAGATCGGTATCCCGATCCCATCGTCATCCTTCTTTACCTGTTCCACGCAATCTAGCCCATTCCGGAAAGTAGGCGTGAGGCGCTGATAGTGCCGGGAACGTCGTGCAGGCGCATGGATGTCGTCCATGCGCCTTTTTCACGTCGGGGGAAGGGCAGCGGAGAAACAGGGTCCTTTGACTTGAATTATCGCAAGAATGTCCAACTTTCCCGGGTGGCTTCGCAGGGAGGGCATAAGTCGGCCATGACCATCGCAAAGTTACGTCCGAAGCCGGTCGGTTCGTTGCTCCAAAGCGCTCCGACCGTCCGTTTATCTTGCTTTCCCGACTTCGAAGATGACCGGCGCGTTCATGCGAGAGTCATCGTAAGCAATGCAGAACCTAGCCGAAATCATAACGTCGTTTGGATCCAGAACCGAACCCATGGCCATTTCAAGTCCGTCTCCGAGCCTGTCGTACGAGCCTGAGAACAAGCAGATCGACCACAGTGATTCGATCCGCTCGACTTATCTGTCCAACGAGGACATCAGGGCCATGGGCGAAAGCGTAGCCTGCGGCACCGTGAGCGAGTTGCCGGCCTTCGCASCGTTCGATTTCTTTGCGCGCCACAAGGARAAYGAGAAGGAAATCCTGCGCGTCTAYCGCACAACYGCGACCGACGYCGAGGCCGGRGAGRCGATCACGCCRGCCGCCGAATGGCTGCTGGACAATCACTACATCGTCGAGGAAGCAATTCAGGAAGTCCGCCGCGACTTCCCGCGCCGGTTCTATCAAGAACTGCCGCTCATGAAAKTCGGCGGCGTCGAGATCCCCCGCACGCTCGTACTGGCCTGGCTTTATGTCGCCCATACTCACGGCACCATCTCACAGGAAAGCCTGACAGCGCTGGTCGACGGCTTCCAGCAGCACGAAACCCTCAAGATCGGTGAGCTCTGGGCGTTGCCGTCGCTGGTGCGCTACGTGCTGGTCGAAAACCTCCGTCGTATTTCGAGCCGCGTCGAGCGAAGCCGCCGCCTGCGCCGTCGCGCCAACGAGGCCGCCAACGAATTGGTGCGTCTCGCCGATACCGCAAAGGCTGCCGCCTATCTGAAGACGCTGGAAGAGCTTGCCGAGGATAACACTTTCTCGACCCAATTCCTCTACCGCATGCGTGATGGTTCGCAGACGTCGAGCCTGGCGATCTCCTGGCTCGACGAGCGTTTGGAAAAGCTTGGGCGCGACAGCGAGGAGGCGATGATGGCGGAGCATAGCCGCCTCTCCGCCGGCAATGTCACGATGGGCAACATCATCCGCAGCCTGCGCGAGATCAACGATGCGGAGTGGTCGGTTTGGGTCGAGCAGGTCAGCCACGTCGACAGGTTGCTCTGGGATCAGTCCGGCTACGGTGCTCTCGACTCCGGTTCGCGCAACAGCTATCGCCGGCAGATCGAAAGGCTTGCCAGGCGCTCGCCGCTGAGCGAGGTGCAAATCGCCCAGCTTGCTGTCGATATGGTGTCCGAGGCCAGGCTTTCCGATGAGCCGCTGCCGCATGAGCCTGACATTGGCGGCTTCATTGCGGGCGCTCAACGCCTAAAATTCGAAGCGCGCGCAGACTACCGCCCGACGCTGGCGCAGCACGTCATTCGCGCGGTGCGCAAATTCAATTGGATGGCCATCGCCATTCCGGTCGCGCTGATCACGATCATCGCCATGGGGATCGTCGGCGGGTTTATGGCCAATGCCGGCATGGGGTCGGTTGAAATCGCCCTGCTGCTCATCCTGTTCGCATTGCCGGCCTCGGAAGGTGCGAGCGGGCTTTTCAACACTGTTCTCTCTTTCTTCGTCACGCCGGCGCGGCTTGTCGGTTATGAGTTCAAACAAGGCATTCCGGAGGATGCGCGCACGCTCCTCGTCGTGCCGTGCTTGATTTCTGATCGCGATAGCGTCGATGAGATGGTGCGCAATCTCGAGGTCCATTATCTCGCCAATCCACGCGGCGAGATCTATTTCGCGTTGCTGAGCGACTGGCCGGATAGCGAGGTTGAGGAAACTTCCGCCGATCTCGAAGTGTTGGAATATGCACGCCGGGAGGTCGCTAATCTCTCAGCCCGCTATGCCCATGACGGCAAGACGCGCTTCTATCTGCTGCATCGCCGCCGCCTCTACAATCCATCTGAAGGTGTGTGGATGGGCTGGGAGCGCAAGCGCGGCAAGCTGCACGAGTTGAACCTGCTGCTGCGCGGCGACCGCGATACGACCTATCTGCCAGGCGCCAACACCGTGCCGGCCGATATAGAATATGTCATGACGCTCGATGCCGATACGCGCCTGATGCGCGATACCGTCACGAAACTCGTCGGCAAGCTCCATCATCCGATCAACCGCCCGGTCATTAACCCGGAAAGCGGGCGTGTCGAAAGCGGCTACGGCATTCTGCAGCCGCGCGTCACACCGTCGCTGACGACGGGCAAGGATGCGTCAGTCTTTCAACGCGTCTTTTCGATCAATCGCGGTCTCGATCCCTATGTTTTCACGGTTTCGGATGTCTATCAGGATCTTGCCGGCGAAGGCACATTCACCGGCAAGGGCCTCTATCATGTCGATGCCTTCGAGGCTTCACTGAAGGGGCGTATCGAGGAGAATTCGGTGCTCAGCCATGACCTTCTCGAAGGTTCG
Source organism: Rhizobium sp. 01T444 (assembly GCF_056398305.1). Lineage (NCBI taxonomy): Bacteria > Pseudomonadati > Pseudomonadota > Alphaproteobacteria > Hyphomicrobiales > Rhizobiaceae > Rhizobium > Rhizobium sp. 01T444. The sequence continues at coordinate 494,052 of NZ_JBFTPD010000003.1, forward strand.
ATGGCACGTTGCGCACTCGTCACCGATCTCGAACTCGTCGAGGACTTTCCGGTACGCTACGAGGTCGAAACCTCGCGCCAGCATCGCTGGGTGCGCGGCGATTGGCAGCTTCTGCCCTATATGTTCAGTCCGAAACACGGCGTCACCGCGCTCGGGCGCTGGAAGATGTTCGACAATCTGCGCCGGTCGCTGACACCGATCACCTGGTTCCTCGCTTCCGTGCTCGGCTGGTATCTGATGGAGCCATTTGGGGCGCTGATCTGGCAGATCCTGTTGATTTTCTGCCTATTCGTGGCGCCAACCCTTTCGCTCATCAATGGCATCATCCCGCGCAGCAGCGATATTGTCGCCAGCGCCCATCTTTATACTGTCTGGTCGGATATTGCGGCTGCCGATGCCCAGGTGGCGCTGCGCATCATCTTCATTGCTGACACCGTCTGCATGATGGTGGATGCTATCGGCCGATCGCTCTACCGTCTCTTAGTCAGCCGCAAGCTGCTCTTGCAGTGGCGCACTGCGGCCAGCGTCGGGGCAGGCAGGCAGGGTACCATCCTCTCCTACTATAGAGCGATGTGGCATGCTCCGGTTCTGGCGATTCTGTCGGTCGCTTTCGCCGCATTGTCGGGAAATAACTCATTCCTCGTTGGCATTCCCTTTGCGCTCCTTTGGATCTGCTCGCCCGTCGTCGCCTGGTATGTGAGCCAGTCGGCCGAGACGGAAGACCGGCTCGACGTGCCGGATGCAGTCTCCAGCGAGCTGCGCAAGATCGCGCGCCGCACCTGGCGCTACTTCGAGACCTTCACGACGGCGGAGCAGAACTATCTGCCGCCCGACAACGTGCAGGAAACGCCCCATGTCATCGTGGCGACGCGCACTTCGCCCACAAATATTGGCGTCTATCTCCTGTCCGTCATTTCCGGCCGCCATTTCGGCTGGTTCTCCTTCGAGGAGACTATCGAGCGCCTGGAGCAGACGATCGCCACGGTCGACCGCATGGAAAAGTTCCGCGGCCATCTCTTCAACTGGTATCACACCGATACGCTGCAGACGCTGGGACCTCGCTACGTATCGGCGGTCGACAGCGGCAATCTCGCTGGTCACCTGATTGCCATTTCCTCGGCCTGCCGTGACTGGGCGGAAGCACCCTCGGCACATGTCCAGGGCAATCTCGACGGTGTCGGTGACACGGCCGGCATTCTTGATGAAGTGCTGGCTGACCTGCCTGACGACCGCAAGACCGTGCGGCCGCTGCGCCGCCGTCTGGAAGAGCGAATTGCCGGCTTCCAGAATGCGCTTGCCGCCGTCAAGCGCGAGCACGAATTTGCGTCGATCCGTGTCATCAACCTTGCCGTTCTGGCGCGCGACATCCAGAACCTTGCCGGCAACTTGCATCACGAGGTGAAGTCGAAGCAGACGGAAGAGGTCACGTTGTGGGCGGCCTCGCTGGTCAAGGTCTGCGAGGCACACATCTCCGATAGTACCTTCGACCTTTCCAATATCGATGCGTTGCGCCCCCGCCTGATCGCGCTCCGCGACAAGGCCCGCGATCTCGCCTTTTCGATGGATTTCGGCTTCCTATACCGTCCGGAGCGTCGCCTGCTGTCGATCGGGTATCGCGTGGAAAGCGGCGAGCTCGATGCGGCCTGTTACGACCTTCTGGCTTCGGAATGCCGTCTTACCTCGCTCTTCGGTATCGCCAAGGGCGATTTGCCGACGGAGCATTGGTACAAGCTTGGACGCCAGGTCGTGCCGGTCGGCTCTCGTGGTGCACTGGTCTCCTGGTCCGGCTCGATGTTCGAATATCTGATGCCGCCGCTCGTCATGCAGGAGCGCGGCGGAGGCATCCTCAACCAGACCAACAATCTCGTCATTGTCGAACAGATGAACCATGCCCGTAAGCTCGGTACGCCCTGGGGCATCTCGGAAGCGGCCTTCAATGCCCGCGACCATAACCTCAACTATCAGTACACGAACTTCGGCGTGCCTACGCTCGGCCTGAAGCGCGGTCTCGGCCACAATGCCGTCATCGCGCCCTATGCCTCGCTGCTCGCCAGCCAATATGACCCGGAAGCATCGCTCGAAAACCTGCAGAGGCTTCGCAAGCTCGGCGCTCTCGGCAAGTTCGGCTTTCACGACGCCGTCGACTTCACGCCGACACGCGTTCCTGAAGGCAGGAAATGTGCAGTCGTCTATAATTACTATGCCCACCACCATGGCATGTCGATCGCCGCTGTCGCCAACGTTGCCTTCAACGGCCATCTGCGTGAACTCTTCCACTCCGATCCGGTCATCGAAGCGGCCGAACTGCTGCTGCAGGAAAAAGCGCCGCGCGACATCCCGGTCATGAGCGGCAAGGATGAATCCGATACGCCCGCCAGCATCCAGGACGAGTTGATGCGGCCCGTCATCCGTAAAATCGCCGATCCGGCATCGCGCGAACGAGAGCTCGTCTTCCTGTCGAACGGCCATTATTCCCTGATGCTGACTGCAACGGGCGCGGGTTATGCCCGCTGGAACGGTCTATCCGTCTCCCGCTGGAAGCCAGATCCGACCGAAGACCGCTGGGGCAATTTCATCTTCCTGCGCGATACGGTGACCAATGAATGGTGGTCGGCAACATCAGAACCGAAGCGCGTGGAGGGCGAAACAGTCCGAGTGGAGTTTGCTGACGAGAAGGCCGTGTTCAGCAAGGTTCTTGGCGAGCTTACGAGCGAGGTCGAATGTATCGTTGCCACCGAGCATGATGCGGAAGCCCGCCGCCTGACGCTGTTCAACATGGGTGCGGAGGATCGCTTCATTGAAGTGACGTCCTATCTCGAACCGGTCATCACATCCGACGACACGGACAACGCGCACCCGGCTTTCGCCCGCATGTTCGTCAAAACGGAGATCGACACGCGCGGCGATGTCATCCGTGCCGAGCGCAACAAGCGCGATCCGAACGAAGCGAATATGAGTATCGCGCATCTGATTGTCGACAACGCCGGGGATACGCGACATACGGAATTCGAAACGGAGCGGAGGACGTTCATCGGTCGTGGCCGCAGCCTTTCGAATGCCGCTGCTTTCGATCCGGGTGCCTGCCTTTCCGGCACCGACGGTTTCACGCTGGATCCTGTCCTGTCGTTGCGCCGGACTGTGCGCGTGCCGGCTGGCAAGAAGGTCAGCGTGATCTTCTGGACGATTGCAGCACCTAGCCGTGCCGAGGTGGATAAGGCCATCGATCGCTATCGCCATCCGGATGCCTTCAACCACGAAATCATCCAGGCCTGGACGCGTACACAGGTGCAGATGCGCCATGTCGGTGTCAGTTCGCAGCAGGCGGCAGCGTTCCAGTATCTCGGCCGCTATCTTGTCTATCCTGACATGCAGCTTCGCGGCGACTATGGCGCCGTCCGGGCCGGCATGCAGTCACAGTCGGCGCTCTGGCCGCTGGCGATTTCGGGCGATTTCCCGATCTTCACGCTGCGCATCGATGACGAGATGGATCTCGAAATCGCCCGCGAAGCGCTGCTGGCGCAGGAATATCTGCGTTCACGCGGGGTGACCGCCGATCTCGTCATCATGAACGAACGGGCCTCTTCCTATGCACAGGATATGCAGCACGCGCTCGACGCCATGTGCGAGGGCGTGCGCCGCATGGGCCAGGCCGATGGTCTGCGCCAGCACATCTTCGCAGTCCGTAAGGATCTAATGGAAGAGGGCACCTATCATGCACTGATCGCCGCCTCGCGCGTAACGCTGCATGCGAAGAACGGTAAGGTGGTTGATCAGATCAACCGCGCCCGCCTGCTGTTTACCCCTGTCAAGGAGGAGCCAGAGGACACGGAGACGCCGGTCAAGCGCATACCGCCTCTACCTGCCCCGGCTATCAAGACTATTGCCATCGAGGAGGAAGGCGATCTCGACTTCTGGAATGGCATCGGTGGCTTTGCCCGCGACGGCCGTGAATATGTCGTGCGCTTGCCGGGCGGGCGGGCGACGCCGCAGCCTTGGATCAATGTCATCTCGAATGACCGGTTCGGATTCCATGTGTCAGCCGAAGGTGCCGGTTTCACCTGGAGCGTCAATTCGCGTGATTACCAGCTCACCTCCTGGTCGAACGATGCAGTCATCAACCGTTCCGGCGAAGCCCTCTACATAGCGGACCTCGAAAGTGGCGCGGTTATGACGCCGTTTGCAAGGCTCTCCCGTCGCAACGATATCAGCTTCGAAGCGCGCCACGGTCTCGGTTACTCTACTTTCTCCAGCACGCAGCACGAGATCGCGCTGGAAGTGACGCAGACCGTGCATCGCGAAAAGCCGGTGAGGCTGCAGCGCCTGCGTCTGCGTAACGCCGGTTCGGCAAGCCGCAAGCTCAGGCTCTACGCCTATGTGGAATGGGTCCTTGGGAATAATCCGCAGAAGACCGCCCCTTTCATCCTGACGAAACGTGACGAAGAGACAGGCGCGCTGTTTGCGACGAACCCCTACAGCATCGACTATTCGGGTCGCACCGCCTTCCTCGCCGCAAGCGAGACGGTTTCGAGTTTCTCGGCAAGCCGTCGCGAGTTCATCGGCAAGAGCGGGACGATTGAGGCGCCTGTCGCCGTGACCACAGCCGCTGCTCTTTCCGGCTCCACGGACCTTGAAGGCGATCCAGCGGCGATCCTTGCGATCGATATCGAGCTCGGCGCTGACGAAGCGCGCGACGTCACTTTCTTCCTGGGTGATGCGTCCACCGAAGAGGAGGCGCGCACCCTGCTTGCCGATATCAGAAAGGCCTCGTTCGATGAAGCGGTGCAGGCGAACCGGGGCTTTTGGCAGGAGTTCACCGGCAAGCTGCAGATCTCGACGCCGGATCAAGGCATGAACAACCTCGTCAATACCTGGCTGCCCTATCAGAGCCTCGGCTGCCGCATCATGGCCAGGACGGCCTTCTACCAGGCGAGCGGCGCCTTCGGCTTCCGCGACCAGTTGCAGGATACACTCGCCTTCGTGCTGCAGGAGCCTGCGCTTGCGCGAGGCCAGATCATCAATGCGGCCTCGCGCCAGTTCCGCGAGGGGGACGTACAGCACTGGTGGCTGCCGGGGACGGGAGCCGGCGTACGCACCATAATCTCCGACGATGTCGTGTGGCTCGCCTATGCGATCGATCATTATTGCAGTGTCAGCGGTGACAAGAGCGTGCTCGACGAGCAGCTCGCCTTCCTCGAAGGTCCGGCGCTGCTGGAAGGCCAGCATGACTCCTTCTTCAAGCCGGAAATATCCGAGGATACGGTAAGCATCTACGAACATGCAGCCCTGGCGCTCGATCTCGCCATTGCTCGCAAGGGAACGAACGGCCTGCCGCTCTTCCTCGGTGGCGACTGGAATGACGGGATGAATCGCGTCGGCATCGGCGGCAGTGGCACGAGTGTCTGGCTTGGCTGGTTCCTTGCCGGCACACTGCGCACTTTCATACCGTATGCCGAAGACCGGGGCGACAAGGCCCGTGCGAAGCGCTGGAAGGCTCATCTCATCGAACTCAAGAAGGCGCTCGAAAGCGCTGCCTGGGACGGCGATTATTACCGCCGTGGCACTTTCGATGACGGCACGCCGCTCGGCTCGAAGGAGAGCCTGGAATGCCAGATCGATTCGATTGCACAGTCCTGGAGCGTGCTCTCAGGTGAAGGTGATCCGAAGCGGGCCATCAAGGCGATGGATGCGGTGCTCGACCGGCTGGTTGACGAAGATGCGCGGATCATCCGCCTCTTCACACCGCCTTTTGAAAGGTCGCTGAAGGATCCAGGTTATATCAAGGCCTATCCGCCGGGCGTTCGCGAGAATGGTGGCCAGTACACACACGCCTCGACCTGGGTGGTCATGGCGCTGGCGGAATTGAAGCGGGGTGACGATGCCCTGCGCTGCTTCCAGATCCTCAATCCGATCACCCATTCGCTGGACAAGGCGGCGGCCGAACGGTATCGCGTCGAGCCCTATGTCGTGGCGGCCGATGTCTATGGCCATGCCCCCTATGTCGGGCGCGGTGGCTGGACCTGGTACACCGGCTCGGCCGGCTGGCTCTACCGCGCGGCGGTGGAAGGTATCCTCGGTATCCGGCTAAAGGGTGGACAACTTTTTGTGAACCCGTCGCTCCCTTCCAATTGGGACGGGTTTGCGGCAGAGATCGAACGCGACGGAAGCAAATACCGCATTTCGGTCTCAAAAGCGTCCAATGCTGAAGGCTACACTCTGTCGATAAACGGCAGCGAAGTCGCCAATCCCCACGAGGGATATCCGGTCGGATAACAGCAATCTCCAAGCTGATTTTCCGACGATTCGCACGGCCAAAGGGGGAACCCTTTTGGCCGGCGTAGCGTTTGCAAAACGGATAACAGGAGAGACACCATGGCAGGTATGCCGACCAAAGCCATTGGCGCCCAACGAAGTTCCATATCAGTGGCGGCGTCCAAGCGTGATACGAGGCTCGATGTGATTCGTGGTCTCGCGCTCATCACGATCTTCATCAATCACGTTCCGGGGCAAATCTTCGAATATATCACGACCAAGAATTTCGGCTTTTCCGATGCCGCCGAAGCCTTCGTGCTGATCTCGGGCATTGCAGTCGGTCTTGCCTATGGCTCGCGCTTCAAAGCGGGTAAGCGGCTGGAAATGGCGATCAAGGCGGCAAAGCGTGCCTTCACGCTTTATCTTGCCCATATGATCACCACTTTCGTGACGCTTGCGCTGTTCATCTGCGGCGCCTGGTTGTTCCACCGGCCGGGGCTATTGGTCGAGATTAATATTCTGGCGGTGCTGATGAACCTGAAGGAGGGCATTCCCGCACTGCTCTTGCTCGGCCATCAGATCGGCTACAACAATATCCTGCCGATGTACGGCGCGCTGATGCTGATGGTGCCGTTGATCCTGCTGCTGAACGAGAAGAGCGCGTTGCTGGCGCTTGCCGTTTCCGGCACCGTCTGGCTGCTTGCGGGCATTTACCAGATCGCGCCGCAGAACATGCTTTTCGAGGGAGACTGGTTCCTCAATCCCTTCTCCTGGCAGTTCCTGTTCACGATCGGCATCGTGTCGATGATGCATGTCAAGCGCGGCGGCACGCTTCCCCACCATCCGCTGCTTTTCGCGCTGGCACTCGGCTATGTCGTGCTCTCCTTCATCTGGGTGACGGCGCGTCTTTGGGATATCGGAAACTATCTTGCAGCACTTGGCCTGCCTGCCGTGCTGACCGGCTTCGACAAGACATTCCTGTCGCTGCCGCGCTTCCTGCATGTGCTGGCGCTCGCCTATCTGGTGATCAATATTCCGACGGTGTCCCAGGCTTTCCGCCGCCCGGCCGATCATCCGCTGACGATCCTCGGCCGGCACTCGCTCAATATCTTTGTCGCCGGCACCATCCTGGCGATGGTCGGGCAGGTGCTGCTCTACATTACCAACCGTGACCAGATCATCGGTCCGATCTTTGTGCTTGTCGGCATCGCCGCCCAGTTCGCCTATGCCTATCATCTCGAATACAAGCGCGAACAGGAAAACACTCGGCCTCTTGCCAGCGGCGGCGCTATTCCGGTGCCCGTCCGCATCAGCCGTGGAGTGGACGCCTATAGCCAGGGCAAGCGCAAATAGGCAGGCTTCCTTAAGGAATACGGAGCCGGCGGTTGAAGAGGCCGCCGGCTTTTTCGCCGAGCGTTGGGTGGTTACGCCTTGACGCAGTTGTTCCAGGTGGAATGCGCAGCCGCAAGCGGGACCTCCGGGATCACTATGAGATTTTGATTTTTTAGCTGTTCATCACGAATGGAACGGCTACGCGCCTCGCTCCATTTTGGCTTCCTGAGGCAATGCCAATGATAGGGAGCACGAAGATGTACTTCGAACTCAAGGACGCCACAGCCGATATCCTCGCCAGGAGCCGTCGGCATAACGAACTCTGCGATCTTCCGCTTGACCTGATCTCCTCCAAACGTGAGGCCTATGACATTCAGGCGATTGCGCAGGATGCGCTGGGTTTCGAGCGTAAGGGCTATGCGCTCGTCGGTACGAGCGAGGAATCGCGCCACACTCTCGGTCTTGCAAAGCCGATCTATTCCGAAATTCCTGCCTCCGCACTGTTTGCCGGCACGAAGGAATTCCGGCTGCCGCAAGGCACCATCGGTGTCCAGGGTGAGCTGGTTTTCAGGATGCTGCGGTCTTATCCGGATATCGGAGAACCGATCAACCTCGACAGTGCTGCTGAAGCCGTGCTCGATTGCCGCCCGGCCGTCGGCATTCTCGGCCGGCGCACGCGGCGGGTCTTTACGGGAGATTACGCAGCGATCGCCGACTTCGGCCTGCATGTCGCAACCCTGTGCGGTGATCATACCGGGGCGCTGACATCAGCCGATCTTGCCAGCATCGATATTACAACCTTCCTGTTCAAGCAGACGGTCTTTTCGGGGACATCCGCATCGGTCATGGGCAATCCGCTCAATGCCGTCGTCTGGCTGGCAAACCAACTTTCGGCGAACGGCAGGCAGCTTCAGGCCAACGATATCGTTGCGACGGGATCGTGCACCACCATTCTTCAGGTTTGGCCCGGCCAGCATCTGGCGGCTGATTTCGGACCGCTTGGACAGGTCGAATGCATCTTTGCGTGACACGCATTTCAAGCGGAAAGGACAGGTTATGAGGTCGCAGCGAAAGCCATTCATTGTCGAGATCAAGAAGACGAAACAGTTCTGCCGCAAGCCGGTTCCGGCTGAGGCCAATCGCCCGGACGCAGCGATGAAGACAGGGACAAAGACGGCTGTCGGCCTGGCCATCCGGAGCGAGGGTCGCGCCTGATGGTTAGTCGCAACATTCCTCACGAATATTTCCTGCTTGATGCCGCGAAGGCAGACGGCCCTGTGGTCGGTCATCTTCGCGGCAAACCGATTTCTGCCGTGGTCATCGACCGGAACGGTGGCTGCTATCGGTTTGTCGGCGTTGCCGCCAGAGATGGCCGCGGCAGACTTGATGTCATGTCGCTCAAACAGGGCGAATGGATCCTTGCACCTGACCTCGTCTATGCAGAAGCGGCTTAGAGACTCTACGGATCAATCCTTACCGATGATGAGAACAAGCGGGTCTGCCCACAGCGATTCACAGGGAATCCCGCGCAACAAAAAGGCCGGAAGAGCGATGCCCTTCCGGCCTTTTGTCGTGTCCTTGCGAAGCCGATCAGGCAGCTTCGGTCGTATGGGCCTTGCGGACTTCGTCGTCCGTCAGGATGCCGCTGGCGCGGAGCAGAGCGGCGAAGCGGCCGTTCGAGTGGCTGAGCTCATCGAAGCTGCCGTGCTCGACGATGCGGCCGTTATCCAGGAACAGCACCATATCCGCCTCGCGGACCGTCGAGAGACGGTGGGCGATGATGAAGGTGGTGCGGTTCTGGCGCAGGTTGTCGATCGCCGCCTTGACGCGGGCTTCCGTCTCGACGTCGAGAGCGGAGGTCGCCTCGTCCAGCACCAGGATCGGCGCATCCTTGAGAATGGCGCGGGCGATCGCGATACGCTGGCGTTCACCGCCGGAGAGCTTGTTGCCGCGCTCGCCGACATGGGTGTCGTACTGCTCGTCGCGGTTCTCGATGAAGTCGGCAGCGGCAGCCGCTTCGGCGGCGCGGCGCATATCCTCTTCCGAAGCGTTCTCGCGGCCGAGGCGGATGTTGTCGCTGATCGAGCGGTTCAACAGGCCCGCGTCCTGGAAGACGGTGGCGATATAGCGGCGCAGCGACTTGCGCGTGACCTTGCTGATATCGTGGCCGTCGACGAGGATCTGGCCGCCCTGCGGGTCATAGACGCGCTGGAGCAGGTTGACGAGCGTCGTCTTGCCAGCGCCGGTCGGGCCGACGATCGCAACCGTCTGGCCGGCCTTCACCTTGAAGGAGACGTTGTGCAGACCCTGCGAGCTGTTGGCGAAGCCGAAGGAGACGTCGTTGAACTCGACATCACCCTTGACGTCCTTGATCTCGCCGTTGCCGGCCGGCTCTTCGCGTTCGCGGACGGAATCTTCCAGATTGTAGAAGTCTTCCAGCTTCGAACGGGCTTCGAAAATCTGCGTGGCGAACTGACGCATCAGGTCAAGGCGGGCAATCAGCAGGTTGGCGAAGCCAATGAAGGCGATAACGTCGCCGACGCGCAGTTCGCCGTTCTGGACGAGCACGGTGCCGATGACGAGCACGACCATCATGGCGATCGTCGAGGCCATGCGGTTCAGCGCGCTCGCAAGCGCCCACCAGTCGAGTACCGGATACTGCGCCTGCAGCAGGCGATCGGCGAAGGACTTCAGCGCACGCGTCTCGGCATCGATGCGGTTATAGCTATGGAGAACCGAGACGTTGCTGATGGAATCGCTGACATGGCCGAAGACGGTATGATAGTGGTTTTCGACCGAAGCCTGGCCGTCCTTGGTGCGGCTCATGACCACACGGCCGATGATCCAATAGGCGATACCGAGCACGATCAGGACTGCGGAGAGACGCAGATCCATGGACATTGCGGTCGGGATGAGCAGACCAAGCGCAATGACCGTCGAAAGATGGTTGCGCATGAACTCCAGCCACAGGCCGAACAGGGTTTCGCAAGCCCGCAGCAGCGTGTGCAGCGCGTTGGATGTGCCCCGCTGGTGGTGCCAGGAAAGCGGCATGGAGATGATGCGGCCGAATGCCTCGGTCAGAAGCGTCGCGCGGCGGCCATGGGCCAACCTGTCGGCTTCGCGTGCCACGAGGACGAACGCTATGGTGTTGAAGACGGCAAACGCCGCCCACATCATGAGGATCGGCTTGACCTCGCCCTTGCCGGAAATCGCATCGATGATACGGCCGAACAGTATCGGCTCGGCGATGGTGATGGCCGCCAATACGATATTCGCGATAACGACGAGGGATACGCGGAGCTTGTAGGCGCCAAGATAGCGCAGAGCCCTTGCATAGACCTTGAATAACGACACGTCGGGACCTCTTTTGCATCTGCGAAAAAACGGGATGGTGCGATGCTACAAAGATCTACCTGAACCGACGATTAACGGGATATTCAGGTTTGGAATCCGACTTCGAAATTCGCGCGTACGGTGCGATCGCTCAGTGCGATAAGTGACCATAGTTTCGAAATTGTTGCTTAGGCATACATCGCGACAATTTGCGCTTGCATTCCCTGGAGCGTCTAGCGCACCATCCAGTTTGTGAACTGCAATTTTTTAATAAAGACCGTTCAGCGGCGGGTTATCAGGCCTGCTCCGGCGGCCTCGTTGGTCCGGGCAAGGGGCATTTTGTGCAAATTCATTCTTTAATTCAATTACTTGTGATTCTAGAGGAACATTCCGACAGCGAAAGCGCGATCGAAGAACTCGACAAGGTGATCCGCGCGAGCGGATTCGATTTCTATGGTCTGCTTCGCCACCCCAAGCAGGGAGACAACCCATGGAGTGTGACTATGGCCAGCCGGTGGCCGGACAGATGGTCACACGTCTATGCAGTGAAAAAATATGTGCTCGTCGATCCGACCGTGCGGTATCTTGCACATGCGCAGCGGCCCTTCCGCTGGCGCGACAGCATGGCCGCTTTTAGGGCCGACCCGCATCAGCGCCGCATGGAGCAGATGATGGTCGATGCCTTCGGCCATGGGCTGGAAGACGGCTATGTCTTCCCGATCTATGGACGAAACGGCATCTTGGGCAGCCTCAGCCTCGGCGGTAAGCCCGTTGAGCTTTCACCGGCTGAAATCTCGCTTTTCGAGGCGATCGCCCGCAAAACCTTCTGGCGGCTGCTCGATCTGCAGGGCGAAGCTGCGACGCTGGAAACGGTGCCGATAACCGACACACAGCTGACCCGGCGCGAAATGGAAATCCTGCATTATCTCGCCGAGGGTATGACCTCGATGGAAATCAGCAAGCATCTGAAGATCTCCAATCATACGGTCGACTGGTACATGAACGGTCTGCAGGATAAGCTGAAGGCCAAGAACCGGCAGCAGGCGGTGGCGCTTGCTTTCCGGTATGGTTTGATTACCTGAGATCTAGAGAAATTCTATTTCGTCGAGACGAGGGAAATTGAACTTTCTGTAACAGCACGTTAAGAATTCTCTTCGCGGGTGCAGCATGGCCCGTTTTTCGTGCTTTGAGGAGAGTACATTGCCCATATCGAAGATCCTTGTCGCCAACCGTTCCGAAATCGCCATCCGCGTCTTCCGCGCGGCCAATGAGCTCGGAATAAAAACGGTCGCGATATGGGCTGAGGAAGACAAGCTGGCGCTGCACCGCTTCAAGGCCGACGAGAGCTATCAAGTCGGCCGCGGCCCGCATCTCGCCCGTGATCTCGGCCCGATCGAAAGCTATCTTTCGATCGACGAAGTGATCCGTGTCGCCAAGCTTTCCGGCGCCGACGCCATTCATCCGGGCTACGGTCTGCTTTCGGAAAGCCCCGAATTCGTCGATGCCTGCAATGCTGCAGGCATCACCTTCATCGGCCCGAGGGCCGATACTATGCGTCAGCTCGGCAACAAGGTGGCAGCGCGCAATCTCGCCATTTCCGTCGGCGTTCCGGTCGTTCCGGCGACTGAGCCGCTGCCTGACGATATGGCGGAAGTTGCCAAGATGGCTGCCGCGATCGGCTATCCCGTGATGCTGAAGGCGTCCTGGGGCGGCGGCGGTCGCGGCATGCGCGTCATCCGCTCCAAAGCAGATCTCGCTCGCGAGGTAACCGAGGCCAAGCGCGAGGCGATGGCTGCCTTCGGCAAGGACGAAGTCTATCTCGAAAAACTCGTCGAGCGCGCCCGCCACGTCGAAAGCCAGATCCTCGGCGATACGCACGGCAATGTCGTGCATCTCTTCGAGCGCGACTGCTCCATCCAGCGCCGTAACCAGAAGGTCGTCGAGCGCGCGCCCGCCCCATATCTGTCGGAAGCGCAGCGTCAGGAACTTGCCGCCTATTCGCTGAAGATCGCGGAGGCGACGAACTATGTCGGCGCCGGCACCGTCGAGTATCTGATGGATGCCGATACCGGCAAATTCTACTTCATCGAAGTCAATCCGCGCATCCAGGTCGAGCATACGGTCACCGAAGTCGTGACCGGCATCGATATCGTCAAGGCGCAGATCCACATCCTCGACGGTTTCGCGATCGGCACTGAGGAATCCGGCGTGCCGAAGCAGGCGGATATCCGCCTCAACGGCCATGCGCTGCAGTGCCGCATCACGACGGAAGATCCGGAGCACAATTTCATTCCGGACTATGGCCGCATCACTGCCTATCGTTCGGCATCGGGCTTCGGCATCCGCCTCGACGGCGGCACGTCCTATACCGGCGCGATTATTACCCGCTACTACGACCCGTTGCTGGTGAAGGTGACGGCTTGGGCGCCGAACCCGCTGGAGGCGATTTCGCGCATGGACCGCGCACTGCGCGAATTCCGTATTCGCGGTGTTGCCACCAACCTGACCTTCCTGGAAGCGATCATTACGCATCCGAAGTTCAGAGATAACACCTATACGACCCGTTTCATCGACACCACGCCTGAGCTCTTCCAGCAGGTCAAGCGCCAGGACCGTGCCACCAAGCTTTTGACCTATCTCGCCGATGTCACCGTCAACGGTCATCCCGAGGCGAAGGATCGCCCGCGGCCATCGCAGGATGCCGCCAAGCCGGTCGTACCCTACGCAGACGGCGGCAAGATCCCCGATGGGACGAAGCAGCTTCTCGACCAGCTCGGTCCGAAGAAATTCGGCGAGTGGATGCGCGAGCAGACGCAGGTACTGCTGACCGATACGACGATGCGCGACGGTCACCAATCGCTGCTCGCCACCCGCATGCGCACCTATGACATTGCCAAGATCGCTGGCACCTATGCGCATGCGCTGCCAAATCTCTTGTCGCTGGAATGTTGGGGTGGTGCGACCTTCGACGTCTCCATGCGCTTTTTGACCGAGGATCCGTGGGAGCGTCTGGGGCTGATCCGCGAGGGGGCTCCCAACCTTCTGCTGCAGATGCTGCTGCGTGGCGCGAACGGCGTCGGCTACAAGAACTACCCCGATAATGTCGTCAAATACTTCGTCCGACAGGCCGCCAAGGGGGGTATCGATCTCTTCCGTGTCTTCGACTGCCTGAACTGGGTAGAGAATATGCGCGTGTCGATGGACGCCATTGCCGAGGAGAACAAGCTCTGCGAAGCGGCGATCTGCTATACGGGCGATATCCTCAATTCGGCGCGACCGAAGTATGACCTGAAATATTATACGGATCTTGCCGTCGAGCTCGAAAAGGCCGGCGCGCATATCATCGCGCTGAAGGACATGGCAGGCCTCCTGAAGCCGGCCGCAGCCAAGGTGCTGTTCAAGGCGCTGCGCGAGGCAACCAGCCTGCCGATCCACTTCCACACGCATGATACGTCGGGCATTGCCGCGGCCACGGTTCTTGCTGCCGTGGATGCAGGCGTCGATGCCGTCGATGCAGCGATGGATGCACTGTCAGGCAATACCTCGCAGCCCTGCCTCGGCTCCATCGTCGAAGCGCTGCGTGGCTCCGAGCGCGATCCGGGCCTCGATCCGGAATGGATCCGCCGCATCTCTTTCTATTGGGAGGCGGTTCGCAATCAATATGCGGCCTTCGAGAGTGACCTCAAGGGACCTGCTTCGGAAGTCTACCTGCACGAAATGCCGGGCGGCCAGTTCACTAACCTCAAGGAACAGGCCCGTTCGCTAGGGCTCGAGACCCGCTGGCACCAGGTGGCGCAGGCCTATGCCGACGCCAACCAGATGTTCGGCGATATCGTCAAGGTGACGCCGTCGTCCAAGGTCGTTGGCGATATGGCGCTGATGATGGTGAGCCAAGACCTGACAGTTGCCGACGTCGTTAGCCCGGATAGGGAGGTTTCCTTCCCTGAATCGGTGGTCTCGATGCTGAAGGGCGATCTCGGCCAGCCCCCATCAGGATGGCCGGAGGCGCTGCAGAAGAAGGCGCTGAAAGGCGATCAGCCCTATACGGTGCGCCCTGGCTCGTTGCTTGACGATGCCGACCTCGACGCGGAGCGCAAGGCGATCGAGACCAAGCTGGAGCGTGAGGTCAGCGACTTCGAGTTTGCCTCCTACCTGATGTATCCGAAGGTCTTCACCGATTTCGCATTGGCTGCGGACACTTATGGTCCGGTCTCGGTGCTGCCGACGCCCTCCTATTTCTACGGCCTCAAGGATGGCGAAGAGCTGTTTGCCGATATCGAAAAGGGCAAGACGCTGGTCATCGTGAACCAGGCGATGAGCGGTACCGATAGCCAGGGCATGGTCACCGTCTTCTTCGAACTCAATGGCCAACCGCGCCGCATCAAGGTGCCGGATCGGGCGCACGGCGCTTCGGGGGCTGCGGCCCGCCGCAAGGCGGAAGCCGGCAATGCCGTCCATGTCGGGGCGCCGATGCCAGGCGTCATCTCGCGTGTCTTCATTGCGCCTGGCCAGGTCGTCAGTGCCGGTGACGTACTCGTCTCCATCGAGGCGATGAAGATGGAAACGGCGCTGCATGCGGAAAAGGACGGCACGATTTCGGAAGTCCTGGTCAAGGCCGGCGACCAGATCGACGCCAAGGATCTGCTCGTCGTCTATGCCGGTTAAGAAGACGACGGACGATCGTTTCCGGCATCACCCGATTGTGTACGATCGTGTCGTTAAAAAGCTGATTTTTCTATGAGTTAGCAGCCTTCTCGCCTTGCCGGGCGAGGAGGCTTTCTCATAGACTTGAGCTCCCATCACCGCCCCCAAGATCAATCAGGGATCATCTCATGAGCAAGTTGAAGATTGCCGTCATCGTTGGCAGCACGCGTATTGGCCGTTTCGCTGAACATCCGGCCAAGTGGATCGCCGAGCTCGTCGACCAGCGTTCCGATCTCGAAGTCGAGGTTCTCGATCTTCTCGACTACCCGATGCATTTCTTCGGCGAAGCGCGCGCCACCACGGCGGAAAGCGAAACCGCCGAGCGCTGGAAGAAGAAGCTGCGCGAATTCGACGGCTTCATCTTCACGGTCGCCGAATATAACCATGCTCCGACGGCTGTTCTGAAAAACGCGATCGATCTCGGCGAATTCATCCATAAGCCGGTCGGCTTCGTCGGTTACGGCGGCGTCGGTGGCGCACGCRCCGTCGAGCAGCTTCGTCTGGTCTTCGTCGAAATGAGTGCAGCTTCTGTCAGGACGGGGGTACACATCGCGTTCAGCGAATATCTTGCCGTTCTGAAGGAAGGCAAGAGCCTCGGCGATTACGCGCATCTGAACGAAGCTGCCAAGAACCTGCTCGATCAGCTGACCTGGTGGGGAAATGCGCTGAAGGCAGCACGTGCCGTCGTCACTGCCGCCTGATCGGGATTTCCGTATGCCGGGATTTCGCATCCCGGCATCGCCTCAAATATCGTAGGTATGAGCGGCGTTGATGGTAGAGATGAAGCGCTTGGTGCGCTCCTTCTCCGGCGTATTGAAGATCGCTCTGGCGCTGCCGGTTTCCACCACGCTGCCGGCCTCCAGAAAAACCACGTCATTGGCAATCTTGGAGGCGAGGCGAAGATCATGGGTCGCCATGACCATGGTCGTGCCTTCCCTGGCAAGCTGACCCAGCACATCCACCACTTCCGCTGACAGTTCCGGATCAAGCGCAGACGTCGGCTCGTCGCAGAGCAATACGCGCGGCGAAGGCGCAAGAGCGCGGGCGATCGCCACGCGCTGCTGCTGGCCGCCGGAGAGCGTCGAGGGCCAGGCATCGGTCTTGTGCGCCATGCCGACCTTGGTCAGCAGCTCCATGGCGCGTTCGCGCGCCTTTTCCCTTGGCCATTTCAGCACTGTGACCAGACCTTCCATGACGTTTTCGATCGCCGTCTGATGCGGAAAGAGCTGAAAGTTCTGGAACACCATGCCGGTCTGACGACGGATCTTCTGAATTGCCTGCCAGCCGACACGCTTGCCGGGCGTGAAAGAGAGCGTTTCTTCGCCGAGGCGGATGGTGCCTACAGTCGGAATCTCCAGGAGATTGATGCAGCGGAGCAGGGTGCTCTTGCCGCCGCCGGAGGGGCCGACGAGGGCGGTAACGCTGCCTTCCGGGATGCGGATGCTGATATCCTTCAAGATGACGGCGTCGCCGAAGCGCTTTTCGATATTGGAAAGCTCGATCATGCATTTGCCTCCAGCATTCCGCCATAACGGGCGAAGCGACGCTCCAGCCGCTGCTGCAGCGTCGAGAGTACGGAGCTCAAGGCGAGATAGATCAGCGCCGCCTCGATATAAAGGATCAGCGGTTCGTAGGTGGTCGCGACGATGCGCTGCGCGGCCTGGAAGAGCTCGGGTACTGTGATGGCTGCTGCGAGCGAGGTATCCTTGACCAGTGAAATGAAGGTATTCGACAGCGGCGGTACTGCGACGCGGGCGGCTTGTGGCAGGATGGTGCGGCTCATGGCCTGGCGCCAGCTCATGCCGATGGAATAGGCCGCTTCCCATTGGCCCTTGGGCACAGAGGAGATGACGGCACGGATGATTTCGGAGCTATAGGCGCCGATATTCAGCGTGAAGCCGATGAGCGCTGCCGGGAAGGCGTCGAGCAGGATGCCGATGCTCGGCAGGCCGTAGAAGATCACGAAGAGCTGGACGAGCAGCGGCGTGCCGCGGATGACCCAGACATAGAAACGGGCAATGGCTGCAACAGGCGCGGGTCCGAAAAGACGGGCGATGGCGGTGATCAGTCCCAGGATCAGGCCGAAGGCGAAGGAAAGCAAGGTCAAGGGGATGGTAAAGATCAGCCCCGCCCAGAGGAGCGAGGGAAGCGATTCCGCCATCAGTTGGAGCCAGTGCGGCAAGGGCGTGTCCTCAAGAAAAGACGCGTCCGGCGAGTGTTCGCCGGACGCTTTCTCATGCAGCTATAAATGATATGGCGGCAGCGCGAAACCGCCGGTGTCAGGACTTACTTCGAAACGTCCTGGCCGAAATACTTGTCGGCGATCTTCTTGTAGGTGCCATCAGCCTTGATATCGGCGAGCGCCTTGTTGATCGCTTCGAGCAGTTCCGGCTCGCCCTTGCGGATGATGATGCCGGAATAGTCGGCATTTTCCTGCTGGGCCACGATCTTCACTGGAGCGTCCGGCTTGTGCTTCTTGAAGTCCAGGAAGGAGAGGCTGTCGTTGATCGTTGCGTCGGCGCGCTTCGTCAGGACGAGCTGGATCGACTGATCGAAGCCGTCGGTGCCGACGAGTTCGGCGCCCGCTTCCGTGGCGATCTTGCCGAAGTTGCTGGTCAGCGACTGGGCGGACTTCTTGCCCTTGAGATCGGCGAAGGTCTTGATGCTGTCGTCGCCGTCGCGAACGATCAGTACGGCCTTCGACGCGATATAGGGTTCGGAGAAGTCGTACTTCTGCTTGCGTGYGTCGGTGATACCGACCTGGTTGATGACGGTGTCATAACGCTTGGCGTCGAGGCCGGCGATCAGGCCGTCCCATTTGCCTTCGATGAACTCCGCCTTGACGCCGAGCTTGGCGGCCACCGCTTCGCCGATCTCGACGTCGAAGCCGACGAGCTTGCCGCTTTCGTCATGATAGGTGAAGGGCGCATAGGTGCCTTCCGTGCCGATCTTGAAGACGCCGGCAGACTTGATGGCGTTGAGGTTTTCGCCGGCATGGGCGGGCAGCAGGGCTGCAGCCTGAATGAGGGCGGCGGCGGCGACGGTTTTCAACCAGTTCATTGTTCTATCCATCCTTGGGAAGATTGTGTTCGGATGGTCGATACATCGCAGAAAATTGCGGTATCGAAAGCGTAGAAAACTGCAAATAAAAGCGGCAACTGCGAATATTTTTCTCAAGCTGCCACTCTGACCACGAATCTGGCTGAAACCGGTATCAGGCTAGGGCGCGACGACGCAATTTTTCGCTGACGATGATGATCAAGCCCGCGCCAAGAATCATCACCGCACCAACGACGACATTCTGCGTGGGTACATCAGCCCAAATCAGATAGCCGAGGATGAAGGCCCAGACGAGCGATGTATATTCGAAGGGCGCGAGCACCGACACTGGAGCCTGACGCATGCCTTCAAAGAGGGCGAACTGGGCGCAGCCGGCGACGACACCGGTGCCGATGAGCAGGGCGAGTTGCGTGAGAGTTGGGGTCTGCCAGGTGTAGATCACGGCAATACCGGTCATTATGAGGAAGAAGACGTTGGAGACCGCAAGCTGGATGATAGTCTTCTCATGCAGCGAGGTTTTGCGCAGCAATACCATGGCGGAAGCCCAGAGCACGGCTGCCTGCAGCGCCAGATAGACCGGCCAGGAGATCGTGAGCCCGACGGGATTGCTGGCGATGAGCACACCGACGAAGCCGACACCGACCGCTAGCCAACGGGCGGGGGTGACCTCTTCCTTCAGGATGAACCAGGCGAGCAAGGTGCCGACGACAGGCGCTGCGTAATAGAGCGTCGTGACCTCGGCGAGCTGCAGATGACTTGCGGCCGTGTAGTATGAAAGCCATGCACAGAGCAGAAGGATGCTGCGGGCAATCATCGGCTTGATGATCGGCGAGGTGATCGCCTGATGCACAAGTTTGCTGCGGCCATAGGCGAGGCAGCCGAGAAGGATGGTGAGGCTGCGGAAGAACAGGATCTGCCAAACGGGAATGCTCGCCGTCAAAACCTTGACGATCGCATCATGGAAAGTGAACGCCATATAGGCGGCGGTCGTGAGCAGGATGCCCAGGCTGACGGAGTTTTTCACGGGATGTACCAGAGGCGGGCTATGCCGGCGGGAATCGGGAATGCCTGATCGATAGTCCTGCCCCCGGAGACGGTCAATATGCGAGATTTCGCCCTGGTCGTGGAGCTTTGTTTCAGAGCGTCAGAAAACGTGTGATCGTGCATGTTGCGTGCACGGTTATCAGTGTTTATGCATGATTTCAGATTTTGAAGGGTTGATCCGGTATAAACATGCAAGATTTCCTGTTGCGGGAACGCCAGACTGTCATTTCCGAGCGACTGAAGACGCATGGCCGCGTGCTGGCTGCAGAACTCGCACTCGAATTCGGCGTCTCGGAGGATACGGTGCGGCGCGATCTGCGCGAGATGGCGGCGGCAGGGCTCTGTGAGAGGGTATATGGCGGAGCGTTGCCGATTTCGCCGGCGCACGGAAGTCTGACCCAGCGCATGAGCTTTGCTGCCGACCGGAAACAGGCGCTGGCCCGCGCCGCGGCAGAGGAAATCGTCGCAGGTACGACGGTATTCTTCGATGCCGGCAGCACCAATCTGGCGATTGCCAATGCTCTGCCGGCCGATCTTCCGTTGACCGCTGCCACAAATGCGCCGGCGATTGCCGCGGCCCTGATCGAGAAGCCCGGTGTAAACGTGATCCTGATCGGTGGTCTGGTCGACCGCCAGACCGGCGGATCGCTTGGCGCAAAAGCCTTGCGGGACATGGAGCAGCTAGCGCCCGACCTTTGCATCCTGGGCGCCTGCGGCGTCGATATCGAGGCGGGTTTGACGACATTCGGCTTCGAGGATGCGGAGTTCAAGAGGTTCGCCACATCCAAGAGCAAGCGGGTCATGGTCGCTGCGACATCGGAAAAATTCGGTACGGCTGCGCCACACAGCGTTCTGCCGGTCGCGCATTGCGAATGCCTTATCGTCGAGCACGATGCGGATGCCGCCATGCTCGAACAATACCGTGCACGCGGGTGCCGGACGATCATTGCGGATAAGACGGCTTGAGACCGTTCCGCCTTTTACAGGGATCGGGCAGGCAAGCCCGATCAAGAGGAAAGACAAGGAAATGGATAATAATGTGAGTGCAGCGCCGTGGGTACGGAGCGGCTTCATTACCAGGAGCAGAGCGGCGGTCTCGCTGCTCTTTCTCATGAATGGTTTCGTCGTCGGCTGCTGGGCGCCGAAGATTCCCGACTTTGCCGAGCGGCTGGGACTCACCAAGTTCGAGCTTGGGCTCATGATTCTCGTCTTCGGTTTCGGCTCGCTGGTGATGATGCCAATCGCCGGCGCGCAGATCGCCAAGCATGGTTCACGCGTTGTCGTGCGGGTGCTTGCCGTCTGTTTGCTGCCAATGCTTCTGGCGCTGACGCTGTCTCCCAACGTCATCACAGGGGCGATCTCGCTCTTTCTGTTCGGCGGTTTCATGGGCGCGATGGACGTGGCAATGAACGCCAATGCCGTGGCGGTGGAAAAATCCATGCGCCGCGCGATCATGTCATCCTGCCATGCGTTCTGGAGCCTTGGCGGTCTGATAGGCTCCGGCCTTGGCGGCCTGGTGATCTCCAGGCTCGGCATTCTCGGCCACGCGGAACTGGCGACCGTGCTGGCCGCTATCTTCCTTGCCGTCGCCTGGCCGATGGTTCTGGCCGATCCGCCGCATCCCGATACCAAGAAGGAGAAGACGAAGCTGCCGATGGTGCCGCTGCCGTGGCTGCTCGGCGTTATGGCGCTGTTCTGTATGGTGCCGGAAGGTGCTGTCCTCGACTGGGGTGCGCTTTATCTCAGGCAGGAAATGGGTGCGTCGGTCGCCCTCTCCGGCCTCGGCTTTGCGGCCTTCTCGGCCGCCATGGCGACCATGCGCTTTGCCGGCGATCTCGTCCGCGATCGTCTCGGCGGGGTTAAGACGCTGCGCATCTGCACGCTCTTTGCCATCGTCGGCATGCTGCTTGCTAGCCTTGCGCCGAATGCTGAAATCGCCATCATCGGCTTCGCACTTTGCGGTATTGGTATTTCGAACATGGTGCCGATCGCGTTTTCGGCGGCGGGCAACATCCCCGGCCTGAAGCCCGGTATCGGCATCTCCGTCGTCACGACCCTGGGCTATTCCGGCATGCTGGTGGCGCCTTCGGTGATCGGCTTCGTGGCCGAGCATGTGGGTTTTGCGGCCGTCTTCATGGCACTGCCGGTGCTGCTGCTCGTCGTTCTCGCATTCTCCAGGCTCGCGCAATATGCCGACGGGGTCTCGGGCGGCGGCCACTGAGCCGCCTCCAAACAAAAGTGATATACGGGGCGGTTGACAAGCTCGCGGGCTTGATCCACCTGAAAGGCTCTGTTTTCCGGGTGTAAGAGCTCTTTATGTCTGCTTTCGATTTCGATCCGAAACCGCGCCGCGCTTCCGTTGCCGTCGATGTCGGCGGTGTCATCGTCGGCGGCGGTGCGCCGGTCGTCGTGCAATCCATGACCAACACCGATACGGCGGATGTGGATTCCACGGTTGCGCAGGTGGCCGCACTCCATCGCGCCGGTTCGGAGCTGGTGCGCATCACCGTCGACCGCGACGAAAGCGCTGCCGCCGTGCCGAAGATCCGCGAGCGGCTGCTGCGCCTCGGCATGGATGTGCCACTGATCGGCGACTTCCACTATATCGGCCACAAGCTGCTTGCCGATCATCCGGCCTGCGCCGAAGCGCTGGCGAAGTATCGCATCAATCCCGGCAATGTCGGCTTCAAGGACAAGAAGGACAAGCAGTTCGCCGAAATCATCGAGATGGCGATCCGCTATAACAAACCGGTGCGCATCGGGGTCAACTGGGGTTCGCTGGACCAGGAACTGCTGACGCAGCTGATGGACAAGAACCAGGCCGAAGGATCGCCGCTTTCGGCCCGGCAGGTGACGCACGAGGCGATCGTGCAGTCGGCGCTGCTGTCTGCCCAGCTTGCCGAAGAGATCGGCCTGCCGCGCAACCGCATCATCCTGTCGGCCAAGGTCAGCCAGGTTCAGGATCTGATCGCCGTCAATTCCATGCTCGCCGAACGCTCCAACCATGCGCTGCATCTCGGCTTGACCGAAGCCGGCATGGGCACCAAGGGCATCGTCGCCTCTTCGGCTGCCATGGGCTATGTGCTGCAGAACGGCATCGGCGATACGATCCGCATTTCGCTGACGCCGGAGCCGAATGGTGACCGCACCCGCGAGGTGCAGGTGGCGCAAGAACTGCTGCAGGTCATGGGTTTCCGCCAGTTTGTGCCTGTCGTCGCGGCCTGTCCCGGCTGTGGACGCACGACCTCGACGGTATTCCAGGAGCTCGCGCAGAACATCCAGAGCGACATCCGCAAGAACATGCCGATCTGGCGTGAGAAATATCCGGGTGTAGAAGCACTCAATGTCGCCGTGATGGGCTGTATCGTCAATGGACCGGGCGAAAGCAAACATGCCGATATCGGCATTTCGCTTCCCGGCACCGGCGAGACGCCGGCTGCCCCCGTCTTCATCGACGGCAAGAAGGCCCTGACGCTGCGCGGCCCAAATATCGCCTCGGATTTCGAGGTGCTCGTCATCGACTATATCGAGAAGCGTTTCGGCCAGAAGACGGCAGCGGAGTAATCACTCCGCTTTTCGATGAACTGGAGCAGGGCTGGATGGTACCGCCCTTCCTCTGTCTCAATTCTTGCGTTCGGCCACGAAGTGGGCCGTGGCGATCAGCACTGCGGCGCGTTCACCATAGGGGGCGAGCAGCTCTTCTGCGTCCTCGACATGCTGACGCAGCCGCTTCTCCGCCCATTCCATGCCGTGAAGCGCCACCAGCGTTCCCTTGCCGCGGGCGGCATCTTTGCCGGTCGCCTTGCCCATCGTCTTGATATCGGAGATCAGGTCGAGAATATCATCGGCAAGCTGGAAGGCGAGGCCGATCTTCTCGCCGAAGCGGCGCAGGCGCTGCCGGTCTTCGGCCGAAGCGCCGGCAATGATGGCGCCGGCCTCGCAGGCGAAGCGGATCAGCGCACCCGTCTTCATCGCCTGCAGGCGGATGATGCCAGCTTCATCGGGCGCCTGATTTTCCGCTGCAAGATCAAGGGCTTGCCCGCCGGCCATGCCGCCGAGGCCCGCGGCGCGGGCGATCGCCAGAACGAGTTCTGTCTTGCTGCGGTCCGGCAGGTCGGTTTCCGGGGCTGCGATGATGTCGAAGGCGTAGGTCAGCAGGCTGTCGCCGGCCAGAATGGCGGTCGCTTCGTCGAATTTGATGTGTACGGTCGGCTTGCCGCGGCGCAGGTCGTCGTCGTCCATAGCGGGCAGATCGTCGTGAACGAGCGAATAGCAATGGATGCATTCGAGTGCTGCGCCGACGCGAAGTGCTGCCTGCCTGTTGCCGCCGAGAAGTGCTGCGCTTTCCACGACAAGAAAGGGGCGCAGGCGTTTGCCGCCATTCAGGACGGCGTAGTGCATGGCGCTACGCAAGAGGTCGGGACGGGCGATCTCGTCGGACAGTACGGTGGGAGAGAGCAGGAGATCGAGCAGCGCCTCGATCTCAGCGGCGCTGTTTTTCAACCGTGTCTCGAATGTTTCCCGCTTAGCGTCCATGCGCGCTCTTTGGCACGGCAGAACGGCTGCTGGCAACGGAATTGTCGATCGCCGCGTCAAGATTTCCGCTGCACTCTGGCAATGATGGTTTTCAGGCGGTATGACAACGACAAGGGCGAAATCGGACTGGGACATTGGATATAGCGCCGCAGACAGAGGAGAGCGTCGAGGCGCCGGTTCGCCGGCGCTGGGTTGGAGACCGCCAGGTGCTGAAGCGCATTGTTCTTGCCGTTCTGGCGGTGATGCTTTTTCCCTACGTGCTGATCCTTCTCTATCTGCTGCCCTTCATCCATCCGGTTTCGACGCTGATGCTGCGCGATCTCTTGCTT
Source organism: Rhizobium sp. 01T444 (assembly GCF_056398305.1). Classification (NCBI taxonomy): domain Bacteria; kingdom Pseudomonadati; phylum Pseudomonadota; class Alphaproteobacteria; order Hyphomicrobiales; family Rhizobiaceae; genus Rhizobium; species Rhizobium sp. 01T444. Next base: position 518,639 of record NZ_JBFTPD010000003.1, read on the forward strand.
CTGCGCGGTTATGACCGACGGTGGGTGTCGATCGACGATGTTGCACCTGTGCTCGTGCAATCGGTGATGATGTCGGAAGACGGGCAATATTGCTTCCACGGCGGTGTCGATTGGGGCGAGATGCGGATGCTGGTCGAGGATACGCTGAAGGGCCAGGAGACGCGTGGCGGCAGCACCATTCCCATGCAGACGGCGAAGAACCTCTTCCTCTGGAATAGCCGCTCCTTCATCCGCAAGGGATTGGAACTACCGCTGGCTGTCGGCTCCGACTTCGTCTGGTCGAAGCGGCGGCTGATGGAGATTTATCTCAATATCGCCGAATGGGGGCCAGGCATTTACGGTATCGAGGCGGCTGCGCAATATCACTTCAAGGTGCCTGCCTCGAAGCTTACGCGCCGCCAGGCATCGTTGCTTGCGGTTTCGCTACCGAACCCGATCGATCGCAATGCCGGAAAACCCGGACGAGGGCTGCGCAGGCTTGCAGCGCTCATCGAACGGCGGGCGCAGGGCTCGGGCGATTACATCAAGTGCATCTATGATTGAATCAGAACTTGTCGTTGGAAGCGGCAAGCGTCATCTGACATTCTTGATCCTGCCATATGGGCGAATGCATCAGCAATCAAAGCCCCGAGTCGCCCATGACCACCACGACACTTTCGCCCGAGCTTCTCCAGTATTCGAAGACCCATAATCCGGCTCCGCCGCGGCATCTCGGCTCCCGCTACCAGAAGCTCGGCGGCTTCCTGCCCGAGCGGGGTAACACGATCGTCTGCCATCCCCCGAGGGGCTCACGAACGCAGCAGGTGCTGATCGAAGCGCGTGAGAGATATCTGGCGATGCCCGAGGCACCACAATTCATCTTCACGCCAATCACCAGCCTCCATATGACGCTTTTTGAAGGCGTGATCGAGACCGGCCGCAAGGAGAACCATTGGCCTGATAATATTCCGCTCGATACGCCGATCGATGACATGACAGAGCTCATGGGCGCGCGGCTCGAAGGCTTCAAGATGTTCGATCCCTTCAAGGTCGCGATCGTCGAAGCCCGTCCGTCCGGCCTGCTCCTCGAGGGTGCGACAGAGGATGACCGCAAGGTTATGCGCGCCTGGCGCGACGCATTCGCCGATCTCCTGGGTTACCGTCAGCCCCACCATGAGAATTACAAGTTCCACATGACCTTCACCTATGCGATCGAGCGGCTGGAAGACGAGGCGCTGCCGCGCTGGCAGGCAATGCTTGACGAGGTGACAGAGGATATCCGCAGCAGGGCGCCGGTACTGGAACTCAACCCGCCGGCCTTCTGCGTGTTCGAGGATATGAACCACTTCCACGAACTGCTGATCTTCGATTTCGAACCCTGACAGGAACACACCATGGACAAGCTGACGCTCTATATCGCCAACAAGAACTACTCTTCCTGGTCCTTCCGGCCGTGGATGGCGCTGACGGGCGTCGGCATCGATTTCGAAGAGGTACTGATCCCCTTCGATTATCCAAACAGCAATCCCAATATCAAGGCGGTCTCTCCGAGCGGCCATGTGCCCCTGCTGCAGCATGGTGCGCTGAAGATCTGGGAATCCTTCGCGATCATCGAATATGTAGCCGAGCTTTACCCAAATGCCGGGTTGCTGCCGAAGGATCGCGCCGAGCGGGCGCTCGCCCGTTYGGGCTCCATGGAGATGATGTCGAGCTTCCGGGCGCTGCGCAGCGCCTGCCCGATGAATATTCGCCGCCTGAAGGGCAAGATCGCGCTGCCTGACGGCGTCTCTGCCGATATCAGTCGCATCGAGACAATCTGGCGCGACCTGCTGCAGAAATCCGGTGGACCGTTCCTCTTCGGTGCATTCAGCGGAGCGGATGCGATGTTTGCGCCCGTCGTCAATCGCTTCGATATCTATGATCTCGTCAGCAGCACCGATATACTGGCCTACATGAGCGCGATGAAGGCGCATCCAGCCTGGCGGAAGTGGGAAGAAGCAGCCCGAGCCGAGCCGTGGATCGTGCCGGAAGACGAAGTCTGAGCAGACAATCAGAGGCATCGCAAAAAATACATATGGGGACTGGTCAAGGCCGCCCCTTGCATGTATAAGCGCGCAAAATTCCGAAATCGCGACATGTCCGTTTCGGCCGCCAGTCTGGCCGTGGGAATGTTTTGCCCGCAAGTGGAGTAAGAGAAATGGCTGTACCGAAGAGAAAAACGAGCCCGTCCAAGCGCGGCATGCGCCGTTCGGCTGATGCGCTGAAGGCTCCGACCTATGTCGAAGACAAGAACTCCGGCGAACTGCGCCGCCCGCACCATATCGATCTAAAGACCGGTATGTACCGTGGCCGCCAGGTTCTGACGCCGAAGGAAAGCGCATAATTCTTTATGCGGCTTGTCCGATGAAAGTTTTGAAGGCCGGCTCTATGCCGGCCTTTTTCTTTTCAAGATATTATAATCTTCAGTGCCTTGAAGTGAGACGGTGATGTCAGGCAGTATTCCCTGGAGATCAGGGAGATATTTCTGCATGATTACCGTAATGCCGCTGATGGTTATTCCATTTATTCTTTACAATCTGGCGATGCTGGGCCTGATGGGTGGCGGCGGCATTCCCTCGCTCCAGCACGATGTGATCGTACTGTCGATGCTTTCGGGAGCGATCTGGAGTATGGCGCTCGGCGATCTTTTCATCGTCGTGGCGCTCGTCGTACTCTTCTTCGAGATCTTGAAGGCGACCCGGAACGCTTCCGGCAACCTCATCAACCACATGCTGTCGATGCTGGTCTTCATCGCCTTCCTGGTCGAGTTTCTTCTCGTCAAGGATGCGGCGACCCAGGTCTTCTTCATCCTGATGACCATTGCGCTGATCGACGTGATCGGCGGCTTTGCGGTGTCGATCCGCAGCGCCGGCCGGGACGTTTCTATCGGCCTATAGGTTGTCGAGCTTGTTCTGCAGCGCGCGAAGCTGTTCCTTCAGCTCGTCGATGTCCTTCGCCTCCGCCTTGCGGCTTTCCTTGGGCGGCGGCGTCATGAAGGGTGAGAACATCTGCATGGCCTGCTGGAACATCTCGGTATTCCGGCGGACCTGTTCCTCGACCATTTGCATGGGAAGCTGCAGGTTCTTGCTGAGCGGCGTTTCGCCGAAGGCACGGTTCACCTGCTCACGGATCTGCGACTGCTGTTCCGTGAAGGCGCGCATGGAATGTTCCAGGAAGCTCGGAACGACCATCTGCATCTGGTCGCCGTAGTAGGTGATCAGCTGACGCAGGAAGGAGATCGGAAGCAGCGTGTTGCCGGTCTTCGATTCCTGCTCGAAAATAATCTGGGTCAGTACCGAATGCGTGATGTCGTCACCGCTTTTGGCGTCCTGAACGACAAAATCCTCCCCCTTCTTCACCATCTCCGCCAGGTCTTCCAGCGTCACATAGGTGCTGGTGCCTGTATTATAGAGGCGGCGATTGGCATATTTCTTGATTACGATCTGACCCTCAGTCTTCGCCATATCAGTCTCCCGAACCCCGTCTGATTGTATGGATACTCCTCCACCAGAGACTGTAGACGCAAAAGAAGGGCGGTGACAATCTCTTTGTGCGATGCGGCAAGCCCTTTCCCTGTACGGATAAATCCATTTGAGGGCGCTGCAGCAAATGGTGGAATAGTCTTGGCATTTGACTTGCGCCTGCAGCTTTGTCAGTTTCCACTTATATGTGTGACGAGAAACGAGGAAACCACCCCATGAGCAGTTCATCCGTCGTCATCGCCAGCGCAGCGCGCACCGCTGTCGGTTCCTTCAACGGTGCTTTCGGCACAATTCCCGCTCACGAGCTCGGCGCTGCCGCCATCAAGGGCGCGCTGGAGCGGGCAAATGTCTCCCCTGAAGACGTGGACGAGGTCATCCTTGGTCAGGTCCTGCAGGCCGGCGAGGGCCAGAACCCCGCTCGCCAGGCGGCGATGAAGGCTGGTGTACCCAAGGAGGCGACGGCCTGGAGCGTCAACCAGCTCTGCGGTTCTGGTCTGCGTGCCGTTGCCCTCGGCATGCAGCAGATCGCGCTCGGTGATGCGAAGATCATCGTCGCCGGCGGTCAGGAATCCATGTCGATGGCGCCACACGCGGCGCATTTGCGCGGCGGTGTGAAGATGGGCGACATGAAGATGATCGACACCATGATCAAGGACGGTCTAACCGACGCCTTTTACGGCTATCACATGGGCGTTACTGCAGAAAATATCGCACGCCAATGGCAGCTTTCGCGCGACGACCAGGACCAGTTCGCCGTCGGCTCGCAGAACAAGGCGGAAGCCGCGCAGAAGGCTGGCCGCTTCAGGGATGAAATCGTTCCCTTCATCATTCAGGGCCGCAAGGGTGATGTAACCGTCGATGCCGACGAATATATCCGCCACGGCGCGACGCTGGAGGCCATGGCCAAGCTGCGGCCCGCCTTCGACAAGGATGGCACGGTGACCGCGGCGAATGCCTCCGGTCTCAACGACGGCGCTGCCGCAGCCGTGCTGATGAGCGAAGCGGAAGCGTCGCGACGCGGCATCCAGCCGCTTGCCCGCATCGTTTCCTGGGCAACAGCCGGTGTCGATCCCCAGGTCATGGGGACCGGCCCGATCCCTGCTTCCCGCAAGGCGCTGGAAAAGGCCGGCTGGTCCGTCGGCGATCTAGACCTCGTCGAGGCCAATGAAGCCTTCGCGGCCCAAGCCTGCGCCGTGAACAAGGATCTCGGCTGGGATCCTGATATCGTCAACGTCAATGGCGGCGCGATCGCGATCGGTCATCCGATCGGCGCTTCGGGTGCGCGCGTCCTCAATACGCTCCTCTTCGAAATGAAGCGCCGCGGCGCCAAAAAGGGCCTCGCCACGCTTTGCATCGGCGGCGGCATGGGTGTCGCGATGTGCTTCGAGGCAATGTAAATAGCGTACAATGCATGTTTCTTGAGGCCCGCCCGAGAGCGGGCTGACAATAACTGGGGAGCGGAACATGAGCAGAGTGGCTTTGGTCACTGGTGGTACGCGCGGAATTGGCGCGGCAATTTCGATGGCTCTAAAGAATGCCGGCTATAAAGTTGCTGCCAACTATGCCGGCAATGATGAAAAGGCCAAGGCATTTCACAATGTTACCGGCGTTCCCGTCTTCAAGTGGGACGTGTCCGACTATCTTGCCTGCGGCGAAGGTATTGCGAGGGTCCAGGCCGAACTCGGCCCGGTCGAGATCCTCGTCAACAATGCCGGGATCACGCGCGATGCGATGTTTCACAAGATGACGCCGCAGCAGTGGCATGAGGTGATCAATACCAACCTCACCGGCCTCTTCAACATGACGCACCATGTGTGGAGCAGCATGCGTGACCGCAGCTTCGGCCGCATCGTCAATATCTCCTCCATCAACGGCCAGAAGGGCCAGATGGGGCAGGTGAACTATTCTGCCGCCAAAGCCGGCGACCTCGGGTTTACCAAGGCGCTTGCCCAGGAAGGTGCGGTCAAGAACATCACCGTCAATGCCATCTGCCCCGGTTATATCGGGACGGAGATGGTGCTTGCGGTGCCGGAAAAGGTGCTGAATGAGAAGATCATTCCGCAAATCCCGGTCGGGCGCCTCGGCGAACCCGAGGAGATCGCGCGCTGCGTGACCTTCCTCGTTTCCGAGGATGCCGGTTTCATTACCGGTTCGACGTTGACGGCCAATGGCGGTCAGTTCTTCGTCTGAACCTATTTCTTCTGGCTGTGGGCGTAGTTGCTCGGGAAGCTGCCGGCACTGTCATAGGGGCCGGCAGATGCGCCATAGGCCGCGAGGGCAATGGTGATGAGGGCGGCGATTGCGATGATCTTGTTCATAGTCTTATCTCCCTGCAGACGGGCGCTCGTATAGTTGCCGTTACGCGGTTCGGTTCATTGATGGCGTCAGGCGTTGGGATGGCGCCGTCTATTGGCTTTGACGGGCACTTTCTGGACGGCGCGGTCCTGGCTGCGGAGGGCAGCGACTGCCGTCGTGAGGAAAGCCGAGGCGATCAGGACGGCGACGGCGGAATTCAGGAAAATCTGGGCCATGGTAGCGTTCCTTTTCTTTCACGGGCGGCACAGGCTCTGCCCTTGTGATGTTGAAAGGAATATGCGCTTGGTCCTGGTGGCGCGGTAGATTTGACTTCAGCGACCGATCGTCAACGCGGCGTTGACGACAAAAGCGGCCAAGAAAAACGGGCGCTGAAGCGCCCGTTCAAAATTTCCGATGGGCCGATGCTGATTAGCGGCAACGCGCTTCGTAGCGGCGACCGTAGCGGTCGCGATAGATGCAGTAGCCGCGGCGCTCAACCGACTGGCCGATCAGTGCGCCTGTCAGACCGCCGGCGACTGCGCCGACTGCCGCGCCACCCCAGCTGTTGCTGACGGCGCCGCCGATGATGGCGCCCGTGCCCGCACCAATCGCCGTGCCCTGCTCCGTCGGGGTGCAGGAGGCGAGAGCGCCAATGAGAGCGCAGCTAAGAACAATCTTTTTCATGTCTAACTCCCCAGGTTACCGGCCTTTAAATTCGGCCCATCAGTACAAGAATGATAATGATGACGAGAACTAACCCCAAACCACCGGAAGGTCCATAGCCCCAGCCGCGGCTATAACCCCAATTCGGCAAGGCGCCGACCAATAACAGAATAAGGATAATAAGAAGTATCGTGCCAAGCATGGTGTTTGTCCTGCCTCATTCTCATTTCGACTGGACTAGAAACCCGCATCCGCGATTTTTGTTCCCGGCTAAACTCTCAGAATATCACGGCGGCGTGATCGCCCTTTGCGACAGAGGCCGAATTTAGCCGGTTCCTTCGAAAGCAAGTCGGCGAAATGCTATCGGACATTTTCCGATTATGGTTAAAATCATCTTTTAATACAATATGTTGCGGTGAACAAAGCGGGAAAATGAAGATGTCTCCGATTCGTCGGCGATTCGTTCCGGCTTTGATCAGCCATGACTTTCCTCAGCCTACCGGCGCCGGTCTGTTTAAGGCTCCGTAAATTCGGCATGCAAAAGATTAACGCGATCCAACCGCTCGGAATCGCTGCGCAAACCCGGAACCCGTATCTTGGGATCGGTGGCGAAAGTGCCCACAAGATCTCGCCGTGAACGAAAGGGGAAACCTCGATATCAGCGATTCGTCTCCGATTCGTTCCGGCTTTGGTCGAAGCGTTAATTTCGGGCTTGACCTTTGCGTTTTTACGATGCGGCAAAAAGGCGTTAATCGCGGTGCCAGCATTTGTTCGCAGGCGAGTCTAGAGATTCAGCATCTAGTGTAAAAAAGCGATTCAAAATCAATACTTAGCCGTGAACAAAAGCTGAATCAGCCGGAGTCAGCGATTCGTCTCCGATTCGTTCTCAAGCTGTTCCGAATCTTAAATCAAGGACTTAGCGGGCTGTGACTTCCGTGCTCAATCCAAAGTCTATTTCAAATCTGCCCTTGCGTTTGAAGCTTCGGCTGTCCATGTGTTCTGTGCCTCATTCGCAGCTCCGACTTGACCCTGGGGCGTCACCGCCTCACTTGCATGGAATATGACCCTGACTTCGCAGCCGATGATACTGAGCGGGCGCGGCGTGACCGCGATGCTCGGGCCGACCAATACCGGCAAGACCCATTATGCGATCGAACGCATGGTGGCGCATGGGACGGGTGTCATAGGCCTGCCGCTCCGCCTGCTGGCGCGCGAAGTCTATACGCGCGTGGTCGAAAAGGTCGGCGCCCATAACGTGGCGCTGGTGACCGGCGAAGAAAAGATCTCGCCGCCGAATGCGCGTTTCTCGGTCTGTACGGTCGAAGCGATGCCACGGGAAACCAAGGCAGCCTTCGTCGCCATCGATGAAGTGCAGCTCGCTGGAGATCTCGAGCGCGGCCATATCTTTACAGACCGCATCCTGCACCTGCGCGGGCGCGAGGAGACGCTTCTGCTAGGTGCTGCCACAATGCGGCCGATCCTGCAGCAGCTTCTGCCGGGGATTACGGTCACGGAGCGGCCGCGGCTTTCCCACCTTCTCTATGCCGGGCAGAAGAAGATTACCCGGCTGCCGCAGCGTTCGGCAATCGTCGCCTTCTCGGCGGACGAAGTTTACGCGATCGCAGAACTGATCCGGCGCCAGCGCGGCGGTGCGGCTGTCGTGCTCGGAGCGCTCAGCCCGCGCACCCGCAATGCGCAGGTCGCGCTCTATCAGGAGGGTGACGTCGAATATCTCGTCGCGACCGATGCGATCGGCATGGGCCTCAATCTCGATGTCGACCATGTGGCCTTCGCGCAGGACCGGAAGTTCGACGGGTATCAATTCCGCAACCTCAACCCCGGCGAACTCGGCCAGATCGCTGGCCGCGCCGGCCGTCATGTGCGTGACGGAACCTTTGGCGTAACCGGCCAGGTTTCACCCTTCGACGAGGAACTCGTGCAGCGCATCGAGGGCCATGAGTTCGACAATATCAAGGTTCTGCAGTGGCGTACCAAGGATCTCGATTTTTCCTCGATACAATCCCTTCGGGCAAGCCTCGAGACCGGCCCCCGCGTGCCGGGTCTGACCCGGGCGCTGCCGGCCGTCGACCAGCAAGCGCTCGAACATTTGTCGCGCTATCCGGAAATTATTGATCTCGCCAGCACGCCGGCGCGGGTCGAAAAGCTCTGGGAGGCTTGCGCTCTACCGGACTATCGGCGCATAACGCCTGCGCAACATGCCGATCTTATTTCTACCCTCTTTTCCGATCTAGTGCGCTATGGCACGGTGAACGAGCAGTTTCTAGCCGAACAGGTTCACCGTTCGGATCGGACAGATGGAGAAATTGACACGCTTTCGGCGCGAATCGCGCAGATAAGAACCTGGACCTATGTATCGAATCGGCCCGGCTGGCTTGCCGATCCGACACACTGGCAGGAAAAGACGCGGGAAATCGAAGATCGATTGTCCGATGCGTTACATGAAAGGTTGACGAAACGCTTTGTTGATCGCAGGACATCTGTGCTCATGAAGCGCCTGAGAGAGAATGCGATGCTGGAAGCTGAAATCAGTGTGAATGGCGATGTCTTTGTTGAAGGACATCATGTGGGGCAGTTGACCGGGTTCCGTTTCACGCCTGTTGGGGGAACGGACGGGCCGGATGCCAAGGCGGTTCAGGCTGCGTCGCAGAAGGCGCTTGCTCTCGAATTCGAAGCTCGTGCCGCACGCTTGCATGCCGCAGGCAATGCCGATCTGGCGATCGGATCGGATGGACTCGTCCGGTGGCTCGGCGATCCTGTCGGCCGCCTTTCGGGCAGCGATCATGTGATGCGTCCGCGTGTCATCCTGCTTGCCGACGAGCAGCTCACGGGCAATGCGCGCGACCATGTCGCCGCCCGTATCGAGCGCTTCGTCAATCATCATATCAGCACGGTGCTGAAGCCGCTCGACGACCTGTCGCGCGCCGAAGACCTGCAGGGCCTTGCCAAGGGGCTTGCCTTCCAGCTCGTCGAGAATCTCGGCGTGCTCTTCCGCCGCGACGTGACGGAAGAAGTGAAGTCTCTGGATCAGGATGCGCGCGCTTCCATGCGCCGATACGGCATTCGCTTCGGCGCTTATCATATCTTCGTGCCTGCGCTTCTGAAGCCGGCGCCGGCGGAGCTCATCACCCTGCTCTGGGCGCTGAAGAATGACGGTCTCGACAAGCCGGGCTACGGTGATCTCATTCCGGTGCTCGCCGCCGGCCGTACCTCTGTGGTCACCGATCCGAGCTTCGAGCGTATGTTCTACAAGCTCGCGGGCTTCCGTTTCCTCGGCAAGCGCGCCGTGCGCATCGACATCCTGGAGCGTCTTGCCGATCTCATCCGTCCGCTCCTGCAGTGGAAGCCGGGTCAAGGCACGCGTCCCGAAGGCGCCTATGACGGTCGCCGTTTCACGACGACGACGGCGATGCTATCCATTCTCGGCGCGACGCTCGAAGACATGGAAGAGATTCTCAAGGGTCTCGGCTACCGCGCCGATGCCGTGAAGGCCGAAGAGGCAGCCGCATTCCTCGCAACGCAGGATGCAGCATCCGTTCCGGCTTCAGCGGTGACTGAGGCCGCAGCAGAGGAAACGGCTGAAAAGGCCGACCACGATGACGCAGACGGCGCTTCGGAAGAAACGCCCGCTGTCGAAGCCGCACCTGTAGCTGAGGAAACGCCTGCAGTTGCCGAAGATTCGGCTGAGGCGGGCGAAGCTGCAGAGCCGAAGCCGGTTCTCCTGTGGCGCCTCGGTGGCCGCAACGAAAACCAGCGCCAAGCGCGCGGCCATGGCGACCGCCGCGGCGGACAGGGCCAAGGCCAGGGTCAGGACCGCGGTGAGCGCAACAATCGCCGTCAGGGCGGTGGCGAAGGTGGCGAGAGCCGGGACGGTAATCGCAACAACAACCGCAACCGGGATGGCGGCAATCGCGACGGTAACCGGGAAGGCGGCAATCGTGACGGCGGCAATCGTGATGGGGGCAGGCCTCAGCATGCGCGTAATGACCGCAACGAGCAGCGCGGCGACCGTCAGGACCGCAAGGATCGTGGCGATCGCAACGACCGCAACAACAATCGCGGCAATTCGCAGCCGCTGCGCTTCGAGGCCAAGCCGCCGCGCAAGGAGAAGCCGATCGATCCGGATTCGCCGTTTGCCAAGCTTGCAGCGCTCAAGGAGCAGATGAAGAAGTAGTCATGAGTGGAGAGACACAGCCAGGGAGCGGTTCGCGCCAGCGCATCGACAAATGGCTGTTCTTCGCACGCATGGTGAAATCGCGCTCGCTGGCGCAGAGCCATATCCAATCCGGTCACGTCAGCATCAATGGCGCACGCTGTGCACAGCCGAGCCAGATGGTCAAGGTGGGCGATCGCGTTGAGCTGAGGCTGGAGCGGCGGGATGTCATTCTCGTTGTCCGGCTGCCGGGCGAGCGGCGCGGACCCTATGAGGAGGCGAAGCTGCTCTATGAGGATCTGTCGCCGCCTCCGGATGTGGCAAAACGCCTCACGCCCTATGAGCAAGCTATTCGGGCCACCGGCTCCGGAAGACCGACGAAAAAGGAACGGCGCGCAATCGACAGGCTGATGTCGGATGAGGATTAGAAAACTCTTCCTGCCGTCAGCTTTTCGGAGATCGTTTGTCCTTGAAATCCTGCTGTAAAGCCGATACGTGACACACAACCTGCCGGGTAGCGTGCTTGCCTCCCAAGCCTGTCCACGCTTTCTCTCCGGCTTAGGGGACAGGCGCGACGTTCCAGGTTGCCCGGCCCCGCCCGCGTGGAAATCCTGGAGTTCTTCATGACCTATGTCGTGACCGACAATTGCATTCGCTGCAAATATACCGACTGTGTTGAAGTCTGCCCCGTCGACTGTTTCTACGAGGGCGAGAATTTCCTCGTCATCCATCCCGATGAGTGCATCGACTGCGGTGTTTGCGAGCCGGAATGTCCGGCCGAGGCGATTAAGCCCGATACCGAACCGGGTCTCGACAAGTGGCTGAAGATTAACGCTGAATATGCGAGCATCTGGCCGAATATCACGGTCAAGAAAGAGCCGATGGCCGAGGCCAAGGAGATGGACGGCGAGACCGGAAAATTCGAGAAATACTTCTCGGAAAAGCCCGGTAGCGGCGACTGAAAATTTCGACGTGCGGTGCCGATGAAACCGGGTTCAGCGGCAGGTTAAACGTTTCAAATTACGCGTGAGTCACATGGGGGCTATGTGTTGCCCACATGACTCACGTTAAGCAAATTATTGATTTCCTCATATTTTTGTGATACGTTCACCACACTGTTCCATTTGTGGCATGACGCATGCCCAAAACCATCACGAAAGTAAAACAAATCCGTACGCGGTTTCCGTGACATATCAATAACTTGAGCTGTCGGATCCCAAGATCGCGCGCAAGGATACCTTTTGCTTCTGTCTGGTGGAACCAGAGTGAAGTCACCCGACGGATTTAACCGTCTCATCCGGGCCTGACTGACCCGGCTCCGGCCGCCGCCGGTAGCGTAACAGGGAGTTTTTGATTAGAATGACCACCCAGCAGAAAAAACCTTCTACCGCACGTCACGGCTTCAAGACTGGTGAATCGATCGTGTACCCCGCACATGGCGTCGGTACCATCACGGCTATCGAAGAGCAAGAAGTCGCCGGCATGAAGCTTGAACTTTTCGTCATCGATTTCGAAAAGGACAAGATGCGGCTGAAGGTTCCGGTCGCGAAGGCCATGAGCATTGGCATGCGTAAGCTTTCCGAGACCGATTTCGTCGAGCGCGCCCTCAAGGTCGTGCAGGGCAAGGCTCGCGTCAAGCGCACCATGTGGTCCCGTCGCGCTCAGGAATATGATGCCAAGATCAATTCCGGCGACCTGATTTCCATCGCAGAGGTCGTTCGCGATCTTTATCGTGCCGAGAACCAGCCGGAACAGTCCTATTCCGAGCGTCAGCTCTATGAGGCTGCTCTTGACCGCATGGCTCGCGAAATCGCTGCCGTCAACAAAATGTCTGAAACCGAAGCAGTTCGCCTCGTCGAGACCAATCTCAACAAGGGTCCGAAGCGTGGCAAGGTAATCGAAGAAGACGACTCGCAGGACGAAGCCGCTTAATAGCGCATTGTTTTTGCTGATGAAAAAACCCGGCCTTGGTGCCGGGTTTTTTATTGGAACTTTTTCGCCGCTACGACGTTCATACACAGTAGTGCGGACATGACCGGAGCCCATAAAGCTCGGTTTGACTTCCGCCGAAGCTGTCAATGTTCGATGAGGAGAGGATCATGATTTCCAGAATTTGCCTTTCCGGCAATCTCAAGAAACAGATCCAATCCTGCCGTCTTGGCGGCACATGACGAGAGATAGGGCCTCCTCCTGAAAAGTCCAGGAGGAGGCCTTTATGCATTCAAGACCCTAGTTTGCTCCGGCGCAGCGATGTTCCGGAAACGATGTTTGCTTGTTCATTTTTAGGCACGTGGCCCATTTAGGAGAGCGATATGAAGAACATGTCTGCAGATCGGCGCATGATCAAAATAGCAATGGCGGCTCCCTATCTTGCCCGTGAGGAAGAGCATAACCTGGCCATTCGTTGGAAAGATCATGAAGACCGCGGCGCCCGCAACCAAATCGCCATGGCGCATATGCGCCTCGTCATTTCCATGGCAGGCAAGTTCCGCAATTTCGGCCTGCCGATGAGCGATCTCGTACAGGAAGGTTATGTCGGGCTTCTGGAGGCCGCGGCCCGGTTCGAACCGGCGCGCGATGTGCGCTTTTCCACGTATGCAAGCTGGTGGATCCGCGCCTCGATCCAGGACTATATCCTGCGCAATTGGTCGATCGTGCGCGGCGGTACGAGTTCGGCGCAGAAGGCACTTTTCTTCAATCTGCGGCGCCTGCGCGCCAAGCTGGCCAAGGGCGATACGCAGCTGACACTGCAATCCATTCATCAGAAAATCGCGGCTGCCCTCGGTGTCAGCCTTGCTGACGTGCAGACCATGGATGCGCGCCTTTCCGGCAACGACGCCTCGTTGCAGGCGCCTTCCGTTTCGGGTGATGCCGACAGTGCAGAAAAGATGGATTTCCTCGTCAGCGACGAACCTCTGCCGGATGAGCAGGTCTCAAACATGATCGACGGCGAACGCCGTCGTGTCTGGCTTGCCTCTGCCCTCAAGCATCTCAACGAGCGTGAAATGAAGATCATCAGCGCGCGCCGGCTTGCCGAAGACGGGGCGACACTCGAAGAGCTCGGCGCTGACCTCGGCATTTCCAAAGAGCGCGTGCGCCAGATCGAAAGCCGGGCGATGGAAAAGCTTCGTACGGCGCTCGTCAGCGCCGATCCGCACATGGCAGCCTATGCCTGACAGGAATTACTCCCCAGCAGCACAGACTGGCCCGGCACAAGCCGGGCCTTCTTTTATTCGGAGATAATCTTCACGCGGTCGCCGGGAGAAACGGCAGCGCCCGTCGGCAGGGCGTTGATCAGTTTGAAGAGATCGAGCTTGCGATCGGTACCCATCATGCGGGAAGCGAGCGTGGTGATGTTCTCGCCAGGGCGGACTGTGACCACCCGCACGCGAAGCGGCTTCAGCGAAGCGGCTTCGTCCGGCGTCATACGGCGGAAGCTTGCGCGCAGAACGTCTGCCGTCGGCTCCAGCGACGGGCTGCCTTTCGGCACCGCCGTCAGAAAGCGGAAGATCTGATTGTTGTTTCTGATGACCGTGACATCGAAGTCCCAACGGTCGGCAGTGGCGCGCGCGGTCGCAGCCTCCATGCCATTGACGTTGATCGGCTGGATGGTCGACGGATCGAGGCCGGTAACCCAGCCGCTGGAAATGTAATTCGTCAGGCTCTGGTTCTGGTTGTCGGCCACGCCGTCAAAGCGGATGGCGATATCGTTCGGGCCGGTTGCCATGACGGCCTCGACCTTGTTGTCGATGCTGAAGTCAGGCGGCACGTCGAAGCGGATGCCGAGGCCGCCGTGCAGGAAGGTCTGGCCGCGCACATAGCCCTCTTCCGGACTGTCCCCGTAGAGAAGGCCGTCGATGCCATCGAGATAGTAGTCACGGCCTTTATCGCCGACGGAGCCTTCCTGGCCGAAGGCGCGAGCGTGGGTGCGGGCAAGCTCGATGCGCTGGGCGGAATTCGGATGGCTCGACAGGAAGTCCAGGCTCTGGTCGGCCTCGGGATCGACCGACATGAAGCGGCTGTAAGCGGCCATGGAGTCGAGGAAACGGGCTGCGGCATAAGGATCATAACCGGCTTCACCGAGCATGCGTACGCCGATGACGTCGGCCTGCAGTTCCTGCTGACGAGAGAAGGCGGCAAGACGCAGCTTGCCGCGGGCAAGCGCCTGTTTGCCGGCTATATCGCTCGACAGCACTTCGGCGACGACACGGCTGGCAATGACTTCCGCCTCTTCACGCTTCTGCCGCTCGATGCCATGGTTTGCGGTGACGTGGCCCATCTCGTGTGACAGCACGGCCGCGACTTCCGAGGCATCGTTGGCAAGCGCCAACAGGCCGCGGGTGACATAGAGATAACCGCCCGGCAGCGCGAAGGCGTTGATAGCGGGCGAGTTCAGGATGGTGATGCGGTAGGACTGGCTCGGATTCTCCGAGACGGCCGTCAGTGCGCCGGCGATACGCGCGACGAGGCGCTCGGTCCTGGCGTCCTTATACTCGCCGCCATAACTCGCAACGATGCGCGGATGCTCGCGGGCGCCCATGGCGGCGCGAGGGTCGTTCTTCTGCACTTCGTCGACGATTTGCGGATTAGACGAAGGGCCGACGGTCGGCTGATAGGATTGTTGGATCAACGACTCGCAGCCGTTCAGCGCGACGGCGCAGGCCGACAGCAGCAGGAAACGGCGCGCCCAACGGCGCGGCGCAAAAAAGGCATCACTGGAAAGCGCGGGCGATTTCCACGTCGTCATACTGTCCAGTCTGTCTCTCCGCACCATTTTAAGTCGCCGGTCTGCCGCATCTTCGGGCCGGCCGTTGCCAGGAAAATTCAATAGGCTTCCGCCTCGGTTCTCGCGCTGCACAATCGGCCGATCCAAGTCTTTGCTGTAGCCGATTTCCGCGTGGGTTGCATAGCGAGACTCTATCTAAATGTGGCGCCGTTGCATTTCGGCAATGCCCCGCCTGTCGAGGCACTTCTCGCTCCGATGAAATTATGGCGAAAGTTCCATCGCGAGAGCAGATTCCGGCTGCACTGCGGAAAAAATCGGTCAGTACGGCGACCGATGCGGGCACGCGTAACATTCGCGCGAATAATACAATTAATGGTGGTGTTTTCGAGCCGACTAAATTGAAGAGGCGCGGAGGCCGCGCGCTCTGTGCTTACTCCGCGGCTTCGGCGGCGGCGGCGGTGGTCTGGCTGGTCTTCTGTTCGCCGGCGCGGGGGAGCTGCACCGGCTTCAGCATAATGGCGGCGATCAGACCGATCAAAGCGATGCCGCAGGAGGTCATGAACAGCGGCGAGAAGGCGGAGGCATAAGCATTAGCCACCGCCTGACGGCTGGCTTCGGGAAGTGCTGCCATCATTTTCGGCGTCAGCTCCTCGATATTGGCCACACCCGGGATGGAGGAGCCGAGCCTGCCGAGCTGCGATGCAATGATTGCACCGTAGATGGAGATGGCAATCGAGGCGCCACCCATACGCGACAGCGTGACCGAGCCGGTTGCGGCACCCACATCGCGGGCGGGTGCGGCATTCTGAACGCCGATGACCGGAACCTGCTGGGCAAGGCCAATACCGATGCCGTGCAGCAGCATGATCGCGCCGATGAAGGCAATCGGTGTGCCGGCATGAACCTGCGAGATCAGTGCAAAAGCGATGGCGCTGCAGGTGAGGCTGGCGATGGCGAAGGGCTTGTAGCGGCCGGTCCTCGAAATGATGCGGCCGGCATTCAGGGAGCCGCAGACGAGACCGCCTGTCAGCAGAATGAAGAGCAGACCGGCGCCCGACGGCGAAAGGCCTGTCGTCGTCTGCAGGAACAGCGCGAGGTAGTTGACCATGCCGATGGCGATTGCGCCGCCCATGATCGAGATTACCAGTAGCAGGCTGAAGGTGGAATTGCGGAAAAGCGGCAGCGGCACGATCGGCTCCGGCGCGCGACGTTCGACGAAAACCCAGGTGATGGCGCAAACGACACCGAAGGCGACGATGCCGATGCTCTGCGGAGAGATCAACGCACCGAAAAGCTCGCTGCTATCGGTCGCAAGCACGATGCTGGTTGTCGTCAGCGCCAGCAGGAGTGCGCCGGCATAATCGATCTTCGGCCGGCGATGAGGCTTGCGGTAGGGCAGCATGAAGGCGAGGCCGGTAAGCACGATGAAGCCGATCGGCACATTGACGAGGAAGATCGAGCGCCAGCCGAAGAGATCGCTCATTGTGCCGCCGAGGACCGGGCCGATGGCGCCGGAGGCCATCAGTACGAGGCTGGAATAGCTCTGGTAGCGGGCGCGTTCGCGCGGCTCGAAGAGGTCGGCATTGACGGCGAAGATCGAAACCATGATGCCACCGCCGCCGAAGCCCTGCAGCACGCGGGCGGCAATCAGCGTGTTCATCGAGACGGCGAGACCGCAGACGGCGGAGCCAACCGTGAAGATCGCGATCGCCGTCATCATCACATATTTGCGTCCGAAGAGATCGCCGAGCTTGCCATAGAGCGGCATCACGGCGCTGAGCGCCAGTAGATAGGCCGAACCGATCCAGCCGAAGCGGTCCAGATGACCGAACTCGCCGACGATGGTCGGCAGTGCGGTGGAGACGATCTGGTTATCCAGCGTCGCCATGAACATGGCGGTCATCAGGAAGAAGAAGAGGATGAGCCGCCGACGGGGATCCGTTACGAGCGGGGCGGGGGCAAGTTGCATATCCATGGGATGGGCCATTCTCGTTATATGGATATATTATGTGCTAATGTCATATATTTGTCAACGGCATATTATTGACATTGGCATATTTTATTTTCAACCCCGGTCTGTTATGATTCCGTCATGAACGAGACCTTGACCAAGACAAAAACGACCGAGCTTGATGATCCTTTGGACAGTGTGCCGCGCATCGGCCGCACCATGACGCGCATGCGAATGATGACGGGACGCCGGCTGATCGGCCGCCTGGCGATCCAGAGTGTGGCGCCGGACCTGGAACTATCTCATCTCGACGTACTCGATGCCGTGCGTCGCGCACAGGAAAATGGCGAGGTGACGGTCGGCGCCATTGCCGAGATGCTACGCATCGACCCTTCGAGGGCAAGCCGCGTCGTGTCCGATATGGTGGGCCGCAACGTCCTGCGCCGTGAGGCTTCGCAGGCGGATGCGCGACGTATCGTCGTCGTCATGACTCCGCTCGGGAAGGATCTGCTGGCGGAAATCCGGGCCCAGAAGCTCGCCTTCGTTTCCGAGGTTGTGGGGGACTGGCCACAGGAGGAGATCGACACTTTCTCGCTGCTGTTCGAGAAATTCATCGGCGGCTACGAGGCGATCTTCCTTTCCCGCGACAAGGATACACCGGGCTAAGAAAATAGTCCGAGCGTTTGATCTCGCTCAAGCCGACCCATCCAAGGCAAGCCTAAGTCTCTCCTCGATCGACGAAATCAGGAGAGATTCACATGAAACATCATCCGCTTCGGCTGAGGGGTATTTTTGCCGCTATCGTTTTCGCATCCTTCGGGCATGCGGCGCTTTCTGCCGATCTGGCGCCTTCGGCGGGCTCGCCAATGGCCACGCAAAGCCCATGGCAGGTACGTCTTCGTGCGCTTGGCGTGATCACGCGCGACAACGGCTCAGTCGATGGCATTCCCGGATCCGATCTGTCCTATTCGGACACGGTGATTCCGGAAGTGGATATCTCCTATTTCTTCACCGACAATATTTCTGCGGAGCTCGTTCTCGGCACGACCTATGCCAATGTGCATGGCGAAGGCTCGATTGCCGGCCTCGGGGAAATCGGCAAGACGTGGCTGCTGCCGCCGACGCTGACGCTGCAGTATCATTTCACCGATTTCGGTGCCTTCCAGCCCTATCTCGGTGCCGGTGTGAACTACACTGTCTTCTACAACCAGTCCGGCAAGAGTGCCGACAGCCTCGATGTGAAGAACACATTCGGCGTCGCGCTGCAGGCCGGTTTCGACTACATGTTCGATGAGCATTGGGGTGCGAACCTGGATGTGAAGAAAATCTTCCTGCGTCCGGATTTCGATGCGACCGTCGGCGGTGCCGATGTCAGCGGCAAGGCGAAACTGGATCCCTGGCTGATCGGCGCCGGTGTCACCTATCGCTTCTAGAGCATTTGATTACGCAATTCCCGCAAAACGGCTGCACGCTTTTGCGGGAATTGCTTTGAGGGAAAGGCACCGGATCTGCGGCGCCTCTTCCCCTTCACCCCCCGTTTGCGCTATGGGCAATGCCCATGAGCCAATCCACCTTCACCATCCTGCTCGGCGGGGCACTCAGCCTGACGGATCGTCTGCGCGACGCCGTGCGGGAAAGCCGGTTTATTGCGGCCGACGGCGGCATGCGCCATGCGGCGGCCCTGGGCGTTGTGCCGGAACTGTGGGTTGGCGATTTCGATTCCACGCCGCCCGATCTCGACGGCGCTTTTCCCGATGTGCCACGCCAGCCCTATCCAGCCGCAAAGGCTGCGACGGATGGTGAAATTGCCGTTTCCGAGGCGATCGAACGTGGTGCCAAACGCCTGATCCTTGCGGGTGCGTTGGGCGGTGAACGGTCCGACCACGCCTTGCAGCATCTGCTCTACGCCGTGGAGTTGGCGGAGGAAGGCTTCGACATGCTGCTGACCTCGGGCAGTGAGGAGGCCGTGCCTTTGCTTCCTGGCTCGCTGGAGATCGATCTTCCGCCGGGCAGCCTGTTCTCCGTGCCAGGCTTCAGCGAGCTGCGCGGCCTGTTCATCGAAAATGCCCGCTATCCGCTCGCCGACTTCCATTTGCCCTTCGGCTCGTCGCGCACCATTTCCAATGTGGCGGAAGGCCCCGTGCGCTTCTCGCTTGCCAGCGGCAGGGCCATCGTGCTCGCGCGGCCCTATGATCTTTCCGGAGTCTGATACTTGGCGCCTCCCATTCTGAAACTCGACGATATCTTCCTGAGCTTCGGCGGTGCACCGCTTCTGGCGGGGGCTGCCCTGCAGGTGGAGTCCGGCGACAAGATCTGTCTCGTGGGCCGCAACGGCTCGGGCAAATCGACGCTTCTGAAGATCGCCGCCGGCCTGGTCGACGCGCAGTCAGGTGAGGTCTTCCGCCATCCAGCGTCAACGGTGCGCTATCTGGAGCAGGCGCCGGATTTTGCCGACTTCCAGACCGTGCAGGCCTATGCCGAAGCCGGTCTCGGGCCGGGCGACGATCCCTATCGTGTCAGCTACCTGCTCTCGCATCTCGGGCTGACCGGCGAGGAAAATCCTAAGAACCTTTCTGGCGGCGAAGCGCGCCGCGCAGCACTTGCGCGCGTACTGGCGCCGGAGCCCGACATCCTGCTGCTCGACGAGCCAACCAACCATCTCGACCTGCCGACCATCGAGTGGCTGGAAGGCGAATTGCAGAAGACGCGCAGTGCGCTGGTGCTGATCTCGCACGACCGCCGCTTCCTCGAAAAGGTCTCGACGGCCACCATCTGGCTCGACCGCGGCACGTCTCGCCGGCTCGACAAGGGCTTTGCGTTTTTCGAGGCGTGGCGGGACCAGGTGCTGGAGGCAGAGGAGCTGGAGCAGCACAAGCTCGGCAAGGCGATCGAGCGGGAAGAACACTGGCTGCGCTATGGCGTGACGGCACGACGCAAGCGCAACATGCGCCGGCTCGGGGAGCTGCAGACGATGCGTTCGCAGTATCGTGGCCACAAAGGACCGCAGGGAACCGTGCAGGCAAGCGCTTCCGATGCGCAGGAATCCGGCAAGCTAGTGATCGAGGCCGACAAGATCACCAAGAGCTATGACGACCGGCCGATCGTCGCGCCGTTCTCGATCCGCGTGCATCGCGGCGATTGCATCGGTCTCGTCGGCCCGAACGGTGCCGGCAAGACGACGCTTTTGAAGATGCTAACCGGCCAGCTTGCGCCCGACAGCGGTACGGTGAAGCTCGGCACCAATCTTGATATCGCGACCCTCGACCAGAAGCGTGAGGATCTAAACCTCGACGATACGCTTGCCAACTACCTGACGGATGGGCGTGGCGAGAACCTGCTGGTCAATGGCGAGCAGCGGCATGTGACCGGCTACATGAAGGAATTCCTGTTCCAGCCGGAGCAGGCGCGCACGCCGATCAAGAACCTCTCCGGCGGCGAACGCGCCCGGCTGATGCTGGCGCGCATCCTGTCGCGGCCGACGAACCTGCTCATCCTCGACGAGCCGACCAACGATCTCGACATCGAGACGCTGGACCTCTTGCAGGAGATCGTCACGGGTTTTGCCGGCACCGTCATCCTCGTTAGCCACGATCGCGACTTCCTCGACCGGACTGTGACCTCGACGATTGCGCCGGCCAATCCAGAAGCGCCGGACGGGCGCTGGATCGAATATGCCGGCGGCTATTCCGACATGCTGGCACAGCGCAAGGGTGCAGCCGAGGAACGCCGCAGGGCCGAGAAGGCGGCGGAAAAGCCTAAGGCGCAGGAGACGGCTGCTGCTGCACCCTCTGCCTCGAAGGCCAAGCTCTCCTACAAGCAGAAATTCGCACTCGAAAACCTGCCGAAAGAAATGGCCAAGGCAGAGGCGGAGATCGGCAAGCGTGAGGAGAAGATGGCCGATCCGAACCTCTTCACCAAGGACCCGGCAACCTTCAACCGGCTGGCATCCGAGATGGAGAAACTGCGCGAAAGCCTGATCAAGATGGAAGAGGAATGGCTGGAACTCGAAATGCTGCGCGAGGAGCTGGAAGGCTGATCCGATAAAAATTTCCTGAAATGTCGGATCGGGTGGTTTTTCTCCGTCCTTGGGCCGAACGTGATCAACGGCATGGTGCCGCCACGTCATTAGGGAGATTTTTCATGCGCATGATTTTCGTGAACCTGCCGGTCAAGGACCTCGTCAAGTCGAAGGAATTCTTCTCGGCGCTCGGCTTTTCCTACAATCCGAATTTTACCACCGACGATGCTGCCTGCATGATTGTCGAGGAAAACATCTATGTGATGCTGCTGACCCACGGTCATTTCCAGCAGTTCATCGAGGGCGATATCGCCGATACGACGAAGGGCAAGGAAGTGCTGACCTGCCTTTCGGCCGGTAGCCGCGACGAGGTGGATGATTACCTCAGGAAAGCGCTGGCAGTGGGCGGCAAGCCCTGGAAGCCGATCCTCGATATGGGGCCGATGTATGGATGCAGCTTCCAGGACCTCGACGGCCATGTCTGGGAAATCATGTACATGGACATGTCTGCTGCCGGTTGAGCCGGCCTTTTCAAAGGTCTTTCGCGGACTCCGGGGTCTGGAACCGGATTGTCGGGGTCCGCTTTCCTCACTTTTCCTTGATTCGCCCGCGCCGCGTCATGCGGCATAGAGTGCCGCTCAGCTGGGGATCGTGCCGATCAATGGCGACAAGGAAGAGTTACATGTCTTGCAAATCCAATACCAGAATATTGACGGCGCTTGCCGCCAGCGGCTTCGTCGTGCTTAGCCTTTCGCAGGCGGCGATTGCTCAGGAAAACCAGCGCGTGCGCGTTCGTGGCACGATCGAGAGTCTCAACGGCGACACGCTAACCGTCAAGACCCGCGAGGGCAGCGATGCGACGGTGGCGCTCAAGTCCGGCTGGAAGGTCTCGGGTATCAGGAATGCTTCTGTCGATGATATCAAGGTCGGCGATTTCGTTGGTGTCGCCTCCTTGCCGAAGGGCACAGGTCCCGATGGCGCGATCGAGGTGCTGATCTTCCCGGCCGCGATGAAGGGCACCGGCGAAGGCAGCCGTCCGTGGGACGTGCAGCCGAATAGCTCGATGACCAATGCGACCGTCAGCAATGCGGTCAAGGCTGTCGACGGCCACACGATCACGCTCACCTATCAGGGCAAGGAGAAGACCATCTCGATTGCCGAGGGCACGCCGATCGTCACCTTTGCGCCGGCAACGAAAGATGATCTGAAGCCGGGTGCCGGCGTTATCGTCATGGCGGAAAGGGCAGCCGACGGCAGCATTTCGGCCGCGCAGGTCGCCGTCGGCATCAACGGCGTGATGCCGCCGATGTAGGCTCTCCTGGAGTAATTCCAGCCAAACCGCTGTATTTCTTCTATTGGAATTGATCAGAGCGCCGGGGCAGGAGCTGCCGCGGCGCTTGATCCTGCGACGGATGCTGCCGGTTCTTCATCGGGTTTCGAAGGCAGCGCCAGCAGATGCAGTATGCGCGGATGCAGCGCTTCCAGATAGGTCTCCGAGCGGCCGATATAGATCATGCCGGTGTCCGGCATCGTGGTAAGCAGCTTCGTCATAGTGCGCTGCCATTCCGGCTCCATGCCTTCGAGCACTTCGTCGAAAACGGCCCAGCGCGGCTTGACGAGGAGCAGGCGGGCAAAGCCGATTGCCTTCTGTTCATCGGCATCGAGAAGTTTGTCCCAGCGCGCGCGGCTATCGAGGCGGGCGACCAGCGAATGCAAGCCGGCAGCCTCAAGCGCGGCTTCGATGGCCGCGGTGTCATAGGCTTCGGGTTTTTGGGGGAATGCGATCGCCTCCCGCAGCGTTCCACCCGGCACATAGGCAACCTGGGGGATGAACAGGATGTCGTCAATCGGCGGCAGGCCTATTGTGCCTTTGCCGCAGGGCCAGAGGCCGGCCATGGCCTGGAAGAGCAGGCGGCGGTTCACGCTGTGATCGCCGTTGATCATGACCTTTTCGCCGGCCCTGATCGTCACATCCGTTTCGCGCATCTGGAAGCCGCCGCAATCGTCGATATCCTCGCCAAGCTTGGCAACGATGACGATATCCTTCAGCGTCAGCCTGTCGGGCGCGGTTTCCTCGTAGACGATTGCGTCCTTCAAATCGAAGTCATCATCCATCTCCTGAAGCGCCTGGCGGAAATCGGTGACGCGCATCAGCGTGGCGCGCCATTCGGCAATCGGGCCGAAGTTGGCGACATACCAGCGCAGCGCCGTATTGACCTGGTTGAAGGCGCCGACCGACATCATCAGCTGACCGAATGTGAGGCCGCCGGAGAAATAGGCGGGGGCTGCAACAATGATCGGGATAACGATAACCAGCCAGCCATAACCCGCCGAGACCCAAGTCAGGTTGGTATTGGCCATGGCGAGCCGCTTGATGACGGTAAGGACGTTGCTGATATCGCCGTTGATGCGTTTGCGCTCGTTCTCTTCGCCACGCGCCACTGTTATCGCCGGCATATTCTCGTTGGCATGCATCAGCGCAAAGCGCAGTTCGGCTTCCTTCGAGAATCGGTCGGCATTGAGCTTGACGAGCTTGCGGCCAACGACCTGGCTCAATAGCGAGGCCGATGCGGCGTAGAAGATCGCCGCCCAGACCATGTAGCCGGGGATGGTGAAGCTGTGGCCGCTGATATGGAAGATGAAGCCGCTCGAAAGCTCCCACAAGACGCCGATGAAGCTGACGAGCAGAATGGTCGATTGCAGGAGGCCGAGAGCAAGGTTGGTGGTGCTTTCGGCAAGATTGCGGGAATCTTCGTGAAGGCGCTGGTCCGGGTTAACGCCGAGGATGCCGATGGTGGAGAGCTTGAGGGCGCGCTTGCGCTCCAGCCACTGATCGACGAGATCGCGTGAGAGGCCTTCGCGCATGTAGAGGGCCGTCATCTGGTTCAGCCATGCCTGCAGCACGTTGAGCAGCAACAGCGCACCGGCGATCATCGCGAAGACTTCGAGCTGGCGGAAGAACTCGCCGAGATCACGACGCTCGAGGGAATCGTAGAAAGGGGCGTTCCATTCGTTGAGGATCACCTGTCCATAGGCGGTCATCAGGATGATGACGACAAGCAGGATCGCAAGTCCCACGACCTTGCCGCGAACCTGCGAATTCCAGAATGCGGAGAACATCACTCCAAGCCGATATGTCAGGCTGAGATCATACCCCACCCGGTCCTGACTCTGGATGCCCTTCCCCCCTTTGACGTCATTTTTCATTATTTTTTCCAAAATCGCCCATCACACCATTAATAACATGGGGGCGTTACTGGTCCATCAACAGATTCCACCACCCATAAAGAAAGCGTGATGGCTTGTGCAGCTGTCTCTATTGACAGTTGATTCGCAGCGCGACTGGCGCTAATTAAGATAACTCGTGGTGATTTGGCCGGCCGGCTTGCAGCCACGTTAAATAAATCGCTAAAGGGCCGCGTGCGGACCGGTAGCGATTCTTTCGCCGCCGGTTTTTTATTTTGATCGAGTTGACCGCAATGCCCATCAAGATCCCCGATACGCTGCCCGCCTTCGAAACCCTCGTGAACGAGGGCGTGCGGGTGATGACCGAAACGGTGGCGATCCGCCAGGATATCCGCCCCTTGCACATCGGGCTGCTCAACCTCATGCCGAACAAGATCAAGACCGAGGTGCAGATGGCGCGCCTGGTGGGCGCTTCGCCGCTGCAGGTAGAACTCTCGCTGATCCGTGTCGGCAACCACAAGGCCAAGAACACTTCTGAAGAACATCTGCTCGCCTTCTACCAGACCTGGGAGGAAGTGAAGCACCGTAAATTTGACGGCTTCATCATCACGGGCGCGCCGATCGAGACGCTGCCTTACGAGGACGTTACCTATTGGAAGGAAATGCAGCAGATTTTCGACTGGACGCAGACAAACGTCCATTCGACCATGAATGTCTGCTGGGGTGCGATGGCGGGGATTTATCATTTCCACGGTGTGCCGAAATATGAACTGAAGGAAAAGGCCTTCGGCGTTTACCGCCACCGTAATCTCAAGCCCTCTTCCGTTTATCTCAACGGTTTCTCTGATAATTTCGAGGTTCCGGTGTCGCGCTGGACCGAGGTGCGCCGGGCCGACATCGAGAAGGTCGACGGCCTCGAGATCCTAATGGAATCGAGCGAGATGGGCGTGTGTCTCGTCCACGAGCCGAAGGGTCGGCGGCTTTATATCTTCAATCACGTCGAATATGATTCCACGTCTCTTTCGGACGAATATTTCCGCGACGTGAATGCTGGCGTACCGATCAAGATGCCGCACAACTACTTCCCGCATAACGATCCGGCGCTCGCGCCGCAGAACCGCTGGCGCAGCCATGCGCATCTGCTTTTCGGCAACTGGATCAATGAGATCTACCAGACAACGCCCTACGATATCGAAGAGATCGGCTCGGACATCTGAGCGTCACCGGTCCAGTTTAGAAATGATGCCGTCGCATTTCTGCGACGGTATTTTGTTTTCCGGCCCTGCCCGGTTGCGGTTTGCGGCGAATGGGGGCAGGTTCCGGTTCCAGAATTCTAGGGATGGAGTGAGCGTCAATCATGACGGACAAGTTGGAACGGGAAGTTTTCGGACAGACGAAGGACGGGGAGACCGTCCATCGCGTCGTCATCCGCGGCGGCGGACTGACGGTCAAGGTATTGAGCTGGGGCGCAGTAATCCAGGATATCAGCCTCGAGGGCCATAATGCCCCGCTGGTGCTCGGCTTCGAGGATTTAGGCAGCTACCTCGCGCATTCGCCTTTCTTCGGCGCGACACCGGGACGCTGTGCCAACCGCATCGGCGACGGCAAGTTCACGCTCGACGGCAAGGACTACCAGCTCGAACTGAACGAGAAGGGTGTCACGCATCTTCATGGCGGCAGTAACAATATCGGTACACTCGTTTGGACGATCGTCGAGCACGAGACCGACCGTGTCGTGCTGAAGATCGTCGATCCCGATGGCCGCGCCGGTTATCCCGGCAACTGCACGATCCAGGCGACCTATCGCGTGCATGGCAATGGCGAGCTTTCCGTCAACTACGAGACGACGACGGACCAGCCGACGATCGCCAATGTCTGCCAGCACTCCTATTTCAATCTCGATGGCCGGGAGGATGCGCTGGCGCACGACATCATGATCGCTGCCGACCACTATCTGCCGACCAATGAGAAGCAGATACCGACCGGCGAGATCCGCTCTATCGAAGGCACCGCGTTCGATTTCCGCGCGATGGCGCCGATGAAGCGTTTCGCCGGTCAGGAGCAGGCGCTCTACGATCATAATTTTTGCTTCTCGAGCGAGCGCACGGCCAAGCGCTCCGTCGTACTTGCCCGCAGCCTGCATTCCGGCGTCTCGCTGGAAGTGCGCACGACCGAGCCTGGCGTACAGTTCTATGCCGGCTTCAAGCTAGGCGTGCCGGTGCCGGGTCTCGGTGGCCGCAAGTATGCGCCATTCGCAGGCTTCTGCCTGGAAACGCAGATCTGGCCCGACGCCATCAATCACGCGGATTTTCCGAACGCGGTTCTGCGTCCAGGGGAGGTGCTGCGGCAGGAAACGGATTACATCTTCACGAAGAACTGAGATCACCCATCCTGTCAGGATGAATGAAAACCCTCGCGGTGTCCCGCGAGGGTTTTTCTTTTTGGTGAAGCGAATCCGACTTGCCGATTGGTTCTAAATAGGTTCTATTATGCGTCCATGGATAGAACCAGTCTGATAGCGGAACTGAATGGTCGTGGGCTGCGCGATGAGGCGGCAACGGGGCCGCTTTACAAGCGGCTGGCGCAGGCGCTCACGGGCCTCATTCAGGAAGGTCTGCTGAAGCCCGGAACCGCGCTGCCCGGCGAGCGCGATCTGGCGGAAGCCCTGAAGCTTGGCCGCGTGACGGTTCGGACAGCCTATCGCGATCTTATGACATCGGGTGCGCTGGAATCTCGCCACGGCAGCGGCACCTTCGTTTCCAGCAAGGTGGAGCGCATGGAGCAGTCGCTCTGGCGGCTTTCCTCCTTCTCGGCGGACATGCGCTCGCGCGGGCGCTCGCCGGCGGCGAAGATCCTGTCGCGTACCATCAACAATCCGTCTCCCGAAGAATCCTTCCTGCTCGGCCTCGGTGTCGATGAGCCCGTGCTGCGGCTCGACCGCCTTCGTCTGGCTGACGGGCTGCCCCTCGCCATCGAACGCGCGGTCGTGCCGGTCAAGTTTCTCGGCGAGGATGCCGGCGGAGAAGGCTCGCTCTATGATGCGCTCGCCCAGAGCGGCCACAAGCCGGTACGCGCCATGCAGCGGCTGACCGCCGTCACGCTCGATCCTTCATCGGCGGCTATCCTCGATGTCAAGGCCGGTGCGCCGGCGCTTCTGATCGAACGCGTTTCACGCCTGGAAGACCAGCGCGTCGTTGAATACACCCGCTCGCATTATCGTGGTGACGCCTATGATTTCGTCGCCGAACTGAGAATTGGAGATGACCTATGAGTGAGAACCAGTCGTTGATGCTGCAGGAGGCGGGCCAGTCGCCTGAAGTGGTCGCTACCCTGCTCGAAAAAGAAAAGCCGGTCTTCGCAGAAATCGCTCGGCTGTTCTCGTCCGCCCGCCCGAGCGTCGTCACGACAGCGGCGCGCGGCTCTTCCGACCATGCTGCGACCTTCTTCAAATATCTGTTCGAGATTACCTGCGGCGTGCCGGTCGCCTCGATTGGGCCGTCTATTGCTTCCGTTTATGGTGCCTCCCTGCATCTGAAGGGCGGCATCCATTTCACCGTTTCACAGTCGGGCGCGAGCCCTGACATCGTTGCGCTGCAGGAAGCGGCCAAGAAGGGCGGGGCGACGACGATTGCCGTCGTCAACGTCACTGACAGCCCGCTCGCCAAGCAGGCCGATCTCGTTCTTGGCCTCAATGCCGGTGCTGAAAAGAGCGTTGCGGCGACCAAATCCTTCATCGCGTCTGTTGCCGCCCTCGCTGGCGTGACGGCTGCGATCAGCGGCAAGGCCGACCTGCAGGCGGCGCTCGAGAAGCTTCCGGCCGCTCTTTCCGCGACGTCCGGCATCGAAACCAAGGCAGCCGAGGATGTGCTGTTCAATGCCGCCTCGCTTTATACCGGCGGCCGCGGCACGGCTTTCGCCATCGCTCTTGAGGCGGCCCTGAAGGCCAAGGAGACAGCTGGTCTTCACGCCGAGGCCTTCTCTCTTGCGGAACTGATGCACGGCCCGATGCGCCTCGTACAGCCGGGCTTCCCGATCATCGGTTTCGTGCCTGAAGATGCCGCCTACGACAACAATGTAAAGGCACTGGAGCGCCTGCAAAAGCTTGGCGCTACCACCGTGCCCTTCTCGACGAAGCCGCTCGCCGGCGTCAATCTGCAGGTTCCGACGACCGGCAACGGTCTCGTCGATCCCCTGGTTTCGCTGCTCGTCTACTATCGCCTGATCGAGTCCGTCACCCGTCGGAAGGGCTTCGATCCGGACAAGCCGGCCAACCTTCTCAAGGTGACGGAGACCGTCTGATGACCCGCAAGATCTTCACCGGCGCGCGTATCTTCGATGGCGAACGTTTCCATGACGAACGGGCGCTGATCGTCAAGGACGGACGCGTCGAGACGATCGTCGGCCCGAATGATCTGCCCGAGGGCGAGGTCGTGACACTGGCAGGCGGCGTGCTGTCTGCCGGTTTCATCGATGCGCAGGTCAATGGCGGTGGCGGCCGCATGCTGAACGACGAGCCGTCGCCGGGTTCGATGTACATGATCGCGGACGGGCATCGGCCGTATGGAACGACGGCGCTGCTGCCGACGCTGATTACCGATACGGCAGAAGCGACGACCGCCGCGATCGAGGCGGCGAAAGTTGCGGTGAAGACCAACCGTGGTGTTGCCGGCCTGCATCTGGAAGGTCCGCATCTGGCGCCGGCGCGCAAGGGTGCACATCTCGCCGAGCTGATGCGTCCGGTCGAGGACAAGGACGTCAAGGGCTTTATCGCCGCGCGCGAGGCGATCGGCACGCTGCTCGTCACCATGGCGGCGGAACAGGTGGCAGTTTCGCAGGTGCGCGAACTGAGCGAAGCGGGCGTCATCGTCAGTATCGGCCATTCCGACAGCACCAGTGAGGCGGCGGAAGCCCGCTTCGATGCCGGGGCTCGCGGTGTGACGCATCTCTTTAACGCCATGAGCCAGCTGGCGCACCGCGCGCCGGGGCTCGTTGGTGCGGCGATCGATCATCCGGCGGTCTGGTGCGGTATCATCGCCGACGGCCATCATGTCGATCCGAAGGCGCTGCGCACGGCGCTGCGTGCCAAGCGGGGCGAGGGCAAGCTTTTCTTTGTGACCGACGCCATGTCGCTGGTCGGCTCGCAGATGGATACGTTCACGCTGAACGGCCGCACCGTGCGGCGCGAAAGGGGCGGCTTCTGTTCGAAACTGGTCCTTTCGGACGGCACGCTAGCGGGCTCGGATGTCGACATGGCTTCAACGATCCGCTACGGCGTCACCTATCTGGAGCTGACGCTTGCCGAGGCACTCAGGATGGCGACCCTCTATCCGGCGCGTTTCCTTCGGCTTGCCGATCGCGGCCACCTTTCGCCAGGCGCGCGCGCCGATCTCGTGCATTTCACCGATGCGATCGAAGTGACGGCGACCTGGCTAAACGGCGAAGCAGCTTGAAGGAGAGCGGCGGATGAGTGACATCACGGACGCCTATTTCTCCAATCTGATCGGCCGGCTGGAAGAGTTGAAGCGGGCACTGGCCGAACCAATGGCGCAGGCCGCCGCCGCGATCCTTGAGGCTGCCCATGGCGACAAGCGTGTCTATGTCTTCGGCACCGGCCATTCGCATATGCTGGCGGAAGAGGTGCATTACCGTGCCGGCGGGCTTGCCTTTACGGTGCCCGTTCTCGTCGGCTCGGCCATGCTGCATGAGGGTGCGGTCATCAGCTCGGTCTATGAGCGCACACAGGGCCTGGTGCGGCCAATGCTGGAGCGTTACGGCATGCAGCCGGGCGATGTCATCATCATCGCCTCCAATTCAGGCGTGAATGCCGCGCCGATCGAGGCGGCCGACTATGCACGCGAAATTGGCGCCAAGGTCATCGCCATCACCTCGATCGCCTATTCGACGGCGATCGCCAATGGGCGCCGGCGGCTTGCCGATGTGGCCGACGTGGTGCTGGATAATGGGCTGCCGCCGGGTGATGCCGTTCTTGATCTCGATGGCACGGGCCTTCGGGTCGGGCCGGTATCGACGGCTGTGGGCGTCACCATCATCAATGCTATCTTTGCGGATGTCGCCTCCGAGCTTTCGAAATCGGGCGATGCGCCTGTTTACCTCAGCGCCAACATGCCGGGCGCTGCAGAAATCAATCAGAAGCTGGTGAAGAAATACCGGCCGCGTAACCCGCATCTCTGAGCAGGAGGCCGGCGTTTTTGCCGGTCTTTGTCTATCGGCGCTGCCGGAAGCGAATGAGTATTTCCGATCAAATGAAAACGGCCCGAAGCGGTTGCTTCAGGCYGTCCGAATGTCTGGAAACTGATGCAATCAGTTCTTGGCGCGCTCGACGTAGGAATTGTCTTCCGTTGCAATGACGACGCGGGTGCCGGCATCGATATGCGGCGGAACCAAAGTGCGGATGCCATTCGACAGGATCGCCGGCTTGTATGAGGAGGATGCCGTCTGGCCCTTCACGACCGGTTCGGTCTCAACGATCTCGAGGGTGACGTGGCGCGGCAGTTCGAGCGCCAGCGGAATACCTTCGTGGATCGACAGGATGCAGGTCATGCCTTCCTGGAGGAAGGCCTTCTGGTCGCCCATGGTGTCAACGTCGACGACGACCTGATCATAGGTGGCCGGGTTCATGAAGTGGAAGCCTTCGCCGTCTTCATAAAGGTACTGGAAGTTCACATCTTCGACGAAGGCGCGCTCGACCTGCTCGGTGGTGCGCCAACGCTCGGAAACCTTCACGCCGTCAACGATGCGGCGCATGTCGACCTGGGTAACCGGCGTGCCCTTGCCCGGGTGGAAATTCTGAGCCGTGAGAACGACGTAGAGCTTGCCGTCGACATCGAGAACGTTGCCCTTGCGGACCGAAGAGGCGATGACCTTGACCATAAGACTTCCTTGTAAGTCAGCTTTCGGCGTCGTAGAGGACAGTCAGAATGGCCCTGAAGACGCAAAATGTTTTTTCTTCGGGGCGGCACTAACCTAAAATCGCGTAAATAGCCACCCCATCCCGGCCGAATCCGGCAAGGAAAGCGTTGAATGAACCTCACGAGCGCCACAGCGTCTCCCTGGTGGACACCATCAGTGCATGCCGATCGCCGCCCGTTCCTTATCGGGCGTAACGCGATCCAGTCAGCGCTGCGAGGTTATTTCGCCCGTGAGGATTTCATCGAGGTCGATACTGCGACGCTGCAGGTGTCTCCGGGCAACGAGGCGCATCTGCATGCCTTTGCGACGCAAGCGCTGACGACGGACGGACAGGCTGCGCCCTTCTACCTGCACACGTCGCCGGAATTTGCCTGCAAGAAGCTTTTGGCCGCCGGTGAAGAACGCATCGCCTGCTTTGCGCATGTCTATCGCAACCGCGAGCGCGGGCCGCTGCATCATCCTGAGTTCACAATGCTCGAATGGTATCGGGCGGGCGAGAGCTATGAGAGCCTGATGATGGATTGCGTGCGTATGCTGGCGCTCGCTGCCGAAACGGTGAAGACCGCAACGCTTACCTATCGCGGCGCTGAGTGCGATCCCTTCGCCGGGCCGGAGCGCATCAGCGTTGCAGAAGCGTTCGGTCGCCATGCCGGCATCGATCTTCTGGCGTCTGTATCTGCTGACGGCTCGACCGAACGCGAGCATCTTGCCGCGGAAATGCGGCGGGTCGGCATGCGCGTTGCCGATGACGATCATTGGGCTGATCTCTTCAGTCGGGTGCTGGTGGAGAAGGTCGAGCCTTATCTCGGCTTTGGCCGTGTCACCATTCTCGACGAATATCCTGTTTCAGAAGCGGCTCTTGCGCGGCCTTCGGCGCGCGATCCGCGCGTAGCGGAGCGCTTCGAGTTCTATGCGTGCGGGGTCGAGCTTGCCAACGGCTTTGGCGAACTTACAAATGCCGCCGAGCAGCGGCGCCGTTTCGAGATCGAGATGGCGGAGAAGATGCGGGTCTATGGCGAGACCTATCCGCTCGACGAGGATTTTCTGGCGGCGCTGGCGGTCATGCCGGAAGCGAGCGGCATCGCGCTCGGCTTCGACCGGTTGGTGATGCTGGCGACAGGTGCATCGCGGATCGATCAGGTGCTCTGGGCGCCGGTCGCGGAGTACGGCCGATGAATGTCATGCGTCCGATCAAGAGCGTCGACGATCTCGTCAGGGCGGGGCTGGTCGAGGACACGGAGCGACTGGCGCTCGATGAGGTCGCCGCGCGCTATGCCATCGCGCTGACACCTGCCATGGCAAGGTTGATCGATTATGCCGATCCGGCCGATCCGATTGCCCGGCAGTTCGTGCCCGATGTGGCGGAACTCGTTACCACGCCCGAGGAACGGGCCGACCCCATCGGGGACCATGCGCACAGCCCGGTCGAGGGCATCGTGCATCGCTATCCGGACCGCGTGCTGTTGAAGGCCGTGCATGTCTGCCCGGTCTATTGCCGCTTCTGCTTCCGGCGCGAGATGGTGGGGCCGCAGGGGCTCGGCATGCTCGATCCGGCGGCGCTGGCTGCAGCCGTCGACTATATCCGCGGGCATGGCGAGATCTGGGAAGTGATCCTGACCGGCGGCGATCCGCTGGTGCTTTCACCAAGGCGTCTCGGCGACATTCTAAGCGAGCTTGCCGAGATCGAGCATGTGAAGATCGTGCGCTTCCACACGCGCGTGCCCGTCGTCGATCCGCAGAAGATCGATGCGGAGCTGATTGCGGCGCTGAAAGCGAGTGGCAAGACTGTCTATGTCGCGCTTCACGCCAACCATCCGCGTGAGCTGACGACTGAAGCACGCGCCGCCTGCGCCCGGCTGGTGGATGCCGGCATCGTCATGGTCAGCCAGTCGGTGCTCCTGAAGGGCGTCAATGACGATCCCGACGTGCTGGCAGAACTTATGCGGGCCTTCGTCGAGACGCGCGTGAAACCTTATTATCTGCATCATCCGGACCTTGCGCCCGGCACCAGCCATTTCAGGCTGTCGATAGAAGAGGGGCAGAAGATCGTTGCCTCGCTTCGCGGCCGCATCTCCGGTCTCTGCCAGCCCACCTATATTCTCGATATTCCCGGTGGTTACGGCAAGGCCGTCATCGGCGAGAGCGCTGTGAAGGCGACCGGGGAGGGCTGCTACTCGGTGTCGGACTATCGCGGCGGCGAGCATTCCTATCCGCCTGCCGGTTAACGCAAAAGCGTGCTCCCGGCGTACCATTTCTGCACTCGATACAGCCGGGGCCATTTTCTGCCGGTCATCTCGGGCTACATCAAACTATTGATAGGAATGAAGTATTAGGCCGCAAGCGGGCATGATTTGTAAAATGCAAAGTATGAGTGATAGTCATATTTAACTAATTACATTAGCGGAATTTTCTGTTTTCCGCACTAAAAGCACTCCCATGAAAAGGCGATGAATGCCGGCTCAGGATCATGAAAATCTGGAGTTAATGGGATGAACAAGACAATCCGCGACCTCGTAGCCAAGTTCGGTAAGCTTCCTGTTCCTGTTGATCAGGTTGCCGACGATGCGGATCTCTACGCTGCGGGTCTGACGTCCTTCGCTTCGGTGCAGCTCATGCTTGGCATCGAAGAGGCATTCGACATTGAGTTTCCTGACAATCTCTTGAACCGCAAGTCCTTTGCAAGCATCTCGGCGATCGCCAAGACGGTCGATCTCATCCGGGATAGCCGAAAGGTCGCCTGATGAACTTCCCGGTCAAGATCACGGAAGACAGCCTGGTCGCAAGGGCTGCCCGCGTCGCAGAAATTGCGGCAAAACATGCGGATGCCGTCGATTTCGAAGGCCGGTTCCCGCATGAAGCCGTCAACGCGATGAAGACCGAGCGCCTGCTCGGCATCCAGATTCCCCGCCATCTCGGTGGCGAGGCCGCTTCCATCACCCAGATCGCCGAATTGTGCTCGATTCTTGGCCAGGCCTGCGCGGCAAGCGCGATGGTCTTCGCCATGCACCAGATCAAGCTTTCGAGCCTCGTCGAACATGGCGTCGACAGCGAATGGCATAGCGCCTTCATGCGCCGTATCGCCGCCGAACAGCTCCTGATCGCTTCCGCCACCACCGAAGGTGGGATCGGCGGCAATCTGCGCAACAGCATCTGCGCCATCGAAATCGACGGCGATATCTGCAGGCTGCAAAAGGATGCGACCGTCATTTCCTATGGCTCGCATGCCGATGCAATTCTCATCACCTCGCGCAGCCATCCGCAGGCCGCTTCTTCCGATCAGGTACTGACTGCCTTCCTTAGGGATCAGTACACGCTCGAAAAGACGCATATCTGGAACACGCTCGGCATGCGCGGTACCTGCTCCGACGGCTTCCTCTTCAAGGGTGAAGCGCCGGCCGCACAGATCCTGCCGAAGCCCTTCGCTGAAATCGCTGCGCAGTCGATGCTCGCCTCCTCGCACCTGCTCTGGAGCGGTGTCTGGTACGGCATCGCGGTCGATGCCGTTTCCCGCGCACAGGCTTTCGTGCGCGCTGCTGCCCGCAAGTCTCCCGACGCCACGCCGCCCGGCGCGCTTCGCCTCGCGGAGGTTTCCAACCTCCTGCAGATGGTGAAATCGAACGTCGTTGCCGGCCTCAAGGCCTATGAGGATGCCAAAACTGACGGCGACAAGCTCTCGTCGATGGGCTTTGCCGTGGCGATGAACAATGTGAAGATCGCCTCTTCGGAAACGATCCTGGAAATCGTCAATCACACCATGCTGATCTGCGGCATCATGGGCTACAAGAACGGTACGCCCTTCAGCCTCGGACGTCATCTGCGCGATGCCCATTCCGCACAGCTCATGATCTCGAACGACCGCATCCTCGGCAATACGTCGAGCATGCTTCTTGTCCATAAGCAGGACACTAGCCTACTGGGGTAAAGCCATGGATATGCAGACTTCGTTTCTGGACCGGCTCTTCGAGTCAGGTCTGCTGATCGATACCGGCGTTGACGGTCTTTACGGCCGCAGCGGCCAGTTCGAAGACGTCATTGCCGCCTTTGAACGGCTGATCGACAGGTTCGGCGGCGCTGACGGCGCCGAGGCGATGCGTTTTCCGCCCGGCATGAACCGCGCGCTCTTCGAAAAGAGCGGCTACATGAAGAGCTTCCCGCAGCTTGCCGGCACGGTGCACAGCTTCTGCGGCGCCGAGCTCGACCATATGAGCCTGCTGCAGTGCATGGAAGTCGGCGAGGACTGGACCAAGGACCAGAAGGCGACCGACATCGTGCTGACGCCGGCAGCCTGCTATCCGCTTTATCCGACGGTCGCCAAGCGCGGCAACCTGCCGGCCAAGGGCGGTCTCTTCGATCTGCAATCCTATTGCTTCCGTCATGAGCCTTCCAAGGATCCGGCCCGGCAGCAGCTTTTCCGCATGCGCGAATATGTCTGCATGGGCACCGAGCAGCATGTGACCGATTTCCGCCAGAGCTGGATGGACCGCGGTGTCGAAATGATGAAGCAGGTCGGTCTCGACGTGACGATCGACGTTGCCAACGACCCGTTCTTCGGCCGTGCCGGCAAGATGATGGTCAACAACCAGCGCGACCAGAACCTGAAGTTCGAGCTCTTGATCCCGATCACGTCCTCTGCAAACCCAACGGCCTGCATGAGCTTCAACTATCATCAGGACTCGTTCGGCGTGAAGTGGGGCCTGAACCTTGAAGACGGCAGCGTGGCCCACACCGCCTGCGTCGGCTTCGGGCTGGAGCGCATTGCGCTCGCGCTCTTCCATCATCACGGCCTTGACGTCAAGGAATGGCCGGCAAGTGTG
Source organism: Rhizobium sp. 01T444 (assembly GCF_056398305.1). Classification (NCBI taxonomy): domain Bacteria; kingdom Pseudomonadati; phylum Pseudomonadota; class Alphaproteobacteria; order Hyphomicrobiales; family Rhizobiaceae; genus Rhizobium; species Rhizobium sp. 01T444. The sequence goes on from NZ_JBFTPD010000003.1 coordinate 554,893, forward strand.
CGGAAAGTCCTGTGGGGCTGAGCGGCTCGATGACATCGGTCTTTGCGGGTATCGACCCCGATACCTACAAGGCGCATGCGCTGCATTCCGGTGAGCGCATGTGGCCGGAGACCAATTGCTACATCGATCTCTGGATCGAGGTTCTCTCGACCTTTGGCGTTGCGCCGGAAGCGATGCTCGGTTTCACGTTGACCCAGGATTTCGAGGGCGACCAGTTCACCTTCTTCAAGGTGCCGCTGGAGGATCTCGAAGCGCTCTACGGCATTCGCGCCACCGAGCTTGCGATCTACGACCGCGTCGAGCGGCATATCGAGGTGCAGATCGCCCGCGGGCGGCTCTGCCTCATCGAGATGGATTCCTTCTACATGCCAGATACGCGCGGCACCGCCTACCGGCAGGAACATGGCAAGACGACGGTTGCGATCAACCGGCTGGACTTTGCCGGCAAGCGTGTCGACTACTTCCATAATGCCGGCTATTTCCGCATCGAGGGCGAGGATTTCGACGGCTTGTTCCAATCCCATCTGACGGATGAGGATGCGCCGTTCCTGCCCTATACCGAATTCGCCAAGTTCCCGGAACGCCCTGTCGGCGAAGCACATCTGCGCGAGGTTTCGCGGCGGCTCCTGGGCTTCCATTTCCATCGCCGCCCAAGCGCCAATCCGATCCGCGCCTTTGCCGAGGTCTTTCCGTTGCAGGTCGAGGCAGTAGCCGATCGGCCCTTCGGTTTCTTCCACAAATATGCCTTCAACACGCTGCGGCAGGTAGGTGCGAATTTCGAACTCGCGGCCGATCATCTGACTTGGCTTTCAGCCGGCGAGTTTGGTGTTGCGGCCGGAGAGGCGCGCCGGATCTCGGAAGTGGCGAAGTCGGTTCAGTTCCAGCTTGCCCGCGCCGTCACCCGCCGCAAGTTCGAGCCTTTGAAAGCGGCACTTGATCCGGCAGCCGATGCATGGGATTCGATGATGGCATCGCTCGCGGAGCGAGTCTGAGGCCGGAGATCTGACCATGCGGGGGCGGTTGGCAAGCATCGGGGCTGAGGAAAGCTTGCTTTCCGAAGGGTGGAATCTGGTTCTGACCGAGCCTGGCGCCTGCGCGACACCCCACGACATCCATCTTTCGGCGCAGTTCATTCCTGCACCTGTTCCCGGCACCGTTGCAGCGGCGCTCGAAAGAGCAGGGCTGTTCGACCGGGAAAATCCACAGCCGCTGAACACCAAGGACGCCTGGTACCTGACCCGCCTCTTCGATACGGAGCCGGGTGAGGCGATCCTGCGTTTTGAGGGGCTGGCGACGATCTGCCATGTTTTTCTCAACGGCCAGGAAATCCTCTTTTCCGAGAGCATGTTCACTGCGCACGAAATGCCGGTTACGCTGACAGGCGGTGATGAACTGGCGCTCTGCTTCCGGGCGCTTGGCCCTCGTCTGTCGGAGCCCGGGCCGCGTGCTCGCTGGCGACCGCAGATGATTACGCCTCAAGGGCTGAAGAATGTCCGCAACACGCTGCTCGGGCATATGCCCGGCTGGTGTCCGGAGATCCATGCCGTTGGGCCGTGGCGGCAGATTTCGCTCGTGCGCCGGGGCGTGGCCTCGGTCGATCATGTTTCGGTGCGCGCGGTGTTGGAGGAAAACGGCGCGGGGCGACTCAGCGTTTCGCTTTATACCGCTGGCGAAGAGCCGGTGATGCTGTTGCGTTGCGCCGGCGCCGAGCAGGGTTTCGAGAAGATCGGCGATCGGCATTATTCGGCGATTCTCAAGCTTTCCGACATCGAGGCGTGGTGGCCGCATACGCATGGTGTGCCGCATCTCTATGATGTGACGCTGGTTATCGATGGCGAAGTACATTCGCTGGGCAAAGCCGGCTTTCGTCGTATCGAGGTTGACCATGGCGCTGATGGCAATGATTTCGCGCTTGTCATAAACGGCGAGCAGGTCTTCTGCCGCGGTGCGGTCTGGACAACGGCCGATATCGCACGGCTGCCTGGCGAGCGGGCCGATTACGAGCCCTTCCTGCGGCTTGCTGCCGAGGCTGGCATGAACATGATCCGCATCGGCGGTACCATGGCCTATGAAACGCCTGACTTTTTCGCGCTCTGCGATGTGCTCGGGCTGATGGTCTGGCAAGACTTCATGTTCGCCAATTTCGACTATCCGAAGAATGACAAGGCTTTTATCGGCCATGTACATGCCGAGGTGGAAGAGTTTCTGCATGGCGTACAGCTCTCGCCCTCGCTTGCCGTGCTCTGCGGCGGCAGCGAAATCCACCAGCAGGCGGCGATGTTCGGTCTGCCCCCGGATTTCTGGAGCGGGCCGATCACCGACGAGATCATCCCGGCGATCTGCCAGCGCATGCGGCCGGATGTGCCCTATGTGCCGAATTCGCCCTATGGCGGGGCGATGCCCTTTTCGCCCAACGCCGGCGTGACGCATTATTACGGCGTCGGCGCCTATATGCGGCCACTCGAGGATGCGCGCCGCGCCGAGGTGCGCTTTGCGGCCGAAAGCCTCGCCTTTGCCCATGTGCCGCAGCAGCGGACCTTGCAACGGCATCTCGACGTGCCCCCAGTTCACAGTCCGCTCTGGAAAGAGCGGGTGCCGCGCGACCGCGGTGCTTCCTGGGATTTCGAGGATATCAGAGATTTCTATCTCGGGCTTCTCTACGATCTCGATGCGGCCAGGCTCCGTCGAGAAGACCCCGAGCGTTATCTCGATCTTTCGCGCGCTGTGACGAGCGAGGTGCTGGAGGAGACTTTTGCCGAATGGCGACGCAAGGGATCGTCCTGTAATGGCGCGCTCGTCTGGACCCTGCAGGATCTGTTGCCAGGTCCCGGCTGGGGCGTGATCGACTCAACCGGCGAGCCGAAGCCTGTCTGGCATGCAATGCGCCGCGCCTTCCGTCCGGTGCAGGCGGTTTTTACGGACGAGGGGACGAACGGCCTCTATGTCCACGTCATCAACGAAACGGATAAGGTGGTCGCTGTCGAACTCGATGTCGCCTGCCTGCGCGAGGGGCGCCAGCAGGTCGCGAGCGGCAGCAAGGCTTTCAATCTCGACCCGAGAAGCGTGGAGCGTATCGCTTGCACCGATCTCTTCGGCGGCTTCTTCGATGCGACCTATGCCTTCCGTTTTGGTGCGCCGTCGCATGACGTCAGCGTTGCCTGGCTGCGGTCGACGATGGACGGAGCGTTGCTCGCACAGGCTTTCCATTTTCCGCGCGGCCGAGCCAAAGCCTTCCACGACGCGACGATCGAGGCATCTTTCATGCGTGAGGGCGATGATTGGTTCATCACGCTTGCGACCGACAGGCTGGCCCAATCTGTCCATATCGATGTCGAAGGCTACCGGGCGGAAGAGGACTGGTTCCATCTGGCACCGGGCCCTGCCAAGCGAGTGAAGCTCATCGCCGCTGCGGGCACTGATGGCGATGCATTGCCGGCAGGCGAAATCAGGAGCGTCGGCGCCGCGCGCCGTTTCGCGCTTTAAGGGCTAGGGAGCGGTCATGACCATCAGAGTGCAGGCGGAAGAGGCTCTGCGGGGCGTCTATCGGAGCGTGCGCGGGCATCTACTGCAGCGGCTTATCGTCAAATCGCGGCTTGCCTTCAATCCGCGCCGGCCGGTTGAGATTGTCGGCTATCTGTCGATGGCGGCGGGTGTAGGCGAATCCGCGCGACTTTGCGTTGGTGCGCTTTCGCGGGCGGGCCGTGAGATCATGCTGGCTGATGTCAGCACGCATCCGGATGAAGGCAAGCTGGTGGGGTGGGCATCTACACAGGTTTCCGACGGCCAGCCGGGAAGCCGCATATGGCATCTCAATCCGCCCATGCTGCCGCGCGCGATCCTGAAGAAAGGCCTCGGGAATTTCACTCGTGCCTTCAACATCGGCTACTGGGCCTGGGAGCTTGAAGTGGTGCCGGCGGAATGGCGCAATGCCATGCACTATATGAGCGCCGTCTTCGTTCCCTCTGAATTCACCAGGCGAGCAATCGCGCCGCATACGACTGCACCCGTCATTGTCGTGCCGCACCCTGTTACCGAGCGGCCGGCGGCTGACGGTATCAGGCAGAAATTCGGAATTGCCGAGGATGCTTTCCTCGTATCGTTCATCTTCAGTGCCGGCTCCTCGATCAACCGCAAGAACCCGCAGGCGGTGATCGAAGCCTTCAGGCTCTTCAGCGCCGAATGCCCCAATGCCTTCCTGCTGATGAAGGCGAGCGGCAACCCGGCCAGGGACGAGACGCTTCGGGCACTGATGCAGTCCGTGGAAGGCGACCGCAACATCCGGATCGTTACCGACAATCTGGCGAGTTCGGAGATCAACGGCATTATCCGCGATTCCAATGCCTATCTTTCGCTGCACCGCTCGGAGGGCTTCGGCCTGACGGTGGCTGAAGCGATCATGCACCGCACGCCCGTCATCTCGACAGGATGGTCGGGCACGGCCGATTTCTGTGATCCCGACAATACCTGGCTGGTCGAGCCGTCGCTCATTCCCGTCGTCGACAGCCATCCGGAATTTGCCGATCTCAAGAATGCCGTCTGGGCCGATCCCTCGCCAGTGGCCGCGGCAGCGCATCTGAAGAGCATCTATTCCGATTCTGATGGTGCGAGGCGAAAAGCGGAGGGGGCTCGGACCTATCTGATGCGCCATCTTGCCGAGCACAGTTATGACAAGGCGCTTTCGAGGCTTTCGACGATGCAGGCAAGCTAAGCTGAGTGCCTCACTCCCCTTTATTTTAACGTTTCCAATTTAGAGATGGCTTGTTTTCGGCCGCGATGCGGCTTCTAGCGGATGGACGGATGTCGAAGGGCATTATTGCAAACTCGGTGATGAATGCGGCGGCTGGCATGCTGCTTCTGGTGACGGGATTCGTATCCTCGATCATAACCGCACGCCTGCTCGGCCCCGAGGCCAACGGTATCGTCGCCTTTTCGCTCTGGCTCGTTGTCACAGGGGCCTCGATTGCTGAGCTCGGCTCCAGCATCACGCTTCTGAAGACGCTGCCGCAGCTTTCGGCGCAGGGCTACAGTTTCGAGCAACGTAGGGGATTTGCCTCGATCCTGGTCACCTTCATGGTCTGCTCCACGTTGGTGCTGCTGGGGCTCTATGCCCTGTTCTTCCTGACATCGGAGGAAATGCACTGGGCTAATACCGCGCCGTCGGTGGCGCTTGTGACAGGCATTCTCTTCTTCGTCCAGGCGATTGGCTCCTTCGTCAAATTCTACCTCATCGGCGAAAAGCGGCTTGGCACCTTCTTTCAGCTGACGCTGATCGTCTCGGTCTTTCAGCTTGTGGGTGTGGCGGTCGGTGCCGTTTTTTATGGGGTGCTGGGCGTGCTCGTCGGCTATGCGCTCGGCCAGCTCGTGCTTTTCGTCGCTACCTTGCCGATCCTCTTTACCCGTCGTGACCGCTGCGGCGTCTCGCTCAAATATCTGGCGTCGTCGTCGGTCATCCTGTCTATGCAGTTCATCATCGATTCGATCTTCCTCAACCGCATTGAACTGCTCTTTCTGCAGCAGTTCTGGTCGGTGGAAATGGTCGGTTTCTATGCTGCCGGCCTGTCGATCGCCAATATCGCGCTGCAGCTTCCCATCCAGATGAGCGGCAGCCTGCTGCCCTATTATTCTGAACGGCGGCATGCCAGCGCCGACTCGAAATTCCCGGTCGAGGCCTTTGCCGCCGTCATCCGCAGCATGGCCTATATTGTGCTGCCGATGAGCCTCGGGCTTGCTGCGATCTCTACTGAACTTGTGCATGTGGTCTTCGGCGAAGCCTTCGACCGAAGCGGCGGAGTTGTCGCCCTGCTTGCGCTTGTCGCGCCTGCCTACACTCTCATGCAGGTTCTCAGCCTGTACCTGCTTTCAATCGACAAGGCCAATGTACGGTTGAAAATCAGTGTGATAGGTGGCCTCCTGATGGTAGTGGGTTGTTTACTCATCGTACCTAGTCTTGCCGCCGAGGGTGCCGCGCTTGTGCGCATAGCCGTATTTGTTGCGATGTCGGTAATGATGGTCAGGCAAACGGGATTCGGAACGCAGCTTTCGGGCCTTTATCTCAGCCTTACGAAGATTACTCTCGCGGCGGTATTTTGCGGCTGCGGTGCCATCACTGCACTTGAGCTCATCCAGGGTCCGATTGGTCTTGTCGCGGCGATCATCGCTGGCACATTTACTTATTTTGCTGCGTTGAAAGTCCTGCGCGCCGTTCCGGCCGAAGATATCCAGGTGCTGCGCTCGATCCTCGACAAGATGCCGGCGCTGCTGAAGGGACCGGCAAGGCGCGTGGTCAATTTCATCACCCCGCCGACCCGAGAAGGAGAAGCGAAGAAGCCGGTCAACGAAGAATTCTCGCGTGAACCAGCAGAAGGCGCCGGCCGTGCCGCTGCTCTTCCCGTTGTCTTCGATGGCACGATTGGTCTGTTCATGCCCGAAAAGCCTGATGTCGCAAGACGCTCGGCTGCCGTCCTCTTCGTCAGCCCCTGGGGTTTCGAGGAAATGTGCACGCGGAAATTCTATCGTGTGGCGGCAGAGCATTTTTCCGATATCGGTGTACCGAGCCTGCGGTTCGACTATACGGGCACGGGTGACGCACTCGATTTCGGAAATCAGACGCCGAGCCTGGAAATCTGGAAGAACTCCATCCGCGCGGCCGCTGTAAAGCTGAAGGCTCTCAGTGGTTGCTCGCAGATCATCCTTGTCGGCCAGGGTCTCGGCGGCACGCTTGCTCATTTGACTGGCCATTCGATCGAGGGCGTCGACAGTGTTGTGCTGCTTGCGCCTATTTTGAGCGGCAGAGGTCATCTGCGTGAAATCAACATGTGGTCGCGGATCATCCATGCCGACCTCGGTCTCGGCAAGGAACATGCGCCGAGTACACAGGTACAGATCGCCGGTCTGACCTTGCACGACGCGATTGCTGCGGAAATCGGCAAGCTCAACATCAGTTCACCGCAGGACCTGGCGGCGCCGAATTACCTCATCCTCGAACGCCCGGTTCGGGGTGACGATACGGCCTTCGCCGACGCCCTGAAGGCGCTCGGCGGCAATGTCGAGCAGCGCGTTTTCGAAGGTTATGACGAGCTGGTCACGAACCCGCTCTTTGCCAAGACGCCGATGGCAGTCATCGCGCTGCTCACCGAATGGCTTGTCGAGACAACCGTGTCTGCCGCATCCGCGGGGCACTCTCCGCAGGAAGTCGGAAACCAGTCGCTCGCGGGTGATGGTTTTGAGGAAATTCCGGTTCGATTCGGAGCCTTCCAGCATCTGATCGGCGTCATCAGCCGGCCGCAGGGCGAGATCAAGGGTAATGCCGTGCTCTTTATGTCGACGGCCTATGACCGGCATGCCGGCTGGGGTCGTACGACTGTCGATATGGCGCGTGCGCTCGCTCGCCAGGGAGTCGTTTCACTCCGCTTCGATTCCGCCAATGTCGGCGACAGCGTTCCGCGCCCGGATGCGCCGGAACAGGTTCTCTATTCGGCGACACAGACGGAAGACGCGCTCGCCTCGCTGGATCTCTTGGAAAGCTTTGTCGCCGGACCGATCATGGTCGCAGGTCGCTGCAGCGGCGGCTATGTGGCCCTGCGCGCGGGCATCGAGGATGAGCGTTTGAAGGCGATCGTTTCGATTAATCCCTTCGTCTACTACTGGGATCCCGAGATGCCGGTGCGGCGCGAGCATGTCGTCTCTGTTCCGCGCAGCGTCGACGACTACGGTCAGCGGATGATGCGGCTCGACACGGTCAGACGGCTGTTCCGCGGCGAGGTCGATGTCTTTGCGGCCCTGCAGAACATCTTCATCGCGATCGGCCGCCGGCTTTCGCCGCGCATCGCGCCGCTTGTCGAACTCATTCCAGGCCGCCGTCATATCGCGCGGCAAGTGCGCCAGTCCTTTGCGGCGCTTGGCAGGCGCAAGGTGCCGCTGACGCTGATCTACAGCGAAGGCGATGTCGGTCTCGACCACATGTATTTCCATTTCGGCCCGCGCGGGCACAAGTTTACACGGCATCCGAATGTGCGGGTGGTGATGCTGCAGGATGCTGATCACAACCTGACGCCGCCGGAATCGCGCAAGCTGGTGCTGGACGAGATCGTTCGGTTAGCGAAGGCCTGAGAATTTCCTGATTTGTTGGAGCAATTCCCGCAAAACTGCGCAGCGGTTTTGTGTTCGGAATTGCGCTAGGCGGCAATGCCGATCGACCGGTAGAGGTCGATATAGCGTTCGGCGACGGCGTCCCACGAATAAGCGTGCGCGGCCTGAACAAGGCTCTCCCGCAGTGCTGTACCCTCGGCGCTTACTTTCCGGTAGGCTTCCTCGATCGCGTCAGCGGCCCGATCCGGCTTCATGAAGTCGGCGAGAATGATCTGCTCGTGCCGCCCGGCAAGTACGCGGTAAGCCTCATTGGAGTTCAGGACTGGCTGCAGGCCGGCACTCATCGCTTCCAGCGCGACGAGGCCGAAGCCCTCATATTCCGAGGCGGAAGCGAAAAGAGAAGCTTTTGCGATGATCTCGCGGATCGTTTGATTATCCGGCGAAATAGTCAGAGTGACGGCCGTGTCCAGCGACCTTGCGGTGATCTCGCGCCTGAGATTGGCGGCATTGAGATCGGATTCGGCGCCGATGATATCGAGACGCCAGCCGGGATTGCGTTCGACGAGCGCTGCCGTTGCATCCAGTAGCAGATCGAGCCGTTTGTTTACCGAGAAGCGCCCGATAGTGACGACGCGCCGTTCGGGGGTGCGCGAGGAGGCATCGGCGAATTTGCCGATATCGGCGCCATTCTCGATGGTAATGCCATCGGGCACGATCTGGATGAACTGGCTGAGATCGGACGCGCTGCAGCAGACTACGCGGCGATAGGCGCTCGCCGAGCGCCGTGTCAGCGTCCTGAACCAGACCTTCTTGATCGCCAGGAATTTCTTCGTGTGAAAGAAGCCGCCATGGGTCGTGACGACCATGGGCTTGCGGTGCAGGAACCTGCCCCAGGCGAGTGCATCGAAGAAGAAGTCGATCGCATGGACATGGATCAGGTCGGCATCGCCGATATGACGGAACACCTGCGGCGCCAGCGGATAGCGGCTGCTGCCCGACCAGGGGATGCGCACGATCTCGATGTCGTCGATGATTTCGCGCGCCGGCAGCTTGTTTTCAGGTGCGGTAAAGAGGGAATTGAGCGTGACGACGCGAACGCGGTATCCGCGTTTCAGGGTCTGGCGGGCGAGATTGGCGACCACATCTTCCAGGCCGCCGCGGTTCGGCAGAAACTGGCGCACGACGTGCACGATGAGAGGCGCAGCATCAAGCTGCGGCCTTTTTTCGACGGTCACTGTCATGGAGACGGACATTTCCCACCTATTCTCTGTGGGAATGACCAGCCACGCCGGCCGTTAAGGTGCGGTATATGAAGATGCACCCCGAGCGGCTTTATTAACAAAAGGGTTAACTGGTTCAGAACGCCTTGAAGGTCAATGTCGTCAGCGAACGGACGATGCCGGGGATGTTGGCGATGTTGTCATTGATGAACTTGCCGATATCCTGGCCTTCTTCGATGTAGACCTTGAGCAGCAGGTCGTAATTGCCTGATGTCGAATAGAGCTCCGAGACCAGTTCGGTCTTGTAGATGGCGTCGGCGACCTCATAGGTCTTGCCTGGAGCACACTGGAGCTGGACGAAGATCGGCTTCATGGGAATTTCCTGCATCGAATTCTGATGGCGCGCATAATGGTCGAAACCGCTGCTGCGATGCAAGCCTTCCTTACATTTCAGGACCCGAACGGGCTTCGGAGACAATCCAGTCGCGGAAGGCGGCAAGCGGAGCGTAATCTGCGCGTTCCGGCGGAAAAGCGAGATAATAGCGTTCGCGGCTTTCCATCTCGCGGTCGACGGCGGGGATGAGATCGCCGCGCTTCAGTTCTTCCTGGATGAGGAAAGTCGGCAGCAGGGCAACACCGAGGCCGGCGATCGCTGCCTGCGCTGCCGTCGCAAACTGGTCGAACAGCATGCCGTGCACGCTTTCGAAGACGACGCCGTTGTCGGCAAACCAGCGTTCCCAGGMGTCGGGCCGGGTTGTCAGATGCAGGAGGGGCGCTGTCAGCAGGTCTTCCGCGCGGGAGATCGCGTTGCGTTTGAGGAAATCCGGGCTGCAGGCGGGCAGCGTGCGTTCCGACATCAGAAAGGCGAGTTCCGCGCCCGGCCAGTGGGGATGACCGAAGTGGATGGCGGCATCGATGGTATCGAGCCGGAAATCGAAGGAGGAGAGCCGGGTCACGAGGTTGATCGTGACGCCCGGATTGGTGGCGAGAAAGCGGCCGAGGCGCGGCGCCAGCCAGCGCGTGCCGAAGGTCGGCAGAATTGCGAGGTTCAAAGTACCGCCATGCGGGTTAGCGCGGAGGTTTAGCGAGGCGCTGGAGATACGGCGGAGTGCCTCGCGGATCTCACGCGCGTAGGCGTCTCCGGCAAGAGTAAGTCGCACGGTCTGGCGTTCGCGCAGGAAAAGCTCGACGCCGAGTTGCTCCTCCAGCGCCTTGATCTGGCGGCTGACGGCGCTCTGTGTCAGGTCGAGTTCGCGGGCGGCTGACGTAACGCTGCCGGTGCGGGCGACCGCCTCGAAGGCGGCGAGGTGCGAGATCGACGGCAAAAAACGTCTTGGTGAGAGCATGATCATTCCATTTCAGAATGAACTATTTCCGAAACGTCGATATTCACCGCTTCGGCGGCCTTGTAAAGAACTTCATCCTGCAAAATCGGAATGAACGCGGAGTTTCTTCATGCCCGGCGCTTTCGTCTCCACGGATCGCATCCGTTCGCTTTTCACCGAAGCCATGTCGCAGATGTACCGGACGGAGGTGCCGCAATACGGCACGCTGATCGAGCTCGTGGGAGAGGTCAACGCCGAAGTCCTCGCAAAAGACCAGGGACTGAGCGAGCGGCTTCGGCGCGCAGGCGAGCTCGAGCGCATCGATGTCGAGCGTCATGGCGCGATCCGTCTCGGAACGGCCGAAGAGCTGTTTACGATCCGCCGGCTCTTTGCCGTCATGGGGATGCAGTCGGTCGGTTACTACGATCTCTCGGTCGCCGGCGTTCCCGTACATTCCACCTGCTTCCGGCCTGTCGATGAAGCGGCGCTGAACGTCAATCCGTTCCGCGTCTTCACCTCGTTGTTGCGCCTGGAACTGATCGAAGACGAAGAGTTGCGCGCTGAAGCCGCGGCAATCCTCGCAAGACGGCGCATCTACACACCGCGCGCCATCGTCCTCATCGAACAGCATGAGAAAGCCGGCGGTCTGACGGAAGCGGAAGCTGCGGAGTTCGTTGCTGGGGCGCTGGAAACCTTCCGCTGGCACGGCGAGGCGACGGTCAGCGCCGAGACCTACAAGCGTCTGCATGATGCCCACCGCCTCATTGCAGACGTCGTCAGTTTCAAGGGGCCGCATATCAACCATCTGACGCCGCGCACGCTCGATATTGATGAAGTGCAACGGCGCATGCCGGAGCGCGGCATCGCGCCCAAGGCCGTCATCGAAGGCCCGCCGCGACGCAATTGCGATATCCTGCTGCGGCAGACGAGCTTCAAGGCTCTGGAAGAACCGATTGCTTTTGCCGGCGAGGCCGGGACGACATCAGGCACGCATACGGCCCGCTTCGGCGAGATCGAACAGCGCGGCGTGGCGCTGACGGCCAAGGGCCGGGCGCTCTATGATCGGCTGCTTGCCTCGGTGCGCGGCGAAGTGCAGGTCGGCGCATCCGGCGCCAAGGCCGGCGACTACGATGTCGAACTTGCCGAGCGTTTCAAAGCACTGCCGGACAGCTGGGACGAGCTGCGGCGCGAGGGGTTTGCCTTCTTCCACTATTCGGTGACGCCCGAAGGTATTGCGGCCAAGGGACAGCTGCCCTCCGATCCGGATGCGTTGATCGCCGAGGGCTATCTGCGGTTCGATCCCATCATCTACGAGGATTTCCTGCCCGTCAGCGCGGCCGGTATCTTCCAGTCGAACCTCGGCACGGACCAGCAGCAGAATTATGCGACACGCTCGAATCGGGATGCCTTCGAGGAGGCGCTCGGCGCGAAGGTCCAGGACGAGCTCGCGCTCTATGCCGAGCGGCAGGCCGCCTCGCTCGACATGGCCATGGAAAAGCTCTGCCTTTCCGGCCTGAAGCTAAAGACGGTCGCCTGATATTTGGCCGCTTCCGCAAGGGCGGAGGCGGCGCTAGAGTGCCGATTTCGATCCTGACTGGACTGTCCGATGCTCAATGATCCACGCTCCCACGGCCTATGGGAAAAGACTGCTCCCCAGCCACCCGTCACCTCTGTGCTGGAAGGCGCTATCGAGGCCGACGTCGTCATCGTCGGTGGCGGTTATACGGGTCTTTCTTCCGGCCTGCATCTGGCCGAAGCCGGATCGCGGGTCGTGCTGCTCGAGGCCAAGGAGATCGGCTTCGGCGGCGCAGGTCGCAATGTCGGCCTCATCAATGCCGGCATGTGGGTCATGCCTGATGACCTGCCCGGTGTGCTCGGCCCGGTTTATGGCGAGCGTCTGCTCGACCTGCTTGGCAACGCGCCACGGCTGGTGATGGAACTGATCGAAAAGCATGGCATTGCTTGCGAGCTCGAAAAGCAGGGTACGCTGCATTGCGCCGTCGGTCCCGATGGGTTGAAGGAAGTCGAGGAGCGCTACAAGCAATGGTCGGCGCGCGGCGCGCCCGTCACATTGCTCAATGCGGATGAGACGGCAAAACGCATCGGTACGAATGCCTATGCCGGATCGCTGCTCGATATGCGGGCCGGAACGCTGCAGCCGCTTGCCTATGCGCGCGGGCTTGCCCATGCGGCGCAGAAGGCGGGTGTCGTGTTGCATACGGCAAGCCCTGTTATCGCAACCGAGCGGCAGGGCAGCCGCTGGGTGGTGAAGACGGCGCGCGGACAGGTCACGGCAGACTGGATCATTGTAGCGACGGATGCCTATAGCACTGGACCCTGGGAGCAGGTGCGCAACGAGCAGGTGTTTCTGCCCTATTTCAATTTTGCCACCGTGCCGCTCGGCCACAATCTGCGCCAGTCGATCCTGCCCAATCGCGAGGGTGCGTGGGATACAAAGGAAATCCTCTCCTCCTTCCGGATGGATCAGGCCGGCCGCCTGGTCTTCGGCAGTGTCGGGGCGTTGCGCAATACTGGCCTTTCCGTGCACAAAGGCTGGGCGAAGCGCTCGCTGAAGCGGCTTTTCCCCGAGATCGGCGATATCGAATTCGAGTGCGAATGGTACGGGCAGATCGGCATGACCGACAATGCACTGCCGCGCTTCCACAAATTCGCTCCCAATGTCATCGGCTTTTCGGGCTATAATGGCCGCGGGATCGCGCCCGGGACAGTGTTCGGCCGCACTTTGGCGGAGCATATTCTTGGCCGGATGGCCGAAGCGAATCTGCCTTTGCCGCTGACCGATCCGCGTGAGCCGAGCTTCCGCGCACTCAAGGAATTATGGTACGAAGCCGGCGCTCAGGTCGCCCATTTCGCCGATGCCCGTTTCTGAGAACAACAAGAATGGAACCAAGACAATGACCATCGCCGTCCTCGATCTCGCTACCGAAACCGCCAAGCTGCTCGCCGATCTCGGCGTCGATGCCAACAGATACACCGGCGGTACGCTTTCGGTGACATCACCGATCACGGGCAAGGAAATCGGAAAGCTTAAGGAGCATTCTGTTGCGGACGCCAAGGCGGCGATCGACGCGGCGCACAAGGCTTTCCTCGAATGGCGGGCCGTCCCGGCGCCGAAACGCGGCGAGCTGATCCGCCTGCTCGGCGAAGAACTGCGCGCTTCCAAGGTTGCGCTCGGCCGCCTGGTCTCGATCGAAGTCGGCAAGATCACCTCTGAGGGCCTCGGCGAAGTGCAGGAAATGATCGATATCTGCGATTTCGCCGTCGGCCTTTCCCGCCAGCTCTATGGCCTGACGATCGCCACCGAGCGCGCCGAGCACCGGATGATGGAAAGCTGGCATCCACTTGGCGCCATCGGCATCATCTCGGCGTTCAATTTCCCTGTGGCTGTCTGGTCGTGGAATGCAGCACTCGCCATCGTCTGCGGCAATTCCACGGTCTGGAAGCCTTCGGAAAAGACGCCGCTGACGGCGCTTGCCGTCCAGGCGCTGTTCGAGAAGGCGCTGAAGCGTTTTGTTGCTGAAGGCGGCAAGGCGCCGGCAAATCTCTCGACGCTCCTGATCGGTGGCCGCGAGGTTGGCGAAGTGCTGGTCGACCATCCGAAGATCCCGCTCGTTTCGGCCACCGGCTCCACGGCCATGGGCCGCGCCGTAGGTCCGCGCCTGTCGCAGCGCTTTGCCCGCGCAATCTTGGAGCTTGGCGGCAACAATGCCGCAATCGTCTGCCCGACGGCCGATCTTGATCTGACGCTGCGRGGCRTYGCCTTCKCGGCTATGGGCACGGCCGGCCAGCGCTGCACGACGCTGCGCCGTCTCTTCGTGCATGAGAGCGTCTACGACCAGCTCGTTCCGCGGTTGAAGAAGGCCTATGGTTCGGTGACGATCGGCAACCCGCTGGAAACAGGCACGCTGGTTGGCCCGCTGATCGACGAGCAGGCCTTTGACAAGATGCAGACGGCTCTCGGCCAGGCAAAGGCCGCCGGCGGCGCTGTCGTCGGTGGTGAGCGCGTCGAGAACGGTTCGGCAGAAGCCTTCTATGTTCGCCCCGCACTCGTCGAAATGTCTGAGCAAACCGGCCCGGTCGAGCAGGAAACCTTCGCGCCAATCCTCTACGTCATCAAGTATAGCGATTTCGACGCTGTGCTGGAGCTGCACAACGCTGTGCCGCAGGGCCTGTCGTCCTCGATCTTCACCAACAATATGCGCGAAGCTGAGACCTTCCTGTCTTCGCGCGGTTCGGATTGCGGCATCGCCAATGTCAATATTGGTCCGTCCGGTGCTGAGATCGGCGGAGCCTTTGGCGGCGAGAAGGAGACAGGCGGTGGTCGTGAATCCGGTTCGGATGCCTGGAAGGCTTACATGCGACGCTCCACCAACACCGTCAATTACGGCAAGACCCTGCCGCTGGCGCAGGGCGTCAAGTTCGACGTCGAATAAGCTAACGCATTGGAATCTAAAAAGCGACGCCTCACCGGCGTCGCTTTTTTTGACGAAATCCGGATTTATTCCCCGCGAAGATGAAAGATTGAGTCAAGATAATGTGATGTTATTTTTGACCTCGAAACTTGAAGTAATCAGTCAACAAAAATATACGCCTGCCATCACCCTTGGGAGCTCGGGTGACATCGCTACGGAGGCCATCATGAAAATTGCTCTTAACCGTCTTTCCGGCGCGCTTGCGCTTGCCGCTTCACTTCTCGCAGCCACCGCGCTCGCAGGCAGTGCCAATGCGCAGCAGTCCGAAGGCATCGTCGTCTATAATGCCCAGCACGAAAGCCTCGGCCGCGAATGGATCGATGCCTTCACCAAGGAGACCGGCATCAAGGTCACCATGCGCCAGGGCAGCGATATGCAGTTCGCCAATCAGATCATCCAGGAAGGCGATGCTTCGCCCGCCGACGTTTTCCTCACCGAAAACTCGCCGGCCATGACGCTGGTTGATGGCGCCGGCCTCTTTGCCCCCGTCGACAAGGATACGCTCGCGCAGATCCCCGAGCAGTATCGCCCGGCTGACGGCATGTGGACCGGCATCGCCGCGCGCACGACCGTTTTTGCCTATGACAAGACGAAGCTGACCGAAGACAAGCTGCCGAAGTCGATGCTCGATCTGCAGGATCCGGCCTGGAAGGGTCGCTGGGGCGCGGCTCCCGCAGGCGCCGACTTCCAGGCAATCGTTGCCGCCCTCCTGCAGCTGAAGGGTGAAGACGCCACCAAGGTCTGGCTGAAGGGACTCAAGGACAATGCCACCCCCTATAAGGGCAACAGCGTTGCCATGAAGGCGGTTAATGCCGGTGAAGTCGAAGGCGCGATCATCTATCACTACTACTRGTTCGGCGATCAGGCCAAGACYGGYGAGAACAGCAAGAATGTCGSSCTGCACTATTTCAAGAACCAGGATCCGGGCGCCTTCGTCAGCGTTTCGGGCGGCGGTATCCTGAAGTCCACGCAACACATGAAGGAAGCTCAGGCTTTCCTGAAGTACCTCACCAGCAAGGCTGGCCAGACCGTGCTCAAGGACGGCGATTCCTTTGAATACGCCATCGGCAAGGATGCGGCCTCCAACGACAGGCTGGTGCCGCTTTCCGACCTCAACGCGCCGAAGGTTGAAGCCTCGACCCTCGACAGCAAGAAGGTCGTGGAGCTGATGACGGCCGCCGGCCTTATCTAACCTTTCTGCCGCAGTCTTCTTCCAGCCAAAACTATTGCTTTTGGCTCAAGAAAACCTTAGGGCATGACGAAATCTGGCAACCGCTCCTCAAAGGCGGTTGCCTTCCTTTTTCAGCGTGTGAAGGCATCGGCCTTGCTGCAGGACAATAGATTGCTCGCATCCAGCAACGAGGCGCCAAGGGCCTCGCGAATGGTTTTGCCGCGCTGGCGCATGCCGCACGCTTCCGTCGTTCTCGTCGCATCAATCGTAGCGATCTTCAGCCTCGTGCCGCTCGGCTTCATCGGCTGGGTGACCTATGATGTCGGCTGGGAAACGGTAAAAACGCTGGTCTTTCGCCCGCGTGTCGGCGAGCTTCTCGTCAATACGGTTCTTTTGGAATCGATCACCGTTCCGCTGTCTATCGCGCTTGCCGTCACACTTGCCTGGCTGACGGAGCGGACAGATATCCCGTTCGCACGGCTCTGGGCATGGCTGGCCATCGCCCCGCTTGCCGTGCCGGCCTTCGTGCATTCCTATGCCTGGGTGAGCCTGCTTCCAGGCATGCGCGGGTTGCAGAGCGGCGTATTCGTTTCGGTGCTTGCCTATTACCCCTTCCTCTATCTGCCGGTTGCCGCGGCACTCCGCCGGCTCGATCCCGCCATCGAGGATGCCGCTGCTTCGCTTGGCCTCGATCCTTGGCGCGTCTTCTTCCGCACGGTCTTGCCGCAGCTTCGCCTGGCCATCTGCGGCGGCTCGCTGCTGATCGCGCTGCACCTGCTGTCGGAATACGGTCTGTTCGTGATGATCCGCTTCGATACCTTTGCGACCGCGATCGTCGATCAGTTCCAGTCTTCCTACAACAGCCCGGCTTCCAACATGCTCGGCGGCGTGCTCGTCGCCTGCTGCCTGTTCCTGCTCGGCCTCGAGATCCTGCTGCGCGGCAATGAGCGATATGCACGCGTTGGCTCCGGCTCAGCGCGCCCGGCAGGCCGTCGCCGGCTCGGCTGGTTCGTAGTGCCCGCCGTGGCGCTGCCGATCGTCCTCGCAGCGCTGACGCTCGGCGTGCCGCTGATCACGCTCGGGCGTTGGCTCTATCTCGGCGGGCTCGGCATCTGGCGCATCGAGGTGGCGAGTGCCTTTGCACAGACGATCGTTCTCGCCGTCGCCGGTGGCGTGCTGACGACGATCGCCGCTGCCCCTATGGCCTGGCTCTCGGTGCGCGCGCCGGGCCGCCTCCAGCGCATCCTCGAAGCCTGCCACTATTATGTCGGTTCGCTGCCCGGTGTCGTCGTGGCGCTTGCGCTTGTCTCGATCACCGTCCGTCTCATCCTGCCGCTCTACCAGACCTTTGCAACGCTGCTCGTCGCCTATGTACTGCTCTTCCTGCCGCGCGCCATGGTCGGCCTGCGCGCCAGCATCGCGCAGGCGCCTGTCGAGCTGGAGCGGGCGGCAATGGGGCTTGGCCGCACGCCGGGACAGGCAGTGCGCCAGATCACCATGCGGCTCGCAGCGCCGGGGGCCGCTGCCAGCGTGGCGCTCGCAGCACTCGGCATCACCAATGAACTGACGGCGACGCTGATGTTGTCGCCAAACGGCGTCGATACGCTGGCGACGAAATTCTGGTCGATGACCAGCGAGATCGATTATGTCTCCGCAGCACCCTATGCCTTCATGATGGTCGTGCTGTCGCTGCCGCTCACCCTCATGCTCTATGCCCAATCGAAACGGACTGCCGGCCAATGACGCTGCTTACGATCGACGCTATCAGCAAGCGTTATGGGCCGGTTCAGGCCTTGAAGGATATCTCGCTTGAAGTGCAGGCGGGCAGCCGCACGGCGGTTGTCGGTCCCTCCGGTTCCGGCAAGACGACGCTGCTGCGCATCATTGCCGGCTTCGAACAGCCTGACGTCGGCCGGGTGACGCTCGATGGTGAGGTGCTCGCTGACGGGCCGGCGTGCGTTCCCGCCCACAAGCGCGGCATCGGCATCGTCTCGCAGGATGGCGCTCTCTTTCCGCATCTGAGCGTGGCCGAGAATATCGGTTTCGGTTTCGAGCGCGGCGCGCCGGATCGCGAAAAGCGAATTCTCGACCTTCTGGAAATGGTGGAGCTGGAAAACAGTATGCTGGATCGCCGCCCGCACCAGCTTTCGGGCGGCCAGCAGCAGCGTGTAGCGCTTGCCCGTGCGCTCGGCCGCCGGCCGCGCCTGATGCTGCTGGATGAGCCGTTTTCGGCCCTGGATACGGGCCTCCGTGAAAACATGCGAAAGGCCGTGGCCCGCGTGTTGCAGGCCGCCGGCATCACCGCCGTCCTCGTGACCCACGATCAGGGTGAGGCCCTGTCCTTTGCCGATCAGGTTGCGGTATTGCGCGAGGGGAGGCTTGTGCAGGCCGGCACGCCGCAGACGCTCTATCTCAAGCCGCGGGATCGCGAGACGGCGCTTTTCCTTGGCGATGCGGTGATGCTGCCGGCGATCATCAAGAATGGTTTTGCCGATTGTGCGCTCGGCAGCGTGCCGGTTGAGGGAGCCCATCAGGGCAAGGCGGAAATCATGCTGCGGCCGGAGCAGATCCGCGTCGTTGTCGGTGAGGACAACGCGAAATATGGCGGGCGTGTCGTGGATGTAGAATTCGGCGGCGCGACCTGCACGGTGGCGGTGTCGCTTGCCGCTGTCGCCCTGCCGCCGATCCTCATCAAGACATCGAGCGTGGCGTTGCCGGCGCGGGGCGATCTCGTTCGCCTCGATATCGCCGGCAAGGCGCACGTCTTTTCGCGATAAGTTCAGCCTGCCTTCAGAACCAGCTCCTGCGGCTCTTCGCCGGCCAGCCAGCCGCCGGTGAAGCCAGCGCGCTCGAGGCCGAGGCGGATGACCGGCGACTTGCGCATCAGCTTCCAGATGAAGTCTGAGCGGTCGTTCTCGATCGTCATGACGAGAAGGCCCTGGTCTATGGCCACGGTTCGGTCATCGACCCAACCCTCAGGCCGCTTGGTCTGGACTGTCGGGTTGAAGCCGCCAGGGAAGCCGCCTTCCAGGAGCAGGTTCGGATAGGTCGTCAGCAGCGCCTTGGTGCCGTCCAGGGCAGCCTGCCGGTCGTAGGGCAGGCAGCCGAGCGCTGCCCAGGGCGCGATCGTGCCATCATCGGGGCCGAGCGGAGCACCGCGGGCAGCATAACCCAGTACTTTCGGGCTGCGGCCACCGCGCATGCGCCGCGTCGGCGGCGGGCCATCGCAAGCCGTGAAGCCCCAGATATCCTTGCTGTAGCCGACGAACTGGCCGGGATTGCGTTCCGCGTAGTCGCGCTGGACGTTGATGACGACCTGCGTGTTGCGGAAATAGTCCCAGTTCCGCTCGACCATCGGCTTGTCCTGGATGCCTCGGAAATCGATCCAGGCATGGGAGAAGAGATGGATGAAGAGCGGGCCGGCATAGAGATAGGGCTGCTCGTTGAAGATCATCCACGAATAGCTTGCCGTGAAGGCGTCATAACTCGATTGCGGGATCGGGTAGGTCGGTGATGCCAGCGCCAGTGTGTAGAGAATGATCGCTTCATCGAAGCCATGGTAGCGCCAGCGCAGAAAGCCCGAAGAGGGCTTCCAGCCCATCGAGATACAATCGCCCTTGTTCAGCGCCCAGCGCCAGTCGACGCGCTCATAGATGAATTTTGCGAGCGCGCGAATCTCGGTCTCGGTTTGATCCTCGCCGTCGAAATATTGCGCGGCGGTCAGGATACCGGCGACGAGCAGAGCAGTATCGATGGTCGAAAGCTCGCTGTTCCAGGCGCGGTTGCCGGTATCCACGTGCAGGAAGTGGTAGAAGAAACCGCGATGCCCGGTCGCGTGGCGTTCCGTGCCCTGCTTGGCGTTGGCKAAAAAATGCAGCGTGTTGAAGACGCGTTCGGCAGCTTCCGCGCGGCTGATCCAGCCGCGCTCGACGCCGACGGGATAGGAGGAAAGTCCGAAGCCGACCGCGGCGATGCTCGCCGGCACGCCGGGGATCGACGTATCCGGCACAAGGCCGTTTTCAGAATTGGAATATTTCAGGAAATATTTGAACGCTGAATGCTGCAGCCTATCGACTAGCGCGGCATCAATGTCTTCAATCCGTTGCAGCATGTGCTCCTGCCCAACTGTTCTATCGCCCCATGCTTCAACATGGTGGCTGCCCCCAGGCAAATCAAACCTTTTTGATTCGCAAGGATAAGAGAACACAAACGTCGCCGATTGGCGTTAATAATTCCCACTGAAATAATATCTGGAATAAATGATATAAGCGATGCAGCAAAAGGGATTAAACCGCACCCCCCGTATGTGGTCCGTTCCGTGCAATACCTACCATCTCTAAACTGTCCGTTGAGCCTCCTGGACTAGCTCAGGCAGCTTCCTCCGTCCGTACCATATGGCCTGCTACGACCTCACGGAACTGACGCTTCGGAGGCACGTAACCCACGGGACGGACGGGGCTTTTCAGTTCGTCGGTGCCGAGGTTGCGGCGGATGCCGCGGCGGGCGGGATCGGGCACCGGAACAGCCGCCATCAGCTTCTTGGTGTAGGGATGCTGCGGATTGCGGAAGAGCTCTTCGCGCGGGCCGATCTCGACGATCTCGCCGAGATACATGACCGCAACGCGGTGGCTGACGCGTTCGACCACCGCCATGTCGTGGGAGATGAAAAGGAAGGCGAGGTTGAGGCTCTGCTGCAAATCCATCAGCAGGTTGCAGACCTGCGCCTTGATCGAAACGTCGAGGGCGGACACGCTTTCGTCCGCGACGATCACCTTCGGGTCGAGCGCAAGAGCGCGGGCGATGCAGATGCGCTGGCGCTGGCCGCCGGAAAATTCATGCGGGTAACGCTTCATCATGTCCGGCTTCAGGCCGACGCGTTCGAGCAGGTCGGCGGCCTTTTCGCGGGCCTGAGCACGGGTGCCGAGCCCGTGTTCGACAATGGGTTCGGCGACGGCAGCCCCTATCGTCATGCGCGGATTGAGGCTGGCGAAGGGGTCCTGGAAGATCATCTGGATGCTGCGGCGCATCTGACGCAGGCTGATCGCGTCGAGGTTCAGCACGTCATAGCCGTCAAGGCTGACAGAGCCGGCGTTCGGCTGCACCAGGCGTGTGATCGAACGTCCGGTGGTGGATTTGCCGCAGCCGGATTCGCCGACGAGCGACAGCGTCTCGCCCTGGAAAAGTTCGAAGGAAACGTCCTCGACCGCATGAATGGCGCCGGTCTTGCGGCCGAGGAGACCGCCGCGAATATCGAAGCGGGTGACGAGGTTCTTCACTTCGAGGATCGGCGTCTTTCGGCGGTCGACGGTTTCGGCCACTTCTACCGGCTCGCGGCGTTCGCCGGTCGCGGTGTCAATCACCGGGAAACGCAACGGCCATTTGCGACCATCCATCGAGCCGAGCCGCGGCACGGCAGAGAGCAGGGCGCGTGTATAGGGATGTTTGCCGCGATTGAATATATCGTCCGTCGTGCCGGTTTCGACTGCTTCGCCGCGATACATGACGATAGTGCGATCGGCGATCTCGGCGACGACGCCCATGTCATGGGTGATGAAGAGAACGGACATGCCCTCCTCTTCCTGCAGCACCTTGATAAGGTCGAGGATCTGGCCCTGGATGGTGACGTCGAGCGCGGTGGTCGGTTCGTCGGCGATCAAGAGCTTCGGCCTTGATGCGAGTGCCATGGCAATCATGACCCGTTGGCGCATGCCGCCGGAAAACTGGTGCGGATATTCATCGAAGCGGGATGCGGCGTTCGGAATGCGCACCTTCTCTAGGAGGCGGATCGTTTCGGCTCGTGCGTCAGCCTTGCTGATATCGCCGTGGCAGGTGAGTGCCTCGGAAATCTGCCGGCCGATGGTGAAGATCGGGTTCAGGCTCGTCATCGGTTCCTGAAAGATCATGGCCGCATCCTTGCCGCGCACGGAACGCATCTCCTTGTCGGAGAGGGAAAGGATATCGCGCCCGTTGAGCGTGATACTGCCCTCGACGCGGCTTGAGCCCTTTGCGAGCAGGCGCATGATGGAAAGCGAGGTGACGCTCTTGCCAGACCCGCTCTCGCCGACGATGGCGACTGTTTCCCCCGGCATGACATCGAAGGAGACGTTGCGGACGACGGATCTCCATTCGCCGTCGGCGAGAAAGGAGGTTGTCAGGTTCCGGACGGAAAGAACCGGAGAGACGGATGCTGCAGGCTGATCACTCATATCGTTCCCTTATTCTTTTGTGCCGGAGGGGCTTTCAGGTCTTCAGAGGCGTGGCGAAGGAGGCCGACGGCCGTCCTTCCGCAATGCGCACCGCTTCCAGCGCCGCGATCTTTTCATCGATCTCGCGCCTGTCAATCATTCCGTTCGGGTTCGCTTTGGTCGCCATCGTTTCGGCGACATGCATGTAGCGCTCCTGCGCCACCGCAAAGAGCCGGCGCAGTTCGGCGAGCGGGTCGGGATGATCGTCCGCGCGGATGCTAAGCCAGGGATAATCCTGATCGCGGTGGACGAGGAGAGCGGCAGACTGCTTGCCACGCTTGTCGCCGCCGGCATCTTCGCCAACCTGCATGGCTTCGAGCAGGCGCTCGATGAAGGGCTTATCCAACGCCTTCTTATAGGTAGCAAGCGTCTCGGCGACGACATTGGGTCCGGCCAGCATATTGCCGGCGACGGAAACATTGTCGTCGATCAGATGACCGGCCCAGTCGATGCATTGGGCGCCGGTGAAGGCGGCGTTGCGGCCGCGCGCATCGATCAGGTGAAGCTGGCGCTGGTCTCGGCCGGCATCACGGGCGGTCAGTTCGGTGATGATCTCATCCGGCGCCTTGCCGGTAGCAAGCAAAGCGAGCCCATCCGTACCGTAGAGCGGGCTTACGAAAGCCTGCGTCGCGACTGCGCCGATGCCGCCGCGGATATGCGGCACCAGCCCGCCGACCGCAAAGAAGCGGGTGGCGACGGCAATGCCGAGATTGCCTGTCTCAGGATCACGGGCGACGATGGACCAGGTCATACCTACCTCCCGACCGCATAGGCCTGCATGAGGCGCGGCGTGGCGGCGGCACGCAGCAGGCCGTCGGCATCGCGGCGGGCTGCTGTCAGGCGGCCGATGGTCCAAGGCTCGGCGACGGTGAGCTTGTGGCCACGGGCACGCAGACTGTCGAGTACGGCAGCGCTGAAATTGCCTTCCACCATCAGACCACCCGGTTCACGTGTGCGCGGATAGAAGGAGCCGGGGAAATGCGAGGTGTGGAAGAGTGGCTGGTCGATTGCGGCCTGCAGGTTCATCTTGTGGTGCACATAACGGAGGAAGAAGGAGAGCTGCCACTGTTCCTGCTGGTCGCCGCCGGGCGTGCCGAAGGCGAGCGTCGGGCGTCCTTCATAAAGGCCGAGCGAAGGCGTGAGC
Source organism: Rhizobium sp. 01T444 (assembly GCF_056398305.1). Lineage (NCBI taxonomy): Bacteria > Pseudomonadati > Pseudomonadota > Alphaproteobacteria > Hyphomicrobiales > Rhizobiaceae > Rhizobium > Rhizobium sp. 01T444. Next base: position 578,579 of record NZ_JBFTPD010000003.1, read on the forward strand.
GTGGTACGGGGGCGCTTGCCAGGAGCAAGCGACGTTGGCAGTCCGGGCTTCAGCCAGAACATCTGGGCCCGCGAATTCAAGCAGAAGCCGAGGCCCGGAACGATCGGCGAGGACTGCAGCCAGCCGCCCGAGGGGGTGRCCGARACCATGTTGCCTTCACGGTCGATGACGTCGATGTGGACGGTGTCGCCGCGCTTTTCCGTCAGATGCGCCATGGTCGGCTCGTAGACGGCGCCGGTCTTGGAGTCTGCGCCGAGCATGTCCATCGTTACATCATATTGCTGCTCGAAACCCGCCACCTTGCCGGGGCGAAGATCGAAGGAGGCTTCGCCCGTGATGAGCTTGCGGCGGGTGGCGGCGTAGGTGTCTGACAGAAGATGGTCGAGCGGTATATCGGAGAAGTCAGGATCGCCATAGTAGACCTCGCGGTCGGCAAAGGCGAGCTTCATGGCCTCGGTGACGGTATGGACGAAATCGGCACCATCTGGCGCCATCGAGGCGATATCCATATCCTTGAGGAGCGACAGGGTCTGCAGGAAGACAGGCCCCTGGCCCCAGGGGCCGATCTTGGCAACCGTCCAGCCGTGATAGTCATAGGTCTGCGGCTCTTCGATCGTTGCCGACCAGTTGGCCATATCGTCGGCCGTCAGCACCGCCTTGTGGCGACTGCCGCTTGCATCCATCACTTCGGCCGTTTTCAGATAATTTGCGATCTTTTCGGCAACGAAGCCGCGGTAGAAGGCGTCGCGGGCCGCTTCTATCTGCGCCTCGCGACCCTGCTTTGCTTCCGCTTCAGAAATGATGCGCTTCCAGGTTTCCGCGAGAACCGGGTTCTTGAAGTTGGAATGTGGCTCGGGAACTGAACCGCCCGGCACCCAGGTCTCGTAGGAGGTCGGCCATTCCTTTTCGAAGAATTCGGCGAGCCCCTTGATAGTGGCGGAGACGCGCGGCAGCATGGGATGGCCGTTTTCGGCGTAGTAGATTACCGGCTCCAGCACGTCGCGCACGCTCAGCCTGCCGTAGTCGCGCAGCATCAGCATCCAGCCGTCGAAGGAGCCGGGAATGACGGTTGCAAGCAGGCCGTCGCCGGGGATCAGCTTCAGGCCCTCGGACGTATAGTGCTCGATAGTGGCGCCTGCCGGGGCAGGGCCCTGAGCACAGATGACCTCGACCTTGTCCTTCTTCTTCGAATAGATGATCGCCGGCATGTCGCCACCGGGGCCGACGAGGTGCGGCTCGAGGATCTGCAGGGTGAAGCCGGCAGCAACCGCCGCATCGAAGGCGTTGCCGCCCTTTTCCAGGATGCTCATGCCGACGGCAGAGGCGATCCAGTGCGTTGAGGTGACGACGCCGAATGTGCCCAGAATTTCGGGGCGGGTCGTGAATGCGGTCATTTCATATGTCCTTTCGAAGGGTCATGCTTCGCGCGGATCGAGCGCATCGCGCAGGCCGTCGCCCAAGAGATTGAAACCGATAACGACGAGGAAGATGGCAATCCCAGGCCACATCGCCATCCACGGCGCCTGGCTCAGGAAATTCTTGGCAACGTTCAGCATCGAGCCCCAGCTKGGCGCCGGCGGCTGCTGGCCGAGGCCGAGGAAGGAGAGGCTGGCTTCGGCGATGATGGCGGTTGCTATCGTCAGCGTCGCCTGCACGAGGATCGGCGCGAAAACATTCGGCAGGATGTAGCGGGTGATGATGCTGAAATGGCGAAGACCGATGGAACGCGCGCCTTCGATATATTCTTCGGTCTTGACCGCCAGTACCTGGCCACGCGTCAGCCGCACGAAAATAGGCATGGCCGAAAGGCCGATCGCGATCATCGCATTGCTGAGGCTCGGGCCGAGGAAGGCGGCAAGCGCGATCGCGGTAATCAGGAAAGGCATCGCCAGGAAGGCCTCGGTGATGCGAGATATGCTCATGTCGATCCAGCCGCCAAAATAGCCTGAGATCAGGCCGAAGGGCACGCCGATCAGAACGGCGATCGCCACCGAAAAGACGCCTGCCATCAGCGAGGCCTGCGCGCCCCAGATCATGCGGGAGAGAATATCGCGGCCGATGTCGTCGGTGCCGAGCCAATGGGCCGCTGACGGCGCCTTGCGGATCGTCGACCAGCTCGTGGCGTTCGGATCGGGGAGCGGCAGGAGCGGCGCGATRATSGCAAGGATTGCGAAGAAGGCGATGATGGTGAGGCCGACGAGCGCACCCTTGTTGGCTTTCAGCTTGCGCCAGGCGCGGCTCGGCGAACGCTGCTCTGCAGACGTGATGGGCGCGGCTGCGACTTGATCGATTGCGGTCATAGCGAAGCTTTCATGCGCGGATTGAGAAGGACATAAAGCACATCGGCTACGAGGTTCATCAGGATAAAGCCGATCGCCGTGCAGATGACGACGCCCTGGACGACAGCATAATCGCGGTTGAAGACGGCATCGACGATGAGTTTTCCGAAGCCTGGAATGGTGAAAATCTGCTCGGTGAGGACCGCGCCGGCGAGAAGTTCGCCGAAAAGCAGAGCGGTCAGTGTGACGATCGGCAGAACCGCGTTGCGGAAGCTGTGTTCCAGCACGACGGAGCTTTCCGGAAGTCCCTTGGCGCGGGCGGTACGGATGTAGTCGGCGCTCAAGACGCTCAGCATTGCCGAACGCGTGTGGCGCATCAACGTGGCGGCGAGCGCGTTGCCGAGCACGAAGGAGGGCATCAGCATGGTTTGGATCGAGCGCAGCGGATTGGAGAAGAAGGGCTCGTAGCCTGAAGCTGGCAACCAGCCGAGATTCACCGAGATCAGCAGGATCAGCATGATGCCGAGCCAGAAATTCGGGATCGACAGGCCGGATAATGCGATGATGTTGGCGAGATAATCGATGATCGTGTTCTTCTTGACGGCCGCCAGAATGCCCATCGGCACGCCAATCACGAAGGCGAAGATCATCGACATGATGGCGAGCTGGATGGTGACCGGCAGTTTTTCGGCCACCAGTTCGAGAACCGGCTGGTTGGTGCGCAGCGAAATGCCGAGATCGCCCTTCAGGGCCGAGCCCAGCCAGTAGAAATACTGGTAAGGAACGGGGTCGTTGAGGTGATATTTTTCCCGCAGGAATTCCAACACCTGCGGATCGCGCTCTTCGCCGGCCATGGCCAGAACCGGATCGCCTGGTAGAAGTTTCTGCAGCGAGAAGACAAAGACCGAAATGATCAGCAAAGTTGGAATGGCGACCAACAGCCGCTTGGCAATAAACCTGTACATGGGCGCTCCGATACCATCAACGGAACGCGGCGAGGGTCGCCGCGTTCCTGAAGCGTGTGGCTATCAGCCTTCCTTCTTCACGCCGACGAGGCGGATCATGCCGTCGGGCGAAGCAACGAAGCCGGTGATGTTCTTGTGCAGCGCCCAGATCCACGACTGGTGGCCAAGGAAGATGATCGGCAAATCGTCATTGAGGATTGCGGTCGCAGCATCATATTTCTGCTTGCGCACGGAATCGTCAGGGGACTGGCGAGCCTCGTTCAGCAGCTTGTCGACGTCAGCATTGCAATATTTGCTGTCGTTCAGGCCGGCGCCGCAGGTGACGAACTGCTGGATATTGCCGTCAGGATCGACGCGGCCGGACCAGTCGGAGCGGCTGAGCTGGTAGTTGCCGGCGGTCTGCTCATTGAGCAGGGTCGCAAATTCCGTCGCTTTCAGGCTGACATCGAAACCGGCTTCGGCAACCATGGACTGGATGATCTGCATCATCTGCATCGTGACCGGGCTGTTCGGAACCTGCATTTCGACCGACACGCGGTCGAAGCCTGCAGCCTTGACGAGGGCCTTTGCCTTTTCGACGTCGCGAGCCTGAACCGGGACATCCTTGTCGAACCACGGACTGCTCGGCGGGAAGGGCTGGTTGCCGGCAACGCCGGTGCCTTCGAAGACGATCTGCATGGCGGCATCGCGGTCGATTGCCAGCGAGAAGGCCTGGCGCAGACGCTTGTCCTTGCCCAGCGGGTTGTCGGCGCGCGCACCATTGCCGACATTGGCATAGATGCCGAGCCAACCGGTATTGACGACATCCTTGTAGACGAGGTTCGGATCGCTCTTGACCGTCTCGGCGTCGGTTGCGGCCAGGCGTTCGATCATGTCGAGATCGCCGGAGCGCAGGTTGGCGAGGCGTACGGTCGAATCCGGGATCGGCAGATAGGTAAGCTTGTCGATGAAGACATTGTCCTTGTTCCAGTAGTCCTGGAACTTTTCGAGCACGATACGGTCCTGCTGGACGCGTTCGACGAATTTGAAGGGGCCTGCGCAGACGGGATGGTCGCCGAACTTCGCGCCGAGTTCCTTTGCGGCCTTCGGCGAGACGATCATGCCCGCGCGGTCGGAAAGTTGGGCCAGCAGGGTGACGTCGGGGCTCTTCAGCGTGAACTTGACTTCATACTCGCCCGTCGCCTCGACCTTCTGGACGGAGCTCAGCTCGCTCTTGCGACGCGATTCCGGCAGGGTCATGTTGCGCTCGATGGTGGTGACGACGGCTTCAGCATTGAAGGGCGTTTCGTCCTGGAACTTCACGCCCTGGCGAAGCTTCATGGTGAGCGCCTTGCCGTCGGCCGACCAGTTCCATTCCGTCGCAAGCTGCGGCACGATCTTCAGGTCGGGCGAGACGTCGACGAGCTTGTCGCACATTGCGGTATAGACGATGCGGCCGACGAAGGTGCGCGACTGCGCGGGATCAAGCACGTCTGCATCGTCCTGCAGGCCGATCTTCAGTTCGACCGCGAAAGCGGGAAGCGCAAAGAGCGCTGCCGCTGTGGCTGTGGTCAGCAATCTGGCGAATTTCATTTCATTCTCCTCTGTTATGTTTTTGTTTCACGTTTGTCGTGTCGAGCCGGCGGTTATCTCCGCCGTGCTTTTCCCCGCTCAGGTAGATTCCTTCTCGACCTCCGTTTCGCTGTGGTCGAGAGAGGTGATGCGGATGAGGCTTTCCTGCAGCGTCAGCAGATGCTGGCGCATGGCCTCGCCGGCTTTTCCCGGATCGCGGGCGGCGATAGCATCGACGATGGCTGTGTGCTGGCCATGGGTGACTTCGCGCGTGCGGCTGGCGCTGCGGGCGCGCTCGCGGATCGTCTGCCAGGCTTCGTCCTGGCGCACTCGGTTGATGACGTCGAAGATCGTCAGGAAGAATGTATTGCCGGCGCATTGGGCGATCTGGCGATGCAGCGCGCCATCCCAGAGTTCGCGGCCGTCGGCATCCGTGCTTTCGTAGATCTTTTTCACCAGATCATACATGCGCTCGACGTCGGCGGCCTTGGCGCGCATGGCCGCAAGCTGTGCAAGCTGCGGTTCGACGCGCAGGCGCACTTCCATGATTTCCATGAGATCGGTGTCGGCGATGATGGAATCGACATGGTTGCTCCAACCGTCCGGCCGCTTGCCAGCAAAGGTGCCGGAGCCTTGCCGGCGCCAGATGCGGCCTTCGGCTTCCAGCACTTCCAGCGCGCGCCGGATGGAGCGGCGACTGACGCCAAGGATTTCGGAGAGCGTACGCTCGGTTGGCAGCTTGCCATCGGCATCGAGACTATTCGACTGGAGGAGAGCTCTCAGCTTCTCCAGCGCATAGTTCGAATTGCCTTGCGTTTCGTCCATGATTGACTGAACCAATTTAATATTGGTTCAATGCAAACCAAATCCGGCAGATCGTCAAGCGCTTTTTTGTGCAAATAAATATCTGCCTGTTTATTGGTCGAATGGCTGGATTTGCGGCAGATCCAAAGGCAGGCGCACGTTTTGACGAGAACCGCACGCCAGGCAAGCGTGCGGTACCAAAAATCAATTGGTTCGCCTTTCAAGCCTCAGCGGTTCGCGGAGCGCGCAGAAAGGAAAGCCTGCGGCTCGAAGCTGAAATCCTTGTCGAAAGGATAGGTCGGGTGCTCTTTGCGCAGGCGCGGCAGGCGCTCGACGAACTGGTCGACGACGCCGGCCGAGAGCGCCATGAGATTGGGATTGGCGATCGGTGCGAGTTCCGGCGAGAGATAACCCGACTTGACGACGACGATCTTTGCCGTGCGCGGATCAAGACCGAGGCGGGTAAAATCGGCGATGTTGTGATAGGGGCGGCGCTTGGCGGAGAGCACCAGATCGATGCCATCGATCGAGACAACGGCCTGGCGGTCGGCCGCGTCAGCGGTCTCGTGCAGGAACTTCACCATGAAGCGTCCCGTCACCGGCTTGCTGCCCTTGGTATCGAGCGAGGCGCCGACCGTCAGCTCCAGAGTGGCACCGACGCCCACAGTATAGCAGGTCTCGGTGGCCGCCTCATCGGCGATGCCGGCGAAGACGACACCGGTGGCGCCCTTCGCAATCAGTTCGGCCAATACGTCGGCTCGGTCGCCCACGCCGCCGCCAGTCGGGTTGTCACCGGATTCGGCAAGCACGACGGGGCCGGTGGGACTGGCGATGGCCTTGGCGACGCATTCCTCGATCGAGCCGGTCTCGCAGCCGAACACGAATTCCTCACGGACGTCCCAATAGGCCTTTGCCAGGCGCTTTGCCTCGCGCTCCAGCACCGCGCGGTCGGTGCCGGTCATGATGGCGGCAGCGGTGGCGCGGGGTTCGTCAGCCCAGACGTAGCCGACCATCAGCGAAGCATCCCAGACGCCGTCTAGCGCGTCGATGCCGGGCAGTTCGGCGTAAAGGCTCTTTGCCGGTTCATCGACGGTGCTGGTGCGTTCGCCCGGCAGGACGGCGGGGATCGGCGCCCAGAGCAAGGTGGGCTTCACGCCGGTCTTCAGGCTTTTCACCAGCATGGAGACCGAGCGTCGCATGGTCTCCTCGACATCGATATGCGGCGCAGTGCGATAGGTGGAATACATATCGAGCGCATCGAGGATGCGCTGGGTGACGTTGCCATGCAGGTCATAACTGGCCGAAACCGTGCAGTGATCGCCAACAAGCGCGCGGGCGGAACTGATCCAGTCGCCTTCTGCATCCTCCATGCCCTCGACATACATGGCGCCGTGCATGGCGAGATAGAGGCCGTCGAGCGGCAGCAGGGGCTTCAAGCGTTCCAGGAACTCAGTCTTGAAGGCCTCATAGGTGTGGCGCGCGACCGGGCCGCCGGCAATGGCACGAGCATGGATCGTCGGCAGGAATTCGGCGTCGTAGTCCCCAAGGAAGGCGAAATAGGGGGCTGCCAACAGTCCCTCGCCGCGCACCACCCGGAAATCCTTCTCCTCGTTCAAGACGGGATTGTATGTGCTGCATTCGATGTGAATGCCACCGACGGCGATGCGCATGGGAAACCTCAGCTTAAATTGGGACCAATCAGGAAATTATGGGCGGCGATGCTGGCGGCGCCCCGCGCCCAGACGTCACTATCGACGCGACGGGTGCGGATCGGCGTCTGGCCGGCATAACGCGGAAGAACATTGGCTTCGATCGCCTGCTGCACGACCGTGCCGAACAAGCCTTCGAAGGAACCTTCGACATGGGTGACGAGGATCATGCCCGGATCGTTCATCTGAATCAGATGCGAGATCGCCAGGCCAAGAGCCGCGCCGGCCTTGTGGATGATGGAAATCGCTTCGGCCGTGCCGTGCGATGCTTCCTCTTCCAATTCCGACAGCGAGGTGCATTTCAGGCCGGCGGCTCTGGCCATCTCCTTGATCGCTTTCATGGAGGCGATCGTATCCAGGCAACCGCGTTTGCCGCAACGGCAGGGTGCACCGCCGGGCTCGATCGTCGCATGGGCGATTTCGCCCGCACCGCCATGATTGCCGCGATAGAGCTTGCCGTCGATGAAATGGGCACAGCCGATGCCGTCTCCCAGCGAAACGACCGAGAAATTCGGCGTGTCGCGGGCAATACCGAACAGTTTCTCGCTGACGGCGACGGCCTTGGCGTCGTTTTCGATGAAGGTATCGACGCCGCTTGCGTGGCGGATGATTTCGGCAAGCGGCACATCTTGCCAGCCAAGCAGGGTGGACTGCACGCAGGTTGCCTGCTTTTCATCGACGAAACCGGACAGCGCCACGCCGATGCCGGCAAGCTTCGAGCTTGCCTGCGGGTGGCCCTTCAGGATTTCCGGCAGGCCGTAGGCGATGGCATTGGCGATGACCTTGGGATCACGGGAATGGGGCAACTGCTGACGGGCGATGATATTGCCGTTGAGATCGCTGAGGATCATCGGAGCGGGATCTTCAAGAAGCGAGATGCCAATGAAGAAGGCGCATTCGGGTTTCAGGTCGAGCAGCACGGAGGGCCGGCCCTGGCCGTAGATGGTCTCCGTCTCGTGCAGCACGCCGCGATCGATAAGCTCGCGGGCAATGCCGCTCATCGCCGCTTTGCTGAGCCCGATCGCGGAAGCAAGATCGGTCCGGCTTAAAGGGCCCGACTCGCTTATGACCCGCAGGAGCTCGCGCTGCGACGAATTGAACATACAAATTCCCGATCTGCCGACGTGCTATTTTGCCTTGACAATAAGTTTACAAAATGAACCAATCAACCAAAATAAATTACAAAATTGATCAAAGCCGACCTGAGAGCCGGTTTCAAGAATCAACAAGAGGGTGAACCAATGGAAATCATTCGCAAGAGATTTATCAGTACTCGCCATTTCGCATTGAGCTGCGCTGTTACCGGAGCGCTGTTTGCGCCGTTTTCGGCCTTCGCTTCCACGCTGACGGTCATGCAGACAGAAGCGCCGCGCTCGATGGATCCGGGTGATCAGACGGCGACGTTTACGGCCGCGGTTCTGGACCCGATGTATGAGGGCCTGCTTTCCCGCGCCAAGGATTTGAGCCTCCAGCCGGCGCTCGCCACCGAATGGTCGAGCGATGCCGCCGGCATCGTCTGGACCTTCAAGCTGCGCCAGGGCGTGAAGTTTCATGACGGCACGCCCTTCGATGCCGATGCCGTGGCGAAGAACTTTGCCCGCCATCTCGATACCAAGCGCGGTCTTGCCGCCAGCGGTCGCCTGCGGACCTTCATCGATAGCGTCAGCGCCGTCGATTCCTCCACGGTCCAGTTCAAGCTCAAAAAGCCTTACCCGGCCTTTCTCGCGCTGCTGACCACAGGCGCCTGCCTCATGGTCAGCCCGACCGCGGATGCTGCCGGCACGATCGGCAGCAAGGCCGTCGGCACCGGCCCCTATAAGCTGCAGGAATACAAGTCCGGCGAATATGTGCTGGAAACGAAGAACACCCACTGGTGGGGAGGCGCGCCGAAGGGTGCCGACGAGATCAAGTGGACCTGGACGGCCGAGCCGTCGGTCATGAACATGGCGCTGCAGACGGGTGATGCCGATATCGTCAACCCGCTGCCGGCGGCCTTTGCCAAGCAGCTCGCAGCCAATCCGGACATGAAGGTCAACAAATCAGACGGTTCGGCAGTGTTCTGGGTTTCGCTCAACACCAAGCTGAAGCCGCTCGACGATGCGCGTGTGCGCCAGGCTCTGAACTATGCGACCGACCGCGACGGTCTCGTCAAGGCGATCATGCAGGGCAATGCGACGCCTGCAAATTCGCCGTTGGCGCCGGTCACACCAGGCTATGACAAGACGCTTGCGCCTTACACCTATGACGTCGACAAGGCGAAGAAGCTGCTCGCCGATGCCGGCTATCCTGATGGCTTCTCGATGACAACCATCGTGCAGGAGCCCGAGGCACGCATCGGCGAACTGCTGCAGGCCATGTGGGCGAAGGCCGGCGTGAAGCTTGACGTGCAGCGCATGGAAAGCGGCGTCTGGGCGAAGGCGGCCTTTGCCGATCCGGCCGGTAAGGCGGCTGCCAATACGGGTTCGGTGATCGCGTCGTGGTCTTCGGGCGTCAATGGCGCCGACCTACAGTTCCGTCCGCTCTATTATTCGGCAAGTGCTTCGCCTGCCAGCGCCAATCTCGGCTTCTTCAACGATCCGAAGCTCGATGAGTTGATCGACAAGGCAGCCTCTACGCTGGATGAAAAGGCGCGCAATGCGATCTATGTCGATGCCCAAAAGGAGGTCAACGAGCAGGCACCGCACGTTCTCCTCTATACGACGCAGGATCTCTATGCCGCCCGCAACAATGTGAAGGGCGCCTGGGTCATCCCAGGAGGCCAGGTCGTGGTCAAGGAAGCCACCAAGGACTGATGCGTAACCGGGCGGGCCGCGCAATGCGCCGTCCGCCTGCTTCACTGACAATGACGGTCCGATGAAAGCCTATATTCTCAAGAAGCTGCTCGCATTGCCGCTGATCCTGATCGGCGTGTCGCTGCTCATCTTCATCGCCATCCGCGCGCTTCCCGGCGATCCGGCCCGCATGATGGCCGGCCCCGAAGCCACGCAGGAGGCGGTCGATAATATGCGCGCCCGCCTGGGGCTCGATCGCAGCATTGCCGAACAATATGGTTCGTTCGCCTATGGCGCCGTCAGGGGCGATCTCGGCATGTCCCTCAAGTCGAAGCTGCCTGTCGTCGATGAAATCGCCGAGAGGATGCCCTTTACGCTGGGTCTTGCTATCACCGCCTATCTGCTGGCGATTGCGATCGGCGTGCCGGCCGGCATGATCGGCGCGATCTACCGGCATGGCTGGCCGGACCAGGCCGTGATGTTGCTTGCCATCGCCGGCGCTTCCATTGCCAATTTCTGGCTGGCGCTGATGGCGATGAACACGTTCTCCGTCAGCCTCGGTTGGTTGCCGCTTCTTGGCGCCACCTCGTGGAAGAGCTTCATCCTGCCGTCGATCACACTCGCGGTGCTGCCGATGGCTGTCATCGCCCGCATGACGCGCTCCAGCATGATCGAAGTGCTGGCACAGGATTATATCCGCACGGCGCGAGCCAAGGGTGTGGCACCCAGGTCGATCTACTGGAGCCATGCGCTGCGAAACGCGCTGATCCCGATCGTCACTATCGTGGGGCTGAATTTCGGCAGTCTGATCGGCGGCGCCGTCGTCACCGAATCGGTCTTCAACTGGCCTGGCATCGGCCGCTTGCTCGTCGATTCGGTGCGCTATCGCGACTATCCGGTCATCCAGGGTGTGACGCTCGTCGCTGTCACGGGTGTCGTCGTCATGAATTTCCTGGCGGAAATGGCGATCGCCGCGCTCAACCCGAAGATAAGGTTCGACTGATGGCAATGAGCGAAGCGGAAAAGGTTTCGACCGGCAACAGCGGCTTGCGCCGCGCCTTGCGCTGGCTTGCGACGCATAAGGGCATCACCATCGGCGGCGGGTTTATCGGCATCATTGTGCTGATGGCGATCTTTGCGCCACTCATCACCTCGGCCGATCCTTATTCGCAGGATCTGCTTTCGACCATGCTGGAACCATCCTGGGAACATCCCTTCGGCACCGACGATAACGGCCGGGACATTTTCGCCCGCGTGCTCTACGGCGCTCGCATTTCGCTGCTGGAGGTCATTCTCAGCGTCGGGCTTGCCATCATGGTCGGCGTGCCGCTCGGCATTGTCTCGGGCATGACGGGGCGCTATGTCGACCAGGCAATCATGTGGTGCATGGATATTCTCTTCGCCTTTCCAGGCATCGTACTCGCCATCCTGATCGTCAGCGTGCTCGGCACCAGTCTCGTCAACCTGCTGATTGCCATCGCGATCTTCTCGGTCCCAGTTTACGCGCGGCTCAGCCGTAACCTGACGCTCGGCCTCAAGGCGATGGACTATGTGGAGGCGGCAATTTCGCTCGGCGTTTCGCGCCATCGAATCATGACGCATTACATCCTGCGCAACGCGATCGGCCCGATCATCGTGCAGTCGACGCTGACGGCAGGCACCGTCATCCTGTCGGCCGCAAGCCTGTCATTCCTCGGCCTCGGCGCGCAGCCGCCGCTTCCGGAATGGGGTGCGATGATGAGCGACGGCCGCAACTATCTCGGTCTCAACATCTACATGTCGCTCTTTCCGGGTCTCGCGATCATGGTCACCGTGCTCGGCTTCAACATTCTCGGCGATGGCCTGCGCGATCTACTCGATCCGCGAAAATAGCAAATAAACGCAATGCGCAATGTGTTGCGCGGTAAGCAGGACCGATTGTCCAGGAGTCGAGCCTCGTTTGGAGCCCTGCCTGCGATGTATCACCATCGCCACGGAGAAGGCCGTGCTCATCCGTTCTCGCATCATTCTCCGTCGCCCGGCCCAGGAACCCTGCGCCAGATCCTGGCATTGCAAAATCGCTCGATGGAGGAAACAGACGAAAAAATCCTCGCTCTGTTGAAAAAGCTGGGCCTGGCGCATCCTCTCACACCTGGCGACCTAGACAGCGAGCAAGACTGGTCCACTTTGCTGTCGCCACGCGAACAAAGGCTCGTTGCACTTGCAAGCGCGATTATCGCAGCTCCATCCCATATTCTGCTGAGAAGGCCGATGCCATCTTCGGCTACGAACTTCTGCCCGACATCGTCGGGCTCCTGGCGGAACGAGGGATTGCGTGCGTCAACTTCGCCGAACCGGGTGCTCCACGCGCAGCCTATGATGCTGTTCTCGAATATCGTTCGGACGGCTCTTGGAAGTGGATCGACCAAAATCGGAAGGAGTGACTATTCCAGGGGCTGGGATACCTTGTTCATGATCGACTCGTCCTTCATCGAGCCATCGGATCAGAGCCGGTGGCGGAGGTTGAACAGCTGAGCTCGCGAGCGCCGTCATAACCAGCCGTCTGAAAAGCCCGCTCGTCTTAGCCCGACGACGACCGGCTCGCATCGACGCATGATGTTCCACAGCAAGCCCGTTCGGTAGTTTTCGATCATCAGGACGACAGGCCCTTGGTCGATGCCGAAATGGTAGGGGCTGACCCACCATCCTTCATCCTTGTCTTCCATCGTATATGTCTGATTGAACGATGGTCTGAATCCATAGAGGCGCGTCATGCCAAGCTGCATTCGAGCAAAGTTTCGCACGGTTGGGACAACGATTTCCGGAGCGAATGGCAGGGAGGCGACCACGACCCACGGAGATACGGTTCCGTCATCCGGTCCATAGGGTGCGCCACGCGCAACGTAGTCGAAGAATTCCCTGTCGATGCCGTCCACGTTTCGCTTTGTCCAACCGGGTCCATCACTTGCTGTGAAACCCCAGCAATGTTCGCCGTAGCCTTTGAAGTTCAGCGGATTGCGGATTGCATATTCCTGCTGAACGAAAGTGGCGTGTCGGCTGTTCCGGAAGTAGTCGCTGTCATGCTCGCGCATGAACGTGTCGCGAATTTCGCGAAAATCGATCCACATATGCGAAAGCTGATGCGTAAAGAGCGGGCCGGAATAGAGCAGTTCGCGACCAAAGATGTTTCGCCATTCGTAGCTCTCCGTATAGGCCCTGTAACTCTCGGGCGGCAGCGGGTGGCTGGGCGAGCCGAGTCCGAGAATGTAAAGAAGCAGACCTTCGTCATAGCCGCGCCACCGATAGGGAATAAATCCGTTTTCCGGCCGCCAGCCATGGGTGAGGGTAGCCCCGTTGTCACGCGCCCAATTCCAGTCCACGCGCTCATAGAGCGATTTGGCGAGTGCGCGAACCTTTGCCTCGTCTTCGGTGTCTGCGTCAAAATAGGCCGCGACGGTCAAAGCACCTGCGAACAGGAAGGCCGAGTCGATGGTTGACAACTCGCACTGCCAAACCCGTCGTCCTGTCTCAATGTCCAGGAAATGGTAGAAGAAGCCCTTGTAGCCGGACGCGTCAGGTTCCGGTCCCTGGTGGCAGGACATCAGGAATTCCAGTCGACGCCGGGCAATCTTAGCGGCAAACTCGCGAATGACGATGCCGCGCTCCACGACGACAGGAATGGTGGCAAGCGCCATGCCGACGGCAGCAATACTTGCCGGTGCGCCGGCCTGTGTCTTGTCCCGAACCAATCCGTTATCCGGATTCGTGCAATGCAGATAGTAGAGCAATGTCGTGAACTGAAGACGACCGAGATCCTCCTCCGTCGGCATTCGGTTCAGTTCGGGATCGGTGGACAGTAACTCCGACATGATAGGTTAACCGAGGAGATCAGATGGTTTCGTCGAGCATCTGGAGGCGGCCTCGATAGGACGCCTGCCGGCATGATCGTTTGCGCGCAACGCGTAGCCTAGGCATTGTCTCCCTCTGTGGAGGTCGCAGCCTTCGCTTTCTCCGCACTCTTGACGCCCCATGTCCAGCCGCTGATCTGCGGCATGTCATCACCGTGCGCTTCGATATATTGGCGATGCTCGATCAGCCTGCCGCGGATCGCCTGCTTGAAGTAGGCCGCGCGCGCGCCAAGTTGCGGCAGCCGATCGATCACGTCTTCTACGAGATGAAAGCGATCGAGCTGGTTCAGAACGACCATGTCGAACGGTGTCGTGGTTGTTCCTTCCTCCTTGTACCCTCGAACATGCAGATTCTTATGGTTGGTCCGTCGATAAGTCAGCCGGTGAATCAACCAGGGATATCCGTGGAACGCGAAGATGATCGGCTTGTCCTTTGTGAAAAGCGCATCGAAGTCAGGGTCCGAAAGCCCATGGGGATGTTCGCTTGAGGGCTGCAGCTTCATCAGATTGACTATATTGATGACCCGCACCTTCAATTGGGGGAGGTGTTCTCGGATCAGCTGGACGGCAGCGAGCGTTTCCAGAGTCGGCACATCGCCACAGCAGGCCATGACCACATCCGGTTCCGAGCCTCGGTCATTGCTGGCCCATTCCCAGATGCCGAGGCCTTCGGCACAGTGTTTGATGGCCTCATCCATAGTCAGCCATTGGGGCGCGGGCTGCTTGCCGGCCACAACCACATTCACATAGTTGCGGCTGCGCAGACAGTGGTCGGTAACGGATAGAAGTGTATTGGCGTCCGGCGGAAGATAGACCCGGATAACCTCCGCCTTCTTGTTGATCACATGGTCGATGAAGCCCGGATCCTGATGAGAAAACCCATTGTGATCCTGCCTCCAGACATGCGAACTCAGGAAGTAGTTCAGCGAGGCGACCGGTCGCCGCCAGGGAATGTGGTTACACACTTTCAGCCACTTGGCGTGCTGATTGAACATCGAGTCTATGATGTGAATGAACGCCTCGTAGCAGGAGAAGAAGCCGTGACGCCCGGTCAACAGATAGCCTTCAAGCCAGCCCTGGCATTGATGCTCGCTTAAGACCTCCATGATGCGGCCGTTAGGGGAAAGGTGGTCGTCCTCGGGATAGATCTCGGCCATATAGCAACGATCGGTGACCTCCAGCACGTCCTGCCAACGGTTGGAATTGTTCTCGTCGGGGCTAAATAGCCGAAAGTTATTGTTGCGAAGGTTCAGCTTCATCACGTCGCGCAGGAACTTGCCCATGACGCGAGCGGATTCTGCGGTCACCGTTCCGGGTTTGGGCACCGAGACGGCATAATCGCGGAAATCCGGCATCTTCAGATCGCGTAATAACAAACCACCGTTTGCGTGCGGATTGTCACTCATCCGGCGATGTCCCGTCGGTGCCAGGGCGGCCAATTCAGCCCGCAGCCTTCCGTCGCCGTCGAAAAGTTCTTCGGGTCTGTAGGTCTTCATCCAGTGTTGAAGCACCCTGATATGGTCCGGTTTGTCCATATCGCCCATCGGAACCTGGTGCGAGCGCCAATAGTCTTCGCATTTCTTGCCGTCGATTTCTGACGGGCAGGTCCAGCCCTTCGGTGTGCGGAAGACGATCATCGGCCAAGCCGGGCGGGTAACATTCCCCTTGTCCCGCGCTTCCGCCCAGATTGTCTTGATCGTCGCGACGGCGGTGTCCATGGCTGGGGCAAGCTGCTGCTGCACCTGATCGGGCTCATGGCCTTCGACGAAGAGAGGCGCATACCCCATGCCCTCGAAAAACTTCTCCAACTCCTCCCTGGGAATACGGGCAAGGAAACAGGGATTGGCGATCTTGTAGCCATTGAGATGCAGGATCGGCAGAACGCATCCGTCGCGAGCGGGATTGAGAAACTTGTTGCCATGCCATCCCGTGGCGAGGGGGCCGGTTTCGGCTTCCCCGTCACCGACGACACAGGCGACGATCAGATCGGGATTGTCGAAGGCTGCGCCATAGGCGTGGCTGAGTGCATAGCCGAGCTCGCCACCTTCATGGATGCTCCCCGGTGTTTCGGGAGCGACGTGGCTCGGGATGCCGCCGGGAAAGCTGAACTGCTTGAAAAGCCGTTTCATGCCCTCCTCGTCCTGGCCAATATTCGGGTAGAATTCGCTGTAGGTTCCCTCCAGATAGGCATGTGCAACGAGCGACGGTCCACCGTGGCCGGGGCCGATTACATAAATCATGTTGAGATCGTCGCGCTTGATTACCCTGTTAAGGTGCACATAGAGCATGTTCAGGCCCGGCGAAGTTCCCCAATGGCCGAGCAGCCGCGGCTTGATGTGCGCGCGTGCGAGGGGTTTTTTGAGCAAGGGATTGTCGAGCAGGTAGATCTGCCCGACCGACAGATAGTTCGATGCGCGCCAGTAAGCATCCATCAGGCGGAGTTCCTCGGCTGAGAGCGTTGCTTTTCCATGCGACGCTACCGAGGCTGTTTTTTTCATCACTGCCGTGTCGGGCGAAACCATCTGAGTCTCCCAATCAAAATGACATTGCTGAATCTCATGAGGCCTTTTTCATGAAGGCCGGGGCAGTCTCATGTCGGCGCTGTGGCACTATTGCGGAGGAGATTCCGGGAAATGCTCCACCACGCCGCGGACACCGTTGACGCCCTCCGCCAGAATCCGCGCGGCCCTGCGGCAAGCCGCCGTTTCGACGTTGCCCCACAAATGCACGATCCCGTCAGTGACCGTGACGGACACGTCCAATCCTTCCAGGCCGGTATTTTCACCGAGCCGAACGAGAATGCTGCGGCGAATGGCTTCGTCCCCAGCTGCTGTGTCGTCTGGTTTTGCGGAGTAGATTACCTGCAGAAGGTCGGCGCGGCTGATGATGCCGACCAGTTTACCGTCCCGCAGAACCGGAATGCGCTTGATGCCATGGTCCTGCATGAGACTGGCGACACGCGAAAGGGGGGCATCCTCGTCGATTGTCACAGGATCGGGCGTCATGACGTCACCCACTCTCCAGGCGCATCGCTTGACGAAGGCGTTCGCTCTCTCATCGGCGCCAACTCCCATGTCCGCCTTCAGAACGAATGCGCCACTCGACAGTTCCGTTCGGCGGATCAGATCGCCCTCGCTGATGACGCCCAGCAGGCGCCCACCGTCGTCAACGACAGGAGCGCCGCTTATGTGCTGATCGGACATCAGCTTGGCTGCATGCCGAACGCTATGGTCAGGTGATAATCCGACGACCTTTGTCGTCATTACATCTTTGACCAGCATGTCGATATAACTCCGGCTATATCCTCTCAAGATACTACAGTTAGCTGTCGCTAATTTAAATCCATTATTGGGTTCGGCAATAGGCGTTCGCCATACGTCGTGAGGAGGCAGAACGACGCGGACTCCGTCTGCCTGCGCAAGGTGTGGAAAAACCTAGCCAGATACTGCCGTCGTTTGCATTGAGTAGGATCAATCGGCGCCGAAAGTTGTCGCATCGTCACGCCCCTATCGGGGCCTGCCGGAGATCGACTATCCCTTCCACGATAGGGAGGCGCTCGTCACCAATTGCGGCCGCCTCTGCATCTATCGCAAGAAGATCAACATCTCCACCGTACTGGCCGGACAGAAGCTTGGAATCAAGGAAGTCGATGACGGCATTTGGCTCGTCAGCTTCATGCACTATGATCTGGGATATATCGACCTGGAACAGAGGACTTTGCAAACCATCGACAACCCGTTCGGCACGAGGGTGTCACCCATGTGTTAGGTACGTTCTGTTACCTATGTCTTCGGTATGGACAAGGAGAAAACTGGAGCGGGCGAAGGGATTCGAACCCTCGACCCCAACCTTGGCAAGGTTGTGCTCTACCCCTGAGCTACACCCGCTCAAATCCACAGCAGTCCGGGGTAGTAAGTAGCGGACCGTGGGCGCCACCTTGCGGCGACGGGCGCTATATCGCCCAAACGATTTTCAAATGCAACAGGGAAATGATGGAAAAACGAAGAAAAGTTCTAGCGGTGGAAAACCGGCTTCGGAAACGCCGCGAAAGCAGGGCAAAGCGTCGGTCGTGAAGATTGCCAAGCTCATGAGGCAGACGTAAGCAGACAGTCCAATCTGCCTCTCCTGTCTGATGGAATGACGATGACCGAAAACAAGCCCAAGACTCGCCAGGATCTTCTCGCCTTTCTCGATGGCCTTGGCATTGTCCACAGCACCAAGGATCATGCGCCGGTCTTCACGGTGGCCGAATCGGTCGCGCTGCGGGATGAGATCCCGGGCGGGCACACCAAGAACCTGTTCGTGAAGGACAAGAAAGATCGTTATTTCCTGCTGACCGTGGAAGAAAATGCCGCCATCGACCTCAAACAGGTCCATACTCTTATCGGTGCTTCAGGCCGCGTCTCTTTCGGCAAACCCGAGAAGCTGATGGAATATCTTGGTGTCATTCCGGGCGCCGTTACCGCGCTCGGCGCGATCAACGATGCCGGCAACAATGTCACTTTCGTGCTCGATGCGGATCTGATGCACGATGACATCATCAACTGCCATCCGCTTTCCAATGATGCGACGACCTCGATCGCAAGCGCCGATCTGATACGATTCATGGAAGCGACAGGGCATAAGCCGCTTGTCTTGAAAGTGACGTCCTGACATACGATTTTAGCGCTATCAGAGACGCCGGCAGATCGGCGCGGCGGGAGACACCTATGAGCGGCAGCGACAATCCTTATAACGGTTCCTTCGGCAACCAGATGTCGGCAACGGCAAGTTATGGCGCGGTACCTCAGCCTGCGGCAGCGGACGGCGGCTATATCAAGGACACAACGACGGCGAATTTCACCAAGGACGTTCTCGAGGAATCACGCAACCAGCCGGTGCTGGTCGATTTCTGGGCGCCATGGTGTGGCCCGTGCAAGCAGCTGACGCCGGTCCTGGAAAAGGTTGTCAATGAGGGTCAAGGCCGCGTCAAGCTCGTCAAGATGAACATTGACGATCATCCCTCGATCGCCGGCCAGCTCGGCATCCAGTCCATTCCAGCCGTCATCGCATTCGTCAACGGCCGCCCGGCGGATGGCTTCATGGGCGCGGTGCCGGAAAGCCAGGTTCGTCAGTTCATCGATCGTCTTGCAGGTCCTGAGGGTGCGGATCAGGCTGCCGAAATCGAAGGTGCTCTGGCGCAGGCTGGCGAACTGCTTGCTGCCGGCAACATCAACGAAGCGGGTCAGCTTTATGGCGCGGTCATGCAGGCCGATCCGGAAAATGCCAAGGCGCTTGCCGGCATGGCCGAATGCCTGATCGCAGCCGACCAGCACGGTGAAGCCCGCCAGATGCTGAGCGAGCTGCCGGAAGAGCTTGGCAAGGATGCCGGCATCCAGGCGGTCCTGAAGAAGCTCGACCAGATCGAGGAAGCCCGCAAGCTTGGCGATCCCGTCGCCCTGGAGCGCGAGCTGGCATTGAACCCCGATCATCATGAAGCTCGCCTGAAACTAGCCAAGATCCTCAATGTCGAAGGCAAGCGCGAGGAGGCGGCCGAACACCTGCTCACCATCATGCGCAAGGATCGCGCCTTCGATGATGATGGTGCGCGTCGCCAGCTTCTGCAGTTCTTCGAGGTTTGGGGCTTCAAGGATCCGGCGACGGTTTCGGCCCGCCGCAAGCTTTCATCGATCCTGTTTTCCTGAGTTTGCCGCATCCGCCCTTGCGTTTTTACGCAAGGACACCACATTTCTCGTGAGGACGGGCGCCGCAGATGTGCGCGCCGAGAGAGCGCGGGACTAGTCTTCATGCAAGTCGGCAATGCGAGATATCTGAAGCCCGGCGATCTACCGGATGAGATTGCAGTTTTTCCCTTGACCGGTGCGCTTCTCCTGCCTGCCGGGCAGCTGCCGCTTAATATCTTCGAGCCGCGTTATCTTGCGATGTTCGATGCCGCACTGACCGGAAACCGTCTGATCGGCATGGTGCAGCCGGCACATGGCGAGCATGAAGACAAGACGCATGCCCCCGAGCTTGCGGCTGTCGGCTGCCTCGGCCGGATTACTTCTTATGCCGAAACCGGTGACGGGCGCTATATCGTCTCGCTCACGGGCGTGTGCCGCTTCCGGCTGCTGGAAGAGAGACCGCATGGCCAACCATTTCGCAGCTTTCGCATCGCGCCGTTCATATCAGATCTCTCCGCCGAGAACGAAGAAGATGCTGTTGACCGCAGCGCTCTGCTGACGGCTTTCAAGGCCTATCTTGATGCCAATAAGCTCGAGGCGGACTGGGAGAGCGTGGAGCGAGCGAGCAACCTTACCCTCGTCAATTCGCTCGCGATGATGTCGCCTTTCGGCCCGGCCGAAAAACAGGCGCTGCTCGAAGCGCCCGATCTCAAGACGAGGGCGGAAACCCTGATAGCCATCACCGAAATCGTGCTTGCCCGCGTTTTCGGCGATTCCGATACCGTGCTGCAGTAGAGGGCGCGATGGACGAAAAACTGAGCCGGGTCGATCCCAAACTTCTCGAACTTCTTGTTTGCCCGCTTACCAAGGGACGGCTTTCCTATGACCGCGAGCACAACGAGTTGGTCTCGGAAAAGGCGCGTCTTGCCTATCCGATCAGGGACGGCATTCCGATCATGCTCGTTTCGGAAGCGCGCACACTCGAAGACTGAAGAGTAATATCAGATCATTTCGCCCGACAGCAGCCGCGGATTGTCCTTGGCGGTCGTTCCTGCCGCCTGGCCGATGAAGAAGGATTTCAGGCCCGGCAGGCGATCGACGATGCCGAGGCCGAAGTCGCGGGCGATGCGGATTGGCGCCATGTCATTGGAAAACAGCCGGTTCAACACATCTGTCGTGACGCCCATGCGGAAAGTGTCGAAACGGCGCCAGCTCTGGTAGCGCTCCAGAATATTGATGGCGCCGATATCGAGCCCAAGGCGATCGGCATCCACGATGGTTTCGGCAAGTGCCGCCACATCCTTGAAGCCGAGATTGAGGCCCTGGCCGGAAATCGGATGGATGCCGTGTGCGGCATCACCGGCGAGCGCAAAGCGCGGCGCGACGAAGGAGCGGGCAAGTGTAAGGCCGAGCGGGAAGGCGCGCTTATCGCCAACCACCTTTAGAGCGCCGAGCTTGTGGCCGAAGCGGCGTTCAAGTTCCTCCTCGAAAACCAGATCGTCGGCGGCGACGAGACGGTTGGCATCATTCGTCCGCTCGGTCCAGACCAGTGACGAGCGGTTGTTGCGCAGCGGCAGGATGGCGAAGGGGCCGGATGGCAGGAAATGTTCTTCGGCGCAGCCGTGGTGCGGGCGCTCGTGCTCGACGGTCGTGACGATGCCGGACTGACCGTAATCCCAGGTGACAGTCTTGATCCCTGCAAAATCGCGCAGTCTAGAGCGCACGCCATCGCAGGCAACCAGCAGGCGCGATTGCAGCGTGCTGCCGTCGGACAAGCTGATCTCGATATCGGTATCACCCGTCTTCAGGCCGGTGGCGCTCAAGCCATGGCGGATTTCGATGCCGAGCCGCTCGCAGGCGCCGCGCAGCGCGCCGACCATAACGACATTTGGGATCATGTGGGCAAATGGCCGGCCGTCGGCCACTTCGCCGTCGAAGGTCAGGAAGATCGGGCGGACAGGATCGGACATCTTGGAATCGGTTACGATCATCTTTGTGATCGGCTGGGCCTCCGGCTCGATCTCGTTCCAGATACCGAAGACTTCGAGCATCTTCGTCGCCGCCGCAATGATGGCAGAAGCGCGCATATCCTTTTTCCAGGCATGCTCAGGTGCCGCCTCGACGACGCCGATATTGAGATGCGGTGCGGCCTGCTTGACGGCCACGGCCACGGACAGGCCGACATAACCTCCGCCTACAACCAGCATGTCAAGCATCGTCCGCTCCTGTTACTTTCTACGATCAGATGCGATCTATATAGATCATCAAGTTACCACTTCCTACCGCCGGGAGCCGAACAAATGACGGAACAAACGGGCAAGCCCACTGCCATGGAAACATTGATTTCGACGCTCGATATCGAGCCGATCGAGGTCGATATTTTTCGCGGCCGCAGTCCGCAGGTCGGCTGGCAGCGTGTGTTCGGCGGTCAGGTGATCGCCCAGGCGCTGATGGCGGCGCAGCGCACTGTGGAAGGCGAGCGGTTCATTCACTCGCTGCACGCCTATTTCATGCGTCCTGGCGATCCGTCCGTGCCGATCATCTATCAGGTCGAGCGCATCCGGGACGGGTCGAGCTTCAACACACGCCGGGCAGTCGCGATCCAGCACGGCAAGGCGATCTTCGCGCTCTCGGCCTCGTTCCAGGTCGAGGAACCGGGCTTCGACCACCAGATGCCTGTGCCGCCGGTACCGATGCCGGAAACGCTGCTCGGCGAACAGCAGATCAAGGAGCAGTATCTCGCTCATGCTCCGGCGGCGGTGCGCAAATATTGGGAGCGCGAAAGGCCGATCGAAATCCGGCCCATCTCGCTCAAGCACTATTTTACGAGTGAGAAGCTCGAGCCGCGGCAGGATGTCTGGGTTCGTGCTACCGGTCCCGTGCCGGACAGCAGGCTCTATCAGGCCGCCGTGCTTGCCTATCTCTCGGACATGACGCTGCTTGATGCATCGCTGCATGCCCACGGAACATCCATTTTCGATCAGAACCTGCAGGTTGCAAGCCTTGACCACGCCATGTGGTTCCACCGTCCCGACAAGCTCGATGATTGGCTGCTCTATACGCAGGACAGTCCGTCGGCTTCGGGCGCTCGGGGATTGACTCGCGGTAGCCTTTTTACGCGATCCGGCGTCCTGATCGCGTCGGTGGCGCAGGAGGGTCTGATTCGGAAAAAGGCAAATGAATAAAAAATGTGCATATTTATAAATTTGCGCATTATTTGTGCGCTTATTGGCCCATCATTTGCCTGTTTATTGGCGTCTTCAATTATAATCTTTATATTTCAATAACTTATCGACTGCCACGAATCTGGCACGTCCTTTGAATGTCTATCGCCGGTCGCTGGTCAAGAAACCGTCAGCGGCAAGGAGAGTCGGCTCCGCGCCGAGGATAACGAAGGATGGGAAACCAGATGAAAATTGTGATGGCCATTATCAAGCCGTTCAAGCTCGATGAGGTCCGCGAAGCCCTCACGGCGATCGGCATTCAGGGCCTGACTGTGACCGAAGTGAAGGGCTACGGTCGCCAGAAGGGGCACACTGAAATCTATCGCGGCACTGAATATGCGGTCAGCTTCCTGCCGAAGCTCAAGATCGAAATCGCGGTCGCATCCGAAATCGTCGACAAGGCGGTAGAGGCCATCGCAGCATCTGCCAAGACCGGCCAGATCGGTGACGGCAAAATCTTCGTCTACTCGATCGACCATGCCGTGCGCATCCGTACGGGCGAGACCGATTCAGAAGCGCTGTAAAAAGAACGGCAGATCAAGGAGCTATTTCCAATGTCAATTTCGAAGTTTTCCTCCAACATCGCACGGGTAGGCGCCCTTTCGGCCGCTCTCCTGGCGCCGGTCGTCGCTTTCGCGCAGGAAGCAGCCCCGGCAGCCGCCGATGCTGCAGCCGCTGCTGCTCCGGCCTTCACCATGGACAAGGGTGACAATACCTGGATGCTCGTCTCCTCGGCGCTCGTCCTCCTGATGACGATCCCCGGCCTTGCGCTTTTTTACGGCGGCCTCGTGCGTGCCAAGAACATGCTCTCCGTGCTGATGCAGGTCTTCATGATCACCGCCGTCGTGGCGCTGATCTGGGTGACCTACGGCTATTCGCTCGCCTTCACCGACGGTGGCTCGCTGAACAGCTTCGTCGGCGGCTTCTCCAAGGCTTTCCTCGCCGGGGTCAACACCTCATCGCTCGCAGAGACCTTCTCGAAGGGCGTCGCCATCCCTGAATACACCTTCATCGTATTCCAGATGACCTTCGCCTGCATCACGCCTGGCCTGATCGTCGGCGCATTTGCCGAGCGCATCAAGTTCTCGGCCGTCATGCTGTTCGTCGTGCTCTGGGTTACCTTTATCTACTTCCCGATGGCGCACATGGTCTGGTTCTGGGGCGGTCCGAGTTCCTACACCTCGCCGGCCGGCCTGATCTTCTCCTACGGCGCAATCGATTTCGCCGGCGGCACGGTCGTTCACATCAATGCCGGTATCGCCGGCCTCGTCGGCGCGATCATGCTCGGCAAGCGCACCGGCTATAAGAAGGAGATCATGGCTCCGCACTCGATGACGCTCACCATGGTCGGCGCATCGCTGCTCTGGGTCGGCTGGTTCGGCTTCAACGCCGGCTCTAACCTCGAAGCCAATGCCTATGCATCGCTCGCCATGATCAACACCTTCGTCGCGACGGCCGCCGCCGCCGTGTCCTGGTGCATCGTCGAAAGCTTCGCTCGCGGTAAGGCTTCCATGCTCGGCGGCGCTTCCGGCGCCGTCGCCGGCCTCGTCGCTGTCACTCCGGCGGCAGGCTTTGCCGGCCCGATGGGTTCGATCGTTCTCGGTCTCATCGTCTCGCCGGTCTGCTACTTCTTCGTCGACGTCGTGAAGAACAAGTTCAACTATGACGACAGCCTCGACGTCTTCGGTGTCCATTGCATCGGCGGCATCATCGGCGCTCTCGGTACCGGCATCCTCGTCAACCCGGCCCTCGGCGGCGCCGGTATCGTCGACTACTCGACAGCTGATTTCGCTGCCTCCTATGCCGGCACGGCTACGCAGGTCCTGGCCCAGGCCAAGGGCGTGCTCACGACGCTGCTATGGTCGGGCATCGGCTCGGCGATCCTCTACAAGATCGTCGATGTCATCATCGGCCTGCGCGTTTCGGTCGAAGCCGAGCGCGAAGGTCTCGACCTCGCAACGCACGGCGAAGCCGCTTACCACTCCTGATCACAGGGTTTGCGGCGCCTGGCACAAGGGCGCCGCTGAACGGCCCGTCGCGGCCTATCTAACCATAAGCCGCTCTTGGCCCGGACCTTCACAGGTTCGGGCCCTTTTCTTTTTAGTGATCCGGCATATGCATGGTTAACATCGCTTTAACTCTACTTTGATTAGGTGGAGCGGACGCATTTGGCGCGGCGAAGCATTGGCGATTCGCGTGCCCCCAGGCATTGGACGGGTTAGACACATGGCAAGAAGCACGTCGCCGGCGATGGATGGTCGTCCTGACCGGTTCTCCTTCTCGGCATTCATGCTGCGGCAGATCCAGGCTCTCATCGGCTTCGCGGTCTTCCTGGTCTTAGCGCTCGCGGTTGCGGCGCTTGCGACATGGAACGTCACCGATCCCAGTTATTCCTACGCCACGGGCAACCTGCCGACCAACATACTCGGTTATAGCGGTGCTGCCTTTGCCGACGTCGCCATGCAGTTCCTGGGGCTCGCGAGCGTCGTTTCGATGCTGCCGATCGTCGCTTGGGCGCTGGCGCTGATTTCCGGCCGTCGCATCAGCCGTATTCCGGCGCGCGCCGGCGCCTGGCTCGTGGGCACCATACTTTCCTCCGCCGTCATCGGCTGTTTCCCGCCACCGCTCACCTGGCCGATCCCGAACGGTATCGGCGGTGTTATCGGCGACATGATCCTGCGTTTTCCCGCACTCTTCGTCGGCGCCTATCCGACCGGCGTTTTCGCCACTGCCGTCGGCTGCATCTTCGCCGTCCCGACCGCGTGGATGATGCTCTTTGCAGCCGGCATCGTCGGCCGCAGCGAACTCGATGAGGAGGAAAACGAAGAAGAGGATTATGTCGATACACGCAGCAAGGTGCGTGTCGTCGGCGATGAGGACGATGAGGACGATGGATCCCGCTGGATGGCCTTTAGCGGTGCCATGACTCACGCCTGGTATATGAACCAGGCGCGTTTCCGACGGCTTTTCGGCATGGGACCGCGCAAGCGCCGCCAGAGCGATTTCGAATCGCCTTATGACTTCAACGATGACGAATTCGGTACGCTGAACGAGCCGGTGCGCGCCAAGCCCGCAGCGCGCGGCGAGCGCATGGATCCTTCCATGGAGCCGCGTGCCGCTTCGAGCCGTCGGGTCGTTTCGGCGCCGTCCGTCTCGCTCAACGAAGATGAGGACGAGGACGACAATCCGCCATTCGATACCGACATGCCGCCGCGTCCGGCCGATATCCTGCCTGATGACGATGATGACGATTGGATGATCCGCGCGCCGGCCAAATCGGCCGGTAAACCCGAGCCGCGTGTCATTCCTGCCTCCGCCCGTCCAAAGCCCGGCGCCCGTGTCGAACGCGAGGCGCAAGGTTCGTTCATCCGGCCGGTAGGCTTCCAGCTTCCCTCCATGCATCTGCTTGCGGAGCCGAAGAATGTCGTGCGCGATTCCACGCTTTCGGCCGATGCGCTGGAGCAGAATGCCCGCATGCTGGAAGGCGTACTGGAAGATTTCGGCGTCAAGGGCGAGATTATCCATGTTCGCCCCGGTCCGGTCGTCACACTCTATGAACTGGAGCCGGCACCCGGCATCAAATCGTCCCGCGTCATCGGCCTTGCCGACGACATCGCCCGCTCGATGAGTGCGATTGCCGCCCGCGTCGCCGTCGTGCCGGGCCGCAATGCGATCGGCATCGAGCTGCCGAACCAGACGCGTGAAACCGTCTATCTGCGCGAGCTCATCGCCTCGCGTGATTTCGAAGGCTCCAAGGCGAAGCTTGCCATGGCGCTCGGCAAGACGATCGGCGGCGAAGCCGTGATCGCCGATCTCGCCAAGATGCCGCATCTGCTGGTGGCCGGTACGACCGGTTCGGGTAAGTCCGTCGCCATTAACACGATGATCCTGTCGCTGCTTTACCGCATGACGCCGGAACAGTGCCGTCTCATCATGATCGATCCGAAGATGTTGGAACTCTCCGTCTACGACGGCATTCCGCATCTGCTTTCCCCTGTCGTCACCGATCCGAAGAAGGCGGTCGTCGCGCTCAAATGGACCGTCCGCGAGATGGAAGAGCGCTACAAGAAGATGTCGAAGATCGGTGTTCGCAACATCGACGGCTTCAATACGCGCGTCGAGCAGGCACTTGCCAAGGGCGACACGATCTCGCGCACAGTGCAGACCGGTTTTGACCGGCAGACTGGCGAAGCGGTTTACGAGACCGAAGAGTTCGACCTGCAGCCGATGCCCTATATCGTCGTTATCATCGACGAAATGGCCGACCTGATGATGGTCGCCGGCAAGGATATCGAAGGCGCGGTGCAGCGCCTTGCGCAGATGGCGCGTGCGGCCGGTATCCATGTCATCATGGCAACGCAGCGTCCGTCAGTCGACGTCATCACCGGCACGATCAAGGCGAACTTCCCGACCCGCATCTCCTTCCAGGTTACTTCGAAGATCGACAGCCGCACGATCCTCGGCGAGCAGGGTGCCGAACAACTGCTCGGCATGGGTGATATGCTCTATATGGCAGGCGGCGGTCRCATCCAGCGCGTCCATGGTCCGTTCGTGTCCGACGTCGAGGTCGAAGAGATCGTCTCCTACCTGAAGACACAGGGCTCGCCGCAATATCTCGATGCCATCACTGCCGATGACGACGAGGATGGCGATTATGGTGGTGGTCCGGCAGGTACGTCAAATCTTGCCGATTCGGAAGATCCCTATGACCAGGCCGTTGCCATCGTGCTGCGCGACGGAAAGGCCTCAACTTCTTATGTTCAGCGCAGGCTCGGCATCGGCTATAATCGTGCGGCATCGCTGATCGAGCGCATGGAGCAAGAGGGCATCATCGGCCCTGCCAACCATGCCGGTAAACGCGAGATTCTTGTGCCGACAGATGGAGATATCCTCGACCGTTGAGGAAAGAATATTTGATGGTGCAGCCCATTCGGTGGAAACCTCGGAGGATGTAATCCGTTACCTTTCACCGGGCGATCGCGGCGCCTTGAAGACGCCGCCTTTCGGCGGCATGCAGACCGCATACAGGAGGTTCACATGACCAACTCCGCGTCCATCTTTTCCGGCCTGCCGGTAACCCGCCGTGACGTTCTTGGCGTCTTTGCTGTTGCGGCCGTTGCAAGCGCCGTTCCGTTTCCCGCTATCGCCCAGGTCGCTCAGGCGGCAGCACGCGCTGCCAACAGCGCCACGGCACAGGCGATTGCCGATCATTTCTCCAGTGTCGCCACCATGCAGGGCGAGTTCGTACAGTTTGGGCCCCGTGGCGAACAGACCGGGGGCAAGTTCTTCATCGAACGTCCCGGCAAGCTGCGCTTCAACTATGACGATCCGTCGCCGATGCGCGTCATTGCCGACGGCAGGAACGTCGCGATCGGCAATGTGAAGCTGAAGACCTGGGATCTCTATCCGCTTTCCAAGACGCCGCTCAGCCTACTCCTCGCGCCGCATATCGACCTTTCCGCCGGCATGGTGAAGGGCGTGAAGCAAGAGTCCGATCTGACGACGATCTCGCTCGGAAACAATACGGTGTTCGGCAATTCGACCATCACAATGATGTTCGACCCGAAGACCTATGACTTGCGCCAGTGGACGATCACCGACAACCAGGGCAAGGACACGTCGGTGATGATCTTCAACGTGAAGACCGGAGTTGCCTTCGACGAGCGCGTCTTCCGCGTGCCCTACGAGGATATCAAGGGCACATCGGCAAACCGCGACTAGAGCCCCGTGTGTCCATTCGGGCGCACAGAGGACGCTCTATCTCGTCGAATCCACGCATCAGGCTTTCCGAAAATCGATCCCGATTTTCGGGCCGGTGCTGTAGCGCTTTTCGGTTGATCGCCGACCGCTTTTGCCTGCGGCCGGTTTTCTCGCTGACGCCTTTGCTCTAAAGCCTTTTCAGAGGGATCTGAAAGGGTATGGCATGAGCTTCTCCATCACCACCTGGAATATCAATTCGGTGCGGCTGCGCATGCCGATCGTCGAGCAGCTCGTGCTGAAGCACAGGCCCGATATCCTCTGCCTGCAGGAAACCAAGGTTACGAACGATCTCTTCCCGTTGGCACCCTTGCGCGCCATGGGTTACGAGCACATCATCATCCACGGCCAGAAGGGCTATCACGGCGTTGCCATCGCCTCGCGCCTACCGCTGACCGAGGATCACCGGCAGGATTACTGCAATGTCGGCGATGCGCGCCATATCTCGGCGGTCTTCGAGCGCGGCAACCGGCGCATCCGTCTGCATAATTTCTATGTTCCTGCCGGCGGCGACGAGCCGGACCGGATGATCAATCCGAAATTCGGCCACAAGCTCGATTTCATCGAGGAGATGAAGAACCTCAAGGCGAGCGCCGAGCCGAACACGTCAGCCATTCTCGTCGGCGATCTCAATATCGCGCCGCTGGAACATGATGTCTGGTCGCACAAGCAGCTTTTAAAGATCGTCAGCCATACGCCGGTCGAAACCGACGGGCTGCTCGAGGTGATGAAGCGTGGCGGCTGGCACGATCTCATGCGCCAGCATGTACCTGCCAATGAGAAGCTCTATACGTGGTGGAGCTATCGCGCGAAGGATTGGGAAGCTGCCGACAAGGGCCGGCGCCTCGACCATATCTGGTCCTCGCCCGACCTCGGTCCGCATCTGCAGCGCATTGAGGTGCTGAAGGAAGCACGCGGTTGGGAGCGGCCGTCCGACCATGTGCCGGTGACCGTACATCTCAACCTCTGAAACGTCAGCTGAAACGGTGAAACTGGCTTGCGGCCTGTGCCGCGAGATCGGCAATGCTGTCGCGGATACGGTTTTCCATAATGCGCGCCGCCGAGGGATATTCCTCGATCAGGCGAAGGAACAGCGCCCGCGTAATGCGGATGATGCCGGTATCTTCGCGGGCAATTGCCGTGAACTTGCGCTCCACCAGCGTTATAAGAGCCAGCTCCGAAATCAATGCACCGGGGCCGGCGATGGCTTCGGTCCGCGCCATGCCATCCGAGCCCGTCACGCTGAGTTCGAGGCTGCCGCTCGTGATCACATAGGCGCTTTCGGCGGGCGATCCCTGACGGAACAACATCTGCCCGGCCGCAATCACGCGACGGTCTGCGCCGAAGGCAATCAGGCGCAACTGGTCGTCGTTCATGTCCTTGAAGAGCGGCAGCTGCGCCAGCAGATGGATATCGTCGGAAAGAGACATGCTACGGGATGATCTTGTAGCCGCCGTTTTCCGTCACGAGGATCTCGGCGTTGGACGGATCCCGCTCGATCTTCTGGCGCAGACGGTAAACGTGGGTTTCCAGCGTGTGCGTCGTGACGCCGGAATTGTAGCCCCAGACTTCTTCCAGCAGCACGTCGCGGGTCACGACCTTTTGTTCGGCGCGGTAGAGGTAGCGGATAATCGCCGCCTCCTTTTCCGTCAGACGGATCTTCTGGCCGTTGTCTGTGGTCAGCAGCTTCTGGCTCGGCTTGAAGAGATAAGGGCCGACAGTGAAAGTGGCATCTTCGCTCTGCTCGTGCTGGCGAAGCTGCACGCGGATGCGAGCCAAAAGCACGGCGAAGCGGAAAGGTTTTGTCACATAGTCGTTGGCGCCGGCCTCAAGGCCAAGGATCGTGTCTGAATCCGTGTCATGACCGGTCAGCATGATGATCGGCGCCTTGAAGCCACCCTTGCGCAGCAGCTTTACCGCCTCGCGGCCGTCCATATCGGGCAGGCCGACGTCCATGATCAGCAGATCGACCGGATTGGAGCGGGCGGCCTGGACGCCCTTGCCCGCGGTCGCTTCCTGCAGGACCGAGAATTCCTCATACAACGACAATTGCTCCGTCAGCGTCTGGCGAAGGTCGTCGTCGTCATCCACCAGAAGAATGGTGCGTGCGGTCATGCGGGTGCGTCCTTGCGTTGGTCAGATACTCCTACGCCAAATTCCACATTTGGCAAGGATTGGCGATCTGCAGCTGTTGCTGCCTAGGGTCTCATATGGTTTCAATCGAAGCCCAAGGCAATTCAAGAACATGCGAGAAAAATGGAAAAAGCAAGGCGAGAGCGAAATGGGCAGCCCTCAACGCTCGTGGTGCGTGCCGCGCCGGGCCAGCCAAACAGAGCTATTGTCTGTTTTGGCCCGCTTACCTTGCCTGCTGCGATCGGCCGTAGCGGCCGAACCGTGATCAAGCGGGAAGGCGACGGGGCGACGCCGATTGCTGCCATGCGGCTGCTCTACGGTTTCCGGCGCGGTGAACGGAACGGCCATCTCCCTACAGCGCTGCCCATAAAGCGCATCCACTCTGACATGCTGTGGTGCGATCAGCCCGCCGATGCGAATTACAACAGGCTGGTCAAGGCGCCGTTCAAACCGAGCCATGAGGAGATGAAGCGGAAGGACGGGCTTTACGATATCTGCCTGGTGCTCGACTGGAACGTGACCTCTCGGGCGCGCAATCGCGGCTCGGCGATCTTTTTCCATCTGATCCGGCCAGGATACGAGCCGACCGCCGGCTGTGTTGCGATCAACGCTCGCGACATGCGCCGCATTCTGCCTCACCTCAGGAAGGGAACGATCCTCCGCGTTCTCTGATTGTATTGCGGGCTCTCTGTCCTATATGGACTTTCGACCGGACGCGCGGGCTGCGATGCGTCCAGGGAAAACCGCTTCACGGCTTCAATTCATGCCCCATTCAATTCGTGTCTTGGCCATTCCTTCAAACTTCCGGAGATATATTGTGACCACTCAGCCCATCATTACTTTCCACGACGGACATTCCATTCCCCAGGTAGGTCTCGGCGTCTGGCAGACGCCGCAAGATATCGCGGCTCCGACCGTGCGCACCGCACTGGCCGCCGGCTATCGCCACATCGATACGGCGTCCGGTTATGACAACGAAGAGGGCGTCGGCGAAGGCATCCGCTCCTCCGGCATCGACCGCAAGGATATCTTCGTCACCACGAAACTGCGCAATACCGATCAGGGCTATGAAAATGCACTGCGTGCCTTCGAGGTCAGCCTGAAGAAGCTCGGTAGCGATTATATCGATCTCTATCTCATCCACTGGCCGTCGCCACATCGCGGACTTTATCGCGAAACCTGGAAGGCTTTCGTGCGCTTGCGGGAAGAAGGTCGCGTCCGCTCCATCGGTGTGTCGAACTTCTATACGGACCATCTCGACCATATCGTCGGCGATACAGGCGTGGTTCCCGTCATCAACCAGATCGAACTGCATCCGGACTTTCAGCAGAAGGCGGCGCAGCAAGCGCATAAGAAGCTGAACATCGTCACGGAATCCTGGAGCCCGCTCGGTCAGGGCCGCTTCATTTCCAATCCGGTCATCGGTCAGATTGCTGCCAAGCACGGCAAGACGCCGGCGCAGGTGATCATCCGTTGGCACATCGATACCGACCTCGTCGTCATTCCGAAGTCGGTGACGCCCTCGCGCATCGAGGAGAACTTCAATGTCTTCGATTTCAAGCTGGATGGCGAAGACATGGCCGCGATCGCCAAGCTCGATAGCGCCGGCGCTCGCATGGGCCCGGATCCGTACACGGCGACGTTCTAAGCGGTAAAGCAGGCGGCGGCTGTCAAATCGGCCGCCGCCTTTCAATCCGCTTTCTAGTAATTGCAGTAGTGAGAGCCGTTGGTCGGCCGGAACCCATAGTCACAGGTGTTCCTCAGCCGGGGCTCCGTCCGGATGGAGCCGGTATAGTCCGCACTTCCCCGGAATGCCCGCGAAGGATACCAATAGCCATCCGGTCCCTGCCGGTAGCCGGGACGCTGCGTACGGTAGCCACGATATCCATTCCAGTAGCCGCGCTGCGCCTGCGCGAGATAGACGATGCCAGCAATGGCGGGCGGTTCTGCATAGAGCGGAGCGGCAATACCCGTATCGACCGGCGCCACGGTGGCAAAAGCGGTGAGGGCCGCGATCGGCAGAACTGCCAACAATCTCTTTCTCATCGATCATACTCCCGGCGATATCAACTCGAACACGTCCATTCCTGAAACGCGGATCCCATCACGCACATAAGCGAATGGCCAAGTCGATTATCCGAAAGGGTGAAAACCGATCAAAAGAGTGTCATTGCCAGGTCCTTGAAAGCAAAAGCCCGGCGCGAGCGCCGGGCTTTTGTCATGTCAGATGTGCGAGAAAGATCAGTTCCACTCGCGGATATCGACGAAGTGGCCGGCAATCGCGGCTGCGGCGGCCATGGCCGGCGAGACGAGATGCGTGCGGCCCTTGAAGCCCTGGCGGCCTTCAAAATTGCGGTTCGAGGTTGATGCGCAACGCTCGCCCGGCTTCAGGCGGTCGTCGTTCATGGCAAGGCACATGGAGCAACCCGGCTCGCGCCAGTCGAAACCGGCCGCCTTGAAGATCTTGTCGAGGCCTTCGGCTTCCGCCTGTTCCTTCACGAGGCCAGAGCCCGGAACGATCATGGCATCGACGGTCGACGCAACGGTCTTGCCTTCAACAACCTTGGCGACCTCGCGCAGATCCTCGATGCGGCCGTTGGTGCAGGAGCCGATGAAGACGCGGTCGAGGGTGATATCGGTCATTTTGGTGCCCGGCTTCAGCCCCATATAGTCGAGCGCGCGCCATTTGGAGGTGCGCTTCGTCTCGTCCTGGATATCGTCAGGGTTCGGTACGATACCCTGCACGGAAATCACGTCCTCGGGTGAGGAACCCCAGGATACGATCGGCGGCAGGTTGGCAGCATCGAGTACGACGACGCGGTCGTAATGAGCGCCTTCATCGGTCTGCAGTGTCTTCCAGTAGGCAATCGCCTGTTCCAGCGCCTCGCCCTTCGGCGCACGCGGCTTGCCCTTGATGTATTCGAAGGTCTTTTCGTCAGGGGCGATCAGACCAGCGCGGGCTCCGCCTTCGATCGTCATGTTGCAGATCGTCATGCGGCCTTCCATCGACAGCGCGCGGATAGCTTCGCCCGCAAATTCGATGACGTGGCCGGTGCCGCCGGCCGTGCCGATCTCGCCAATGATGGCGAGGATGATGTCCTTGGCGGTTACATGCGGTGGAAGCAGGCCGTCGACCCGCACCAGCATGTTCTTCGCCTTCTTCTGGATCAGCGTCTGGGTCGCCAGGACATGTTCGACCTCGGAGGTGCCGATCCCATGCGCCAGCGCGCCGAAGGCGCCGTGCGTCGAGGTGTGGCTGTCGCCGCAGACAATGGTCATGCCGGGCAAGGTGAAACCCTGTTCCGGACCGACGATGTGAACGATGCCCTGACGCTTGTCGCTTGCCGAGTAATACTCGACGCCGAATTCGGCCGCATTGGTTGCCAACGCTTCGACCTGGATGCGGCTTTCCTCGTTCTTGATGCCGAGATGGCGGTCGGGTGAGGTCGGAACGTTATGGTCGACGACGGCAAGCGTCTTTTCAGGCGCGCGAACCTTGCGGTGGGTCATGCGCAGGCCTTCGAAGGCCTGCGGCGAGGTGACTTCATGGACCAGGTGACGGTCGATATAGAGAAGACAGGTGCCGTCAGGCTGTTCATCCACCAGGTGGTCGGCCCAGATCTTGTCGTAAAGGGTACGCGGTGCGCTCATGGCTATAGTCCGTTTTGGCTGGAGCATGGAATTTAAGGATATGGCGGACAGGCTCCGCCGGCCGTCATTCGATCAACGAAGTCGGCTGTTGAGCGCACCGGAAACGGACGCAAAGAAACGTGCCGGCAGGCGATAATGGTCCTGCAGCACGAAAATATGCGCACCGATGCATCTGAACTTGGATTCCATGGCGCTGGATATAGCGATTTTTGATCGAAACGGCAATTCGAATCGTGCGACGGCTCTAGCGTCGCGGCATCTGCTTCATCTTCTTCTCGATCCGCCGCAGAAAGAGCGACAGGCCGATTGTCAGGATCAGGTAGATATAGGTGACGATCGAATAGGTCTCGAAGAAGCGGAAGGAGCCGGAGGCATAGACCTTGCCCATCTGCGTGATGTCGGCGACGCCGAGAACGGAGACGAGGGAGGAATCCTTCACCATCGAGACGAAGTCGTTGGAGAGCGGCGGGAAGATCACCCGGATCGCTTGCGGGAAGACAACGAGCCTGAAACGGCGGTAGCGCGACAGGCCGAGCGACTTGGCCGCCTCGATCTGGCCGATATCGACCGACTGGAAACCGGCGCGAAAGATTTCGGCGATGAAAGAGGAATAGCCGATCATCAGGGCGATGATGGCGCGCCACATCAGCGACAGATCACGCACGAGGATCGGCTCGGCAATACCGGCCTTCACCAGGGGGGTGATCAGGAAATTATAGGCTGCGACAACGTCCGGCGCGCCGACGAAGGCGATATAGAAGAGCAGCACGAGGATTGGAATGCCCCGGATGATCTCGATGTAGAAGCGGGCGATCTGGCGCAGCACGATATTGTCGGAGAGGCCAAGTAGCGCAATGCCCAGACCGAGCATGGTCGCCAGCACAAAGGCGACGAGCGTCACGAAGACGGTAATGCCGGCACCATTCACGACGGTCCGGAAGACCTGCGTGTAAATATCGTTGGTAATGATGACGACGGCGAGAACGACGCCGATCAGAACAAGGACGACCAGCCACCAGGGACGGTCGTCCTTCTCGTGTCGCGGGGATGGTGGTAATGCCATCTGCGATCGCTCGGGGGACTACTGGCCCATCTTGTAGTCGAGGAACCACTTTTTGTTCAGTGCATCAAAGGTGCCGTCCGCCTTCAGGTCGGCAATGGCGGCATTGACAGGAGCGACGAGATCGGAACCCTTCGGGAAGATGAAGCCGAAATCCTCGGTGCCGAGCGGTTCACCGACGACCTTCAGCCCGCCATTCGAAGAATCGACATAACCCTTGGCAGCGACACTGTCGGTCAGGACGAGATCGACATCGCCGGTCTTCAGAGCCTGCACGGTTGCGCCGAAGGTTTCGAAGAGCTTGATGCGCGGGTTCTGTTCGTTGCCATCCAGGATTTCATAGACGGCGGTATAGAAAGGCGAAGTGCCGGGCTGGGCGCCGATCAGGCCATCGTTGAAGGCACCGAAGCTCTTGGCGTCGGTGAAACGCTTCTCATCGCCACGAACAAGCATGAATTGCTGCGAGCGCATATAGGGATCGGAGAAATCAACCTTCTGCTTGCGATCGTCCTTGATGGTGATGCCGGTCATGCCGATATTGTACTGGCCGTCGGATACGGCCTGGATCATCGCGTCCCAGCTGGTGTTCTGGTATTCGACCTTGAAGTTCAGCCGCTTGGCAATCTCGTTCATCGCGTCATATTCCCAGCCGATCTGCTGACCGGACTTGGGGTCGACGAACTGCAGCGGCGGATAGGCGTTTTCCGTCACCACGACGACAGTCTTGCCGCCAAGGTCCGGCAGGCTGCCGGCGAAAGCTGCGAGCGGCGAAAGCATTGCGGCGGTCAGGCTGGCAAGAACAGTGCGGCGAAAGAACATGGTGTGGCTCCCCAATATTTGAACGGCAGAATTGTCATGGAAGATGCTGATATGGCAAGGCTGCAAGCGCTGCACACTGGCGCAAAAAAGAAAAGGCGGCCCAAAGACCGCCTTTCCCATGCAATGATTTCGCTTTCGCGAGCTGCTTATTCAGCCGAACCTTCAGCAGCGGCTGCAGCTTCTGCGGCGGCCTTTGCTTCAGCGGCTTCTGCTGCTGCCTTTTCGGCGGCAAGAGCCTGAGCTGCTGCAACCTTTTCAGCTTCGATACGTGCCTTTTCCTCGGCAAGGGCCTGACGCTCGGCATCGTTGAGCTTGCGGGCGCGGGTGCCGGTGTTCTCGACGATACGAGCCGACTTACCGCGACGATCGCGGAGGTAGTAGAGCTTGGCGCGACGGACCTTACCGCGGCGAACGACTTCGACGCTTTCGATCATCGGGGAGTAGACCGGGAATACGCGTTCGACGCCTTCGCCGTAGGAGATCTTGCGGACCGTGAAGTTTTCCTGCAGACCGCCGCCGGAGCGCGCGATGCAAACGCCTTCGTAGGCCTGAACGCGGGTACGGTTGCCTTCCGTGACCTTCACGTTGACACGGACGGTGTCGCCCGGGGAGAATTCAGGAAGGGTGCGCTTGGCTTCGATCTTGGCGGCCTGTTCGGCCTCAAGCTGCTGAATGATGTTCATCGTCTTAACCTTTGGTTCTTCTGAAACAGCCAGAGCGCTCACACTGTCCTTCGGTCGATGCCTCCGGAGTTTGCCTTTGCGGGCGGGAGCGGATTCGCCATTCTTTGTTTGCTGGCAGACAGGGTTAAACCCCATTTCCGCGTGCGCCATTACACGAAAGACTTCCACCTGTCATCCCTTGGGCGACAAATTTGTGAAATCAGCCCGCTTTTTCGGGCTTCTGCGCCCCAATCAGGTCTGGCCGCCGTTCTTTTGTCAGCGAGACGGATTGTTCATGGCGCCACTTCTCGATGGCGCCGTGATTGCCGGAAGTGAGGATCGCCGGTATCTCGCGGCCTTCCCATTCCTGCGGGCGGGTATAATGCGGATGTTCCAGAAGTCCGCCTTCGAAGCTTTCATGCAGGCCGGAGAGGTCATTGCCCATGACGCCCGGAAGGATGCGCACGATCGCGTCGAGCAGGATCAACGCTGCCGGCTCGCCGCCTGACAGTACGTAATCGCCGATCGAGACTTCCTCGAGTTCGCGTGCCTCGATCACGCGCTGGTCGACGCCTTCGAACCGGCCGCAGACGATGATCACCCCGTCGCCGACCGCCAGCTGCCGCACGCGCTCCTGCGTCAGCGGTTTGCCGCGCGGGCTCATCAGCAAGCGCGGGCGGTTGTCATTTTCAGATGCGCTGTCGATGGCCCGGGCGAGTACATCGGGCTTCAGCACCATGCCGGCGCCGCCGCCGGCCGGTGTATCATCGACGGTTCGGTGCTTATCCGCCGCAAAATCGCGGATCTGCACGGTATCGAGCGACCATTGTCCACGCTCTGCCGCCTTGCCGGCGAGCGAAAAATCCAAATGGCCCGGAAACATTTCCGGGTAGAGTGTCAGCACGGTCGCCCGGAAAGCCATGGCGCCTACTTCTTTTTCTTCGGCTTGCCGGGGGCGAGCCCCTTCAGGTCGTCGGGATTGTCGACGAGGCCGGCTGCAAGCGGATTAATGAGCAGCTTGCCGGCTTCAAGGTCGATTTCCAGCACGGAGGCTTCCGAAAAGGGGATCAGCACCGGACGTTTGCCGGGACCTTTGAGCTCCAGAAGATCGCCGGCGCCGAAATCGAAGACCCCGGTCACTGTGCCGTAACTGATGCCCTGATCGTCGAAGGCTTCGAGCCCTTCCAGATCGGCATAGAAGAACTCGTCGTCCTCCAGTTCCTCATCCGACAGATTGTCGCGTTCGATATAGAGTTCCAGGCCGTTCAACGCCTCGGCGGCGTTGCGGTCGTTGACGCCGCGGAAGCGGACGACGACGATGTTCTTCATTTCGCGCAATTCGAGAACTTCGAAAACGCGTCCATCCATGCTGTGCAGGTGGCCATAGTCGCCGAGCGCGGTCGGATCGGCCGTATAGGCCTTTACACGCACTTCGCCGCGAATGCCCTGCGCGCCGCCGATGGTTGCCATCAGCACCGGATTTTCAAGCTTGGTCATGGGTTCCTTCATTCGAACGCAGGCAAGAAGCTGAGATCACGCTTCTCATAAACGAAGTGCGTGGGAATGGAAACGAAAACGGGCGGCATGTCGCCATGCCGCCCGTCCGGATTGGGTCGAAACCGATTATTCGGCGGAAGCAGCAGCTTCAGCGGCGTCAGCAGCCTTCTGAGCCTTTTCGGCAGCGCGCTCCTGAGCCTTCTTGCCCGGCTTTGCCTTTTCCGGGTTGTTGCGGGTTTCGCGCTTGGAGATGCCGGCTTCGTCGAGGAAGCGCAGGACGCGGTCGGTCGGCAGCGCGCCCTGGTCGAGCCAGTGCTTGATGCGCTCGCCGTTCAGCTGAACGCGCTTTTCGTCGTCCTTGGCGAGCATCGGGTTCCAGGAACCGAGGCTCTCGAGGAAGCGGCCGTCACGCGGGCTGCGGGCATCGGCGAGAACGACGTGGTAGTACGGGCGCTTCTTGGAACCACCGCGTGCGAGACGAATTTTCAGTGCCATATTCTTTACTCCTTAGGCTTTTCTTGAACCGCTTCGTTGAGCGGCATGGTTATMGGGCTGCGGCGCTCTGTTCAGCGTGGTCCGCAGCGATCTGCTCATGATGCCGGATGACTTCCTTGATGACGAAGTTCAGGAACTTCTCGGCGAAATCCGGGTCCAGATGCGCATCTTCGGCAAGCTGACGAAGACGAGCGATCTGGTATTCCTCGCGCGCCGGATCGGCCGGCGGCAACTTGTACTTAGCCTTCAGCACGCCGACCTCTTTGGTGCAGCGAAAGCGTTCGGCCAGAATGTGGACGAGCGCCGCATCGATATTGTCGATCGACTGGCGGTAGCTCGAAAGCTGGGCTTTGACGTCTGGATCAATCATGGGGCAGGCGATCCTTTCACTTCTTCTTGGGCAATCCGGGCAGGCCCGGGAAACCACCACCGAGGCCCGGCAGCTTTGCGCCGCCAAGACCGGGCAATCCGCCCGGCAAGCCTCCGCCTAGACCGGGCATACCCCCACCCGGCTTTCCGAGACCCGCGGCCTCCGCCTGCTTCTGCAGCGCTTCAAGCTGCTTCGGGTCGATATTCGAGAGATCAGGCATGCCGCCCATGCCGCCGAGGCCCCCCAGCCCCATTTTGCCGGCAAGGCCGCCCATCATCTGCTTCATCATGCCGCCTTTGCCCTTGCCGCCCATCATCTTCATCATGTCGGCCATCTGCCGATGCATCTTCAGGAGCTTGTTGATGGCAGCCGCATCGGTGCCGGAACCGGCAGCGATACGCTTCTTGCGCGAATGCTTGAGCAGGTCGGGATTGGCGCGCTCCGCCTTTGTCATCGACTGGATGATGGCGATCTGGCGGCCGAACAGCTTGTCGTCCAAGCCGGCGGCGGCCATCTTGTCCTTCATGCCGGCCATACCGGGCATCAGGCCCATGATGCCGCCCATGCCGCCCATCTTCTGCATCTGACGCAGCTGGTCGGCGAGGTCGTTCAGGTCAAACTTGCCCTTGGCCATCTTGGCGGCCATGGCAGCCGCCTTTTCGGCGTCGATGTTTTCAGCCGCCTTCTCGACGAGCGAGATGATATCGCCCATGCCGAGGATACGGTCAGCGATACGACGGGGATGGAATTCCTCCAGTTCGCCCATTCGTTCGCCGACGCCGATCAGCTTGATCGGCTTGCCGGTGACGGCGCGCATGGAAAGGGCTGCACCGCCGCGTCCATCGCCATCCATGCGGGTCAGTACGAGGCCGGTGATGCCGACACGTTCATCGAAGTTGCGGGCAAGGTTGACGGCGTCCTGGCCGGTCAGGCTATCGGCGACCAGCAGGATTTCGTGCGGGTTCGACTTCTTCTTGATGTCGGCCATTTCGACCATCAAGGGTTCGTCGATATGGGTACGGCCGGCGGTGTCGAGAATGACGACGTCATGGCCGCCGAGCTTGGCGGCCTGAACGGCGCGGGCGGCGATATCGGTCGGAGACTGGCCGGCAATAACAGGCAGGGTGTCGATGTTTGCCTGAGCGCCGAGCTGGCGAAGCTGCTCTTGCGCTGCCGGACGGCGCGTGTCGAGCGATGCCATCAGCACCTTCTTCTTCTCGCGCGTCGTCAGGCGATTGGCGATCTTTGCCGTCGTCGTCGTCTTACCGGAGCCCTGCAGGCCGACCATCATGATGACGACTGGGGCGGCCGCATGAAGGTCGACACCGACACCCTCGCCGCCGAGCATTTCGATGAGCTCGTCATGGACGATCTTGACGACCATCTGGCCGGGCTTGATCGACTTCAGGATCTCGGCGCCAACGGCCTTTTCACGCACGCGGTCGGTAAAGGAGCGGACCACCTCCAGCGAAACGTCGGCTTCCAGAAGCGCACGGCGAACCTCCCGCAGCGCTGCGGAAACATCACTTTCCGAAAGCGCGCCACGGCCTGTCAGTCCATTCAGGATGGAACCAAGACGGTCCTGGAGGTTCTCAAACATCGGCTCTTCCTTGATACGTTTCGGGGAGTTTTTGGATGCCCTGGAACGTCGTGCTTTTCCTTGACGAAAACAAGACGCAAAGCCAAAAAGCACCCGAGGGCGCAGCGCGCTGTCGGGTGTTGACCTCCGGAATCCAGTCCCGGTCGGCGGCTCGGAGTCTGTTACTCGTCGCAGATTGGGCGCGATAAACAGGAAAGCCGCGGGAAAGTCAAGGCGAATGCGTTCAACGACGTCGTGGCGGACTTTTCTGAAGTCGTGTGGTCTGAAGTCGTGCGGCAGGAGCGGTGCGCGGATATTCCGCTATGCAGCCGGTCGCGGCAACGGAAGTACATATTTGTATATACTAACATATCCGCTTTAAAATTCACCCATATTTAGTTGAATATTTTGATCGGCAAGCCGAATTCGCGCTGAATGCCAGTTGCAAAATATTCAGCTTCTGATTCTACTTTCTACTTAAGTAAATTCTGTAAAATGATTCGTGAATATCCTTGATGCCGAATGAATCGGCGGAGATATCAAATGATAAACCCAGATATAGAAAGCTGGGCGTTGGCGCGCGCCCATAATATAGTTCTGCGGGAAGGCCTGAATTTGGCGAAGGCGGCACAAGACCTGGATCGCAAGCGGTCCCGCTTGCTGGTCTACGAGCTCAGAAAGGTGATTACCGCTGCTATCGTCGAAGCCCATGCGGCGTCTCTCAATCCCGAGGGCACGGTGCGATAGATCTGGATTTTGCGTGATTCCAAAGGCTGACTGTGCCGTACCCGTTCTGATTTCGCGGGGCCTGGCTTTTATGCGTAAGAAAGAGGGCGAACCTCGCTTGGCGCTCACCCACTGGTAATCCCCGAGCATTTCCGCCATATACAGCCAAAACGCAGCGGAAATAGTCAGATGAGTAACACGGTCGAATTCGCGAAGATGAACGGGCTTGGCAACGAGATCCTGGTTGTCGACATGCGTGGGCGGACCGACAAGGTGACGCCGCAGGCGGCGATCGCACTCAATGCCGATGCTGAGACGCAATTCGATCAGATCATGGCGATCCATGATCCGAAGGTCCAGGGAACCGACGCATATATCGACATCCTCAATTCCGATGGCTCGAAGGCGCAGGCCTGCGGCAATGGTACGCGTTGCGTCGTGCAGGCGCTGGCCGCCGAGACCGGCAAGAAGGCCTTCACCTTCCAGACGGTCGCCGGCATCCTGAACGCAGTCGAGCATGAGGATGGCACGATCTCCGTCGATATGGGCCGGCCGGTTTTCGAATGGAATCGTATTCCACTCGCGGAAGAATTTCACGATACGAGCCGCATCGAGCTGCAGATCGGGCCGATCGACAATCCGGTGCTGCATTCGCCTTCGGCCATGTCGATGGGTAATCCGCATGCGATCTTCTGGGTCGACCGCGATCCGATGAGCTTCGATCTCGAACGTTTCGGGCCGCTGCTCGAAAACCATCCGATGTTCCCGGAAAAGGCCAATATCACGCTGGCGCAGGTCATCTCGGATTCGGCGCTGCGGACACGCACCTGGGAGCGCGGCGCCGGCCTGACGCTTGCCTGCGGTTCGGCTGCCTGTGCCTCTGCCGTCAGTGCTGCGCGCACCGGCCGCACCGGCCGCAAGGTGACGATCGACGTCGCCTCCAGCCCGATCCGCCAGCCGCTGGTCATCGACTGGCGCGAGGATGACCATGTTGTCATGACCGGCCCTGCCGAATGGGAATGGTCCGGTGCGCTCGATCCTTCGACCGGCACATGGTCTCGCGATGCCGAACGTGGGGCGGAAGCGCGGTGAGCGGCGTCGAGGTCATTACCTTCGGCTGCCGTCTCAATACCTATGAATCCGAAGTCATGAGATCGCAGGCGGAAGCGGCCGGGCTCAACAATGCCATTCTGGTCAATACCTGCGCCGTGACCGGCGAGGCCGTGCGCCAGGCCCGCCAGGCGATACGCCGCGCGCGCCGCGACAATCCGCATGCCCGCATCATCGTCACTGGCTGTGCCGCCCAGACTGAAAAGCAGACCTTCGCGGAAATGGCCGAGGTTGATGCCGTGCTCGGCAATGAGGAGAAGCTGAAGGCTGCCTCTTATCGCGCGCTTCCGGATTTCGGCGTTTCGGCGGAAGAGAAGCTTCGTGTCAACGATATCATGAGTGTGCGCCACACCGCGCCACAGATGGTCAAGCATATTGACGGCCACGTGCGCGCCTTCATCCAGGTGCAGAACGGCTGCGACCATCGCTGCACATTCTGCATTATCCCCTATGGCCGCGGCAATTCGCGTTCGGTGCCGATGGGGGCCGTGGTCGATCAGGCCCGCAATCTCGTTGACAGCGGCTATCGCGAGATCGTTCTGACCGGCGTCGATGCTACCAGCTATGGCGCAGATCTTCCCGGCGAGCCGACGCTTGGTCTGCTCGCAAAGGCACTGCTCAAGCAGGTGCCTGACATACGCAGGCTGCGGCTATCGTCGATCGACAGTATCGAGGCCGATCGCCATCTCATGGACCTCATCGCGGACGAACCGCGTTTCATGCCGCATCTGCATCTTTCCCTGCAGCACGGCGATGACATGATCCTAAAGCGCATG
Source organism: Rhizobium sp. 01T444 (assembly GCF_056398305.1). Classification (NCBI taxonomy): domain Bacteria; kingdom Pseudomonadati; phylum Pseudomonadota; class Alphaproteobacteria; order Hyphomicrobiales; family Rhizobiaceae; genus Rhizobium; species Rhizobium sp. 01T444. The sequence continues at coordinate 622,067 of NZ_JBFTPD010000003.1, forward strand.
AAACGCCGCCATCTGCGTGCCGATGCTCTGCGTTTCATCGAAGACGTGCGCCGGCTGCGGCCGGAGATAAGTTTCGGCGCAGACATGATCGCCGGCTTCCCGACGGAAACCGAAGCGATGTTCGAGAACGCGGCGCGCCTCGCCGAAGAAGCCGACATCGCGCATCTGCACGTCTTCCCCTACAGCCCACGGCCCGGCACGCCTGCCGCGCGCATGCCGCAGCTCGATCGCTCGCTCATTAAGGATCGCGCCGCTCGCCTCCGCGCCACTGGACAGATGCTGCACCAGCGCCATCTGGACAAGATGGTCGGAACGGGGCAATGGCTGCTGGTGGAAAATAACGGTCTTGCCCATACGGAAAACTTCACGCTTGTCACTGTCCCCGGTCTTCGCCCGCGCGATATCGTCGAAGCGACGATATCAGGCCACGACGGCAAGCATCTCCACATGCAATTGACGGCTGCCGCGGCGGCCTGACTTCACGGACGGCTCATGGCGCTCAGTTTCATCAAAAAGGTCTTCACCTTCGGCAAGCCGGCGGAAGAGCCTGTGCCGGAGGCAGTTGAAAGGGAGCTGGAGCCGCGCTCGCGCGACGAAGATCTGCCAGTTGCTGACGATCCAGTTCTTGCCGAGGAGATGGACACGGCTGGCGGACCTGCGGCCGATCTCGATGAAGCTGTAGCAGAACAGGAGCCTATTGAAGGCGAGCCGGAATTGCTCCCGATCGMCGATGATCTGAGCGATATGGGTGTCGTGCCCTTGTCGCTGCTGGAAGCCGAAGCGGAAGCGGCTGCAGATGACGTCGCGGTGGCACCCCCCTCTGTCGCTTCGGGACATCTCCCCCACAAGGGGAAAGATCATTTGGAGGATGATGCTGCCGTAAGAGCGGAAGGCAGGGTCGAGCCAACTGAGACATTTCCAGAAGAGATTCCGACTCGCGACGCCCTGGAAATTTCGGCTGAGCTAGAGCAGGATTCTAGTTCCATGCCGATCTCCCCTCTTGGGGAAATGTCCGGCAGGACAGAGGAGGGTGCCACTTCCGACAGGTCGGCACCGAACCCCATCCTTCCCAAAGGCTTCGCCACCGGACCGGCCGCTGAACCGGAACCGGTAGCCGCGCCGCAGCCGAGACTCTCCTGGTTCCAGCGCCTGCGCAATGGTCTGGCGCGCACCTCCTCGCAGCTTACTGGCCAGATCACCGCACTCTTCACCAAGCGCAAGCTTGACGACGAGACGCTTCAGGATCTCGAAGACCTGCTCATCCAGGCCGACCTCGGCGTCGAGACGGCTATGCGGGTGACCGATACGCTCGCTTCGGAGCGTTACGGCAAGGATGTGACCGGTGAAGATGTCAGCCGTATCATGGCGAACGAAATCGCTAAGGTGCTGAAGCCGGTCGCCAAGCCGCTGCAGCTCGATCTTTCGCATAAGCCGCATGTGATCCTCGTTGTCGGCGTCAACGGCACCGGCAAGACGACGACGATCGGTAAGCTTGCGGCGAAGCTATCCGGCTCCGGCCTGAAGGTGATGCTGGCGGCTGGCGATACGTTCCGTGCTGCGGCCATCGAGCAGCTGAAGATCTGGGCCGATCGCACCAAGTCCGAATTCATCGGCACCAAGCTCGGTGCGGATGCGGCAGGCCTTGCCTATGATGCCTTCGAGCAGGCGAAGGCCAGGAAATGCGATGTGCTGATCATTGATACGGCCGGCCGCCTGCAAAACAAGGCGGAACTGATGGCCGAGCTGGACAAGATCGTGCGCGTGCTCGGCAAGCTCGACCCGGATGCGCCGCACACCGTTCTCCAGACGCTCGATGCGACGACGGGCCAGAACGCGCTCAATCAGGTGGAAATCTTCCGCAATGTCGCCGGCGTCAGCGGGCTGATCATGACCAAGCTTGACGGCACGGCGCGCGGCGGCATTCTGGTAGCGATCTCCGCCAAGCATAAGCTGCCAGTCTATTTCATTGGTGTCGGGGAAGGGGTCGACGATCTCGAACCGTTCGAGGCAGAGGATTTTGCGCAGGCCATTGCCGGCATTGGCCAATGATGCCACAGATTAGCCGTTGATGGCTTGCATGCATTGCAAAAAAGCAGGTTTGAAGAAGCATGACGACTGAAAGCGATATTACCCCCAGCGCCGCAGACCGGCATCATCCGCTTCTGAAACTGGCGCTGGAACTCGGACCGCTTATGGTCTTTTTCTTTGCCAATCTGCGTGGTGAATGGCTTGTCGCGCGTTTTCCGGCATTGGCCGAACTCGGCGGTCCGCTCTTCGTGGCGACCGGGCTGTTCATGGGCGCAACTATTCTCTCGCTGGTGGTTTCCAAGATCATGCTCGGCCATCTGCCGATCATGCCCTTCGTTTCGGGCATCGTCGTGTTGATCTTCGGTTCTCTGTCGATCTGGCTGCAGAACGAAACCTTCATCAAGATGAAGCCGACGATCGTCAATGCGCTCTTCGGTTTTGCCCTGCTTGGCGGCCTCGCCTTCGGCAAGTCGCTGCTCGGCTATGTCTTCAACGCCGCCTTCCAGCTCGATGCCGAAGGCTGGCGCAAGCTGACGATCCGCTGGGGTATCTTCTTCCTATTTCTTGCGGTGCTGAACGAAGTCGTCTGGCGTAATTTCTCGGATAATTTCTGGATTACCTTCAAGGTCTGGGGCACGATGCCGATCACCATCATCTTCACCATGGCGCAGATGCCGCTGGTGCTGAAGCACAGCATTTCCACCGAGGCTGAAAGCGAAAAGTGACTGTTATCGAGGGCACCGACCGGTCACGGCATCAGATCTTCTGGTTTTCCGCCTGCCTTGCGGTGCTGGTCGCGCAGATCGTTGCCGAATATCTGATGGGCCGGGTCCCGATCTGCACTTGCGGCTATGTCAAGCTGTGGGAAGGCACGGTCAATTCCAGCGGCAATTCCCAGCACCTGTCCGACTGGTACACGCCGTCGCATATCATTCACGGTTTCCTGTTCTACGGGCTGGCGCATCTCGTGCTACGAGGCAAGCCGTTTGCGGCGCGCCTGCTCCTGGCTGTTCTCATCGAATCCGGCTGGGAGCTTCTGGAAAATTCGCCTCTGATCATCGATCGCTACCGCACGGCGACGATCTCGCTCGACTATTACGGCGACAGCATCATCAATTCGGCCATGGACACGATCTTCATGGCCATCGGCTTCTTTTTCGCCTCGAGAGCGCCTGTGGCGCTGACCGTTGCCATTGCCATCTTCTTCGAGATTTTCACCGGTTATATGATCCGGGACAATCTCACGCTGAATGTGCTGATGCTGATCTGGCCGGTCGAAGCGATCAAGGTCTGGCAGGGCGGTGTTTAGAGCCTTTCCTGGTCAGAATTCTGCAATCTCACCAGGAAAACTCTAGGAAAGCGGCTTGCCCAGTGCCTTTTCCATTGCTGGAAAAAGACCTTCCTTTAGGCTGATATCGTCGAAGGGGCCGACACGCTTGTAGATGATCGTGCCATCGGGCGCGACAAGATAGCTTTCCGGAATGCCGTAGACGCCCCAGTCGATCGCCGCCTTGCCGTTCGGGTCGACGCCGATGGCGTGGTAGGGATTGCCGAGTTCACCGAGGAAACGCAAGGCGTTCTCGTTCTTGTCCTTGTAGTTGATCGCGACGATGTTCAGCCGCCCATTCTCGGCAAGCTGCTTGAGAAGGGGATGTTCATCGCGGCAGGGAATGCACCAGGAGGCGAAGACGTTGACGAGGGTGAGCTTGCCCTTGACCGCTTCATCCGTCAGCGCCGGCAGATTGGAGCCTTCGAGCGGCGGCAGGTTCAGCGACGGCGCCTTGGTGCCGATTAAAGCCGAGGGAATTTCGGCGATATTCTTGCCATGAAAATCCTGGTCGTAGAGCATTTTGGCTGCCGTTGCTGCGATGCCGCCGAAGACGAGCAGCGGGATCAGGGCAAGCGCATAGCGACTGACGCTGCGGCTTTTCGGCCTATTCTCTTGTGGAGCCGCAGTCATTCGTCGTCCTTCGGTCTGGCGGAACGGCGACGGATACCGGCGGCTTCAAGCGCTGCCAATTCCTTCTGGCGTGCACGCCCGTCAGTCCAGGTCCAGAGCGTCACTGCGATCGTCACTACAGCGGCAAAGCCATAGGAGCCGTAGACGTAGAAGGCGTAGGAGCCCATCGTCAGTCCTCCCGGCTTGCCATGCGGGCGGCCATGCGGCGCTGGGAGGCGATGCGGCGGCGCCAGATCTCGTTTCTCATCGCCATCAGATGCAGCGTGAAGAAGAGCAGGGTGAAGGCGATCGCCATGATCAGCAGCGGGCGCAGGAATTCCGGATCGATCGCCGGTCCATCGAGGCGCAGGACGCTTGCAGACTGATGCAGCGTGTTCCACCAGTCGACCGAAAACTTGATGATCGGAATATTGACGAAGCCGACGAGAATGAGGACGGCGGTGACGCGCGCAGCCTTCGAGGGCTCATCCATGGCGCGGTTCAGCGCGATCAGGCCGAGATACATCAGGAAGAGGATGAAGACGGAGGTCAGCCGCGCATCCCAGACCCACCATGTGCCCCACATGGGCTTGCCCCAGAGTGAGCCGGTGACGAGTGCAAGGAGCGTGAAGGCAGCGCCGAGCGGAGCTGCGGCCTTGGCCGAAACATCCGCCAGCGGATGGCGCCAGACGAGCGTGCCGATCGCTGAAATGCTCATGATCGTATAGCACATCATGGAGAGCCAGGCGGAGGGCACATGCACATACATGATGCGCACGGTCTCGCCC